>NZ_JAKKFF010000371.1 GCF_022229015.1 Micromonospora foliorum
TGCCCGGCGGCGGCGAGCGCGGCACCCAGCACGGCGCCGACCCGACCGGCGCCAACGACACCGACGGTGAGCAGACGGGAGGTGACGGCGCGGGTGCCGGGAACGGCGCGATCCCACGAGGCGGCGGGCCCGGGTGGGCCGGCCGGACGCGGGCGCAACGGTGCGCTCATGACGACGATCCAGTCCTCGAGAAGGGGTACCGGTCGATCGCAAGTATGCGCCCGGCCTACCGAACCCGGACAAGCATGTGTGAAAACCTTCACCGCCGAAGGAGAGGCCCCTTGTCAACGCCTCCCTGGGGACGACGACGTGATGGCGCTCAGCTCGGTGGCCACCTCGGCGATCAGATCGGCGAGCGACGCATCGCTGTCGGGCGAGACCCAGCGGGCGTACGCGACGCGGAAGACCGTGCCACCCGACTCGGTGGCCAGTATGGCCGTGGTCTCGTCGAAGCCCTTGGCACGGAGGGCGGCGGTGACGGCGGCCAGCAGGGCGCCCGTTTTGCGCAGCTCACGCTCCTGCAACTCCGGGCTGCTCTCAATGATCGACTGGCGCATCCGGACCAGCTCGCGGCGGTCGGCGAAGATTTCCGCCGCCATCTGACGGAAGGCGGCGACGACCGCCTCAAATGGGGCGGCGTCCGTCTCGGCGACCACCTTGACCAGGGCCTCCTCCACGCGCTCACTGCCGCTGAAGAGAGCCTCGCGCTTGTCGCCGAAGAGACGGTAGAAGGTGCGTTTGTCGAGGCCGGCACGGGCGGCGATGTCGGCGACCGTGGTCTGCTCGAAGCCGCGCTCGCGGAACAACTCGAAAGCGGCCGCCTCCAGGCGGCCGCGCGCGTCTGGTTGCCAGCGAGCCATGTGGCGATGGTATCCGATGTCACGCTGCGACATTGTTTCGTCCGAGCGATGTCACGTGGCGACATCACGAGGTACGGTCATGTCGCAAGGTGACATGCCCCTACCCACGAAGGATCCACCATGCGCGTATTCGTCACAGGTGCCTCCGGCCATCTCGGCTCCGCGGTCGTGCCGGCACTGCTCTCCGCCGGACACGAGGTCGTCGGCCTGGCCCGCTCCGACACATCCGCCGCCGCGATCGAGAAGCTCGGCGCTGAAACACGCCGCGGCGACCTGTCCGACCTCGACGTGCTGTCCGCGGAGGCAGCCGCGTCCGACGGAGTCATCCACCTGGCGTTCCGGCACGACCTCATGCTCAACGGCGACATGGCCGGCGCAGCCAAGGCCGACCTGGACGCCCTCAAGGCACTTGCCGACGGCTTGGGCGGCTCCGGCAAACCGCTTGTCGGCACGAGCGGGACGGCCATGCTCGCGATGGGCGGCATCGTCGGTCGCCCCGGCACCGAACGCGACGCCTTCCCGAGCGGCTACCGGATCGACGCGGAGAACTTCGTGGTCGACCTCGCCGCCCGCGGTGTGCGCTCCTCCATCGTCCGGCTCGCGCCCACCGTGCACAGTTCGCTCGACCACTACGGCTTCATCACCGCCATCATCGCTGCAGCCCGGCAGAACGGGTACGCCGCGTACGTCGGCGAAGGCGCCAACCGGTGGCCGGCCGTGCACACGCTCGACGCAGCCGAGCTCTACCGTCTGGCCCTCGAAAGGGCCCCGAACGGTGCGCGCCTGCACGCAGCCGCCGACGAAGGAGTCCCCTTCCGGCAGATCGCCACCGCCATCGGCCGCAACCTCGACATCCCGGTCCGAAGCATCGGCCCCGACGAGGCAGACAACTACTTCGGCTTCCTCGGATCGTTCGCCCAGATGGACAATCCGACGTCATCCGCGATCACGCGCGAACTGCTGGGCTGGGCCCCTGCCCACCCCGGCCTGATTGCCGACCTGGACGAGGGGCACTACTTCCGGGCGTGAACCACGAACGGCGGCCCCGACCGTAGGGTCGGCACGGTGACCCACGCTCAACTCGGAGTGGACTGATGTCGATCCTGTGGCGAGACGCGATGAGCCGGGCGCTCTACGGGCCGGGCGGCTTCTTCGTCGCCGGCACCGGGCCGGCCGACCACTTCCGCACCAGCGTGCACGCCTCCCCAGCCTTCGCCGCCGCCCTGCTGCGCCTGATCACGGAGGTGGACGCCGCCCTCGGCCACCCCTCGCGACTTGACGTGGTCGATGTCGGGGCTGGGCGCGGGGAACTGCTCCGCGCCCTGCTGGCGTCCGTCCGGGTTGCGGTGGGGGTTTCCGGGGAGCCCGCCCGCTCCGGGCGGTCAGGCTTGATCCCTCCGCGGGCGGGCTCCCCGGAAACCCTGACTCCCACGGCCCCCGTCCGTTCCTTGCGGGATGAGCCGTCGTCCGGCACGGTCCGACCGTCGCTTGCGGCGCGGGTCCGCTTCACAGCCGTCGAGTACGCCCACCGCCCCGAGAACCTGCCCGAAGAGATCACCTGGACGTCCGAGATCCCCGCCGAGATCACCGGAGTGCTGCTCGCCACCGAGTGGCTGGACAACGTCCCGCTCGACGTCGCGGTGCACACCGAGGACGGCTGGCGATACCTGTTGGTCGACCCCGAAAGTGGCGTGGAGACGATCGGTGAGCCGATCAGCTCCGATGATCTCGACTGGCTCACGACCTGGTGGCCCAGCCCCGAAACCACCCACAGCAACCACAGACGAGCCGAGATCGGCCGAAGCAGAGACGAAGCCTGGGCACACGCGGTGGGGAAGATCAGCCGAGGTCTCGCAGTAGCGGTCGACTACGGGCACCTGAGGGAGGCACGACCGGCCGACGGGACGTTGACCGGGTACCGGGGTGGGCGGCAGGTGCCTCCGGTCCCGGACGGGTCGAGCGATGTCACCGCGCACGTGGCCATGGACTCGGTCGCCTCCGCTGGTGCGGCGGTCGCCCGGTGCGCGTACTCCCTGGTCTTGCAGCGGGAGGCGCTGCGGGCGCTCGGGGCCGACGGCGGGCGACCACCGCTCAGCCTGGCCGGCACCGACCCCGCCGGCTACGTGCGGGCGTTGGCCGCCGCGTCGGCGGTGGCCGAGCTGACCGACCCGGCCGGGCTCGGCGGACACTTGTGGTTGCGCCAGCCGGTCGGCATCCCCCTCGGGCCGGCCGTGGCACGATGACGGGCATGACCACCGACGCCGGGGCCCTCCGTGAACTGACCGTCGGCACCGGAGCTGGCCTGGTCGCCGGCACCGGTGATCAGCAACTCGGCACCGACATGGTGCTGAACATCGGCCCGCAACACCCCTCCACCCACGGTGTGCTGCGGTTGAAGCTGGTGCTCGACGGCGAACGGGTGGTCGCCTGCGAACCGATCGTCGGTTACATGCACCGGGGCGCGGAGAAGCTCTTCGAGGTGCGTGACTACCGGCAGATCATCGTGCTGGCCAACCGGCACGACTGGCTCTCGGCGTTCTCCAACGAGCTGGGTGTGGTGCTCGCGGTGGAACGCCTGATGGGCATGGAGGTGCCGGAGCGGGCCACCTGGCTGCGGATGGCCCTCGCGGAGCTGAACCGGGTGCTCAACCACCTGATGTTCCTCGGCTCGTACCCGTTGGAGATCGGGGCGATCACACCGATCTTCTACGCGTTCCGGGAACGCGAGACCATCCAGGCGGTGATGGAGGAGGTCTCCGGCGGCCGGATCCACTACATGTTCAACCGGGTGGGCGGCCTCAAGGAGGAGGTCCCGTACGGGTGGACCGGGCGGGCCCGCGCGGCCATCGGCGAGGTACGCCGCCGGTTGCCCGACCTGGACCACCTGATCCGGCGTAACGACATCTTCCTGGCCCGCACCGTGGGCGTGGGCGTGCTGTCCGCCGCGGACGCCGCCGCGTTCGGCGCGTCCGGGCCGGTGGCCCGAGCCTCCGGGCTCGACCTGGACCTGCGCCGCGACGACCCCTACCTGGCCTACGACGAGCTGGACGTGCCGGTGGTCACCAAGACCGCCGGCGACTGTCACGCCCGTTTCGAGGTGCTGCTCGACCAGGTGTACGCGTCGCTGGACCTTGCCGAGCAGTGCCTCGACCGGGTGGACCGGCTGACCGGGCCGATCAACACCCGGCTGCCGAAGGTGCTCAAGGCGCCGGAGGGGCACACGTACGCCTGGACGGAGAACCCGCTCGGCATCAACGGCTACTACCTGGTGTCCCGGGGCGAGAAGACGCCGTGGCGGTTGAAGTTGCGCACCGCCTCGTACGCGAACGTGCAGGCGTTGGCCACTCTGCTACCCGGCTGCCTGGTCCCGGATCTGATCGCGATCCTCGGCTCGATGTTCTTCGTGGTCGGCGACATCGACAAGTGACGCGGGCCGCCTGACCGGTCAGCGCCAGCGGTCGGCGGGTGGCGCGCCACCGGCACGCGGCACGTCGTCCTGGGGTGGGTAGCCGTAGCGCTCGTCGACCCGCCGCCGGCCGGTCCGCTCCGGCGCGGGTTCCGCCTGGTGGCCGCGTTGACGCGGTGGACGCCACTCGTCCGGCACCGGCACACCGCCCACCGGCAGCGCGCGGCGGCACCCCCGGCCCCCGCGATGATCACCTTGAGGCCCCGTTCGGCGGCGTCGCGCCCGTACTCGATCATCGCGACCGGAGTCCGGTGCGCCGAGATCACCCGCACCTCGTACGCCACGC
>NZ_JAKKFF010000372.1 GCF_022229015.1 Micromonospora foliorum
GCAGGCTCGTCGCGATCGAGATGACCGCGGCCCGCTCGGGCAGGCCGGCCTTCTTCGTCGCGGCGATGATCGCCTTGACGTTGGCGGTCTGCTCGTCGTTGAGGGTGATGTGGGACTGGTCGCCCTGCGGCTTCGGCGCCGCCGACTGCACGGCCACCGCGGCGGGCTTGCCGTCCACCGGGGTGGCGGCGTGGGCGGCGATCGGGCCGGCGAAGACACCACCGGCGAACGCGAGACCAGCAACGGACAGCATGCTCTTACGGAAGATCGTGTTCATGGGGGTAGCTCCTTCGGGGGTAGGACACCCAACCGCCAAAAGGGGGGGCGGCGGCGGGGTGTGAGCACCTCGTCCGGCGCTGCACAAACAAGGGGAAAAGTCTGGGGGTGACGCCTACGGTGACTCGGCGTCTGCCGGCGGCCTACGGGCGGGGCTCGTGGCGCCGGGTCCAGGTGTAACGACCGGGGGGCCGGGGTCATTCCGGGGTTGGCCCACCTGCCGGGCACCCTCGTCGAGGCGGTGCCTGCGGTCGTTCGTGGGGACTGCAACGACCGGGGGCCGGGGTTCATTCCCGGGCTGGCCCACCTGTCGGCAACCCTGGAGGCGGCGCCCGTCGGCCGTTCGTGGAGACTGCAACCACCGGGCGGAGGCTGGCATTCCAACCTGCGCGACCGGCACCCCGGTGGCGGGGTGGTGGGCCGGTGGTGCTGCGATCGTCAGGGTATGTAACGACCCCGCCCCGGCCATGATTCCGACCCGCCGGTGGGCCCGGTCACCACCCACACCACCCAGCCCCGGGCAAACCCCCACACAACGCCCACTCGACGGCGTTGAACCGTCCTCATCCGGCGTGATCCACTCGGGTTCACGGAAGTCGGGGCATCCCGGACTCCCGGACCCCCCGACTTCATGAAACCCGAGTCGATCAAGCTGGCCCAGCGGCTCGGCTTGCGCAAATCGGACGAACTTCGCGCCGGGCACGGCCCATGCCGACGCGCCTGCAGCAGCGCGCTGGGATCGACCTGAGCGACACCGGCTCTGGTGGGCGTTACCCTGACACCATGCAGGCCGTCTCCCCCACCGCGACCGGCGTGGCTTTTCTGGCCCGCCCGGGTCGCCCCGCTGTGGTGGCGCGGACGCTCGCCGAGCTGGCCGGGCCTACCCGAGGTGTGGTGGAGCTGCCGGTACGGCTGATGTGGAACGCCGAGCGCACCTTCGACCTCGGCGACCCCGACCAGCTGCTCTGGATGTACGAGAACGTGCTTCGCGAAACCACCCGGGCCGAGGATCTGCGCGCGCTGATCAATGGGCGGACGCTGCGTCGGGTGTGGCGACTGCTCAACCTGCCTCGGGGCGTACGCCACGCGTGGGAGAGCCGGCACCGCGGCCTGCGCGCGGCGTGACCGAACCTCATCTGCACGAGTTCTACCGGGAGGTGGCCCGGGTGGCGCTGGCCGCCGCCGGGCCGTACCGGTTCGTGCTGGGTGGTGGGGTGGCCTGGGCGGCGCACGGGCTGGTCGCCCGACCCACGGAGGACGTCGACCTCTTCGCGGACGTGGAGGGCGCGGCAGCGGCGGCGTCCGCCGGGGTGCGGGTTGCTCTGGAGCGGGCCGGGTTCATCGTCAGCGACGCCGACCCGGACAGTGAGCTGGCCGAGCTGTTCGACGGGTACGAGCAGGACATGAAGGACTTCGTGGTGAGCCGCGACGGACGGCAGATCCGGCTCAGCCTCGCCCGGTTGGACCGCCAGCAGAGCCCGGTGGTGATGGACCTCGGCCCGGTGATGGACGTCCGTGACCTGGTGGCCAACAAGATCGCGGCGTTGGTCAACCGGCGGGAGGTTCGCGACTTTATCGACGTGGCCGCGGCCCTCGACCACTACGACGTGACCGAGCTGTTGGTGCTGGCCCGGCAGGTGGACCCCGCGCTGGACCCGGACGACGTGCGCGCCGCCGGCCGTTATCTGGACCGGCTCTCCGACCAGCGCTTCGGCCGGTACGGTCTGGGCGCCGCCGACGTCGCCGAGATCCGGCAACGCTTCGCCGCCTGGCCACGCTGACCACCGGCCAGGCGAACAAGCCGAACGCTCAAGAGCCGCATGAACCAGGGCCGCACGCTCAAGAGCCGCACGAAACCACAGCCGCACGAACCAGGACCGCACGAACCACAACCGCACCAACAAGGGCCGCGCGAGCAAGAACCGCGCGAGCAACAGCCGCGCAAACAAGAGCCGCGCGAACAAGAGCCGCGCGAACAAGAGCCGCGCGAACAAGAGCCGCGCGAACCACAACCGCACCAATAAGGGCCGCGCGAACAAGGGCCGCACGTTCAAGAGCCGTGCGAGCAACAGCCGCACCAACAAGGGCCGCGCGAACAAGAGCCGCACCGTCGGGTGGGCATCCGGAGCGGACGCCCACCCGACGAGGGATCACTTGGTCGGTCGACCGCCCGTGACCCCCAGGATCTCGCCCGTCACGTAGCTGGACTCCTGCGAGGCGAAGAAGACGTACGCGGGCGCCAGCTCAGCCGGCTGCCCGGGACGCCCCTCCGGGGTGTCGGTGCCGAACTGCTTCACCTTCTCCTCCGGCATGGTGGACGGGATCAGCGGCGTCCACACCGGGCCCGGTGCGACCGCGTTGACCCGGATGCCCTGCTCGGCCAGGTCGGCGGCGAGGGCCTTGGTGAAGTTGGCGATCCCCGCCTTCGTGGTGGCGTAGTCCAGCAGTTGCGGCGACGGGTCGAACGCCTGGATCGACGACGTGTTGATGATCGCCGACCCCTCGGCCAGGTGCGGGATGGCGGCCTTGCAGAGCCAGAACATCGCGTACAGATTGGTCTTGAACACCCGGTCGAACTGCTCGGTGCTGATGCCGAGGATCCCCTTGTCCTGCGACATCTGGTAGGCCGCGTTATTGACCAGGATGTCGAGGCCGCCCAGGTCGCGCACCGCCCGGTCGACCAGTTCCTGGCAGTGCGCCTCGTCGGTGATGTCACCGCGTACCGCGATGCCCCGCCTCCCGGCGGCCTCGACCAGCCGGATGGTCTCCCGGGCGTCGGCGTCCTCCTCCTCGCCGAGGTAGGAGATGAGCACGTCCGCGCCCTCCCGGGCGAAGGCGATCGCGACCGCCCGGCCGATCCCCGAGTCACCGCCGGTGATCAGCGCCCGCTTGCCGTCGAGCTTGCCGCTGCCCCGGTACGACTCTTCCCCGTGGTCGGGCTTCGGGGTCATCTCCCCGGTCGAGCCGGGCGCTGACTGCTGCTGTGCGGGCTGACCGGACTGCTGGCCGTACTGGCTGGTCGGGTCCTGCTGGGTGTGCTGGTCCTCGCTCACTGAAATCTCCTCGCTGCGCGCGGGAAGCGGGGCTCTCCCGCGAATGTCGTCCCTGTCCGCCCTACCCTGCGTCGGCCTGCGGAAACCGCTGCAACTGTCGGGGCTGCCGTGGCGGCAGCGGCGGGTGCTGGTTATGGTGCGCAAGGCGCTCACGAGGCGCGTCCACCCCCATGGAAAGGCACGTCATGACCTCTCCCTCCGGCCCGTCGCGCCGCCAGGTGCTCGTCGCCGCGGCGGCCGCGGCGACCACCCCGCTGATCGCCGCCGCGCCCGCGCAGGCGGCCGGCGCGGCCCGGCCGCGCACCTGGGACCTCACCCTCCTGGGCACGTCGGACACGCACGGCAACGTCTACAACTGGGACTACTACCGCGACGCCGAGTACGACGACAGCAAGCAGAACGACATCGGCGTCGCCAAGTTGGCGACGCTGATCAACCAGATCCGTCGGGAGCGGCGCGGCAAGGCGACGCTCGTGCTCGACGCCGGCGACACGATCCAGGGCACGCCGCTGGCCACGTACTACGCCAAGCAGGAGCCGATCACCGCCACCGGTGAGAAGCACCCGATGGCACGGGCGATGAACGTCATCGACTACGACGCGGTCACGCTGGGCAACCACGAGTTCAACTACGGTCTGCCGTTGCTGGACCTGTGGATCCGTCAGCTCGGCTTCCCGGCGCTCGCCGCGAACGCCGTCAACGCGAAGACCGGCAAGCCGGCCTTCCTGCCGTACGTCATCAAGAAGGTCTCCCTCGGTTTCGCCGCGCCGACCCTGCGGGTCGGCATCCTGGGGCTAACCAACCCCGGTGTGGCCATCTGGGACAAGGGCAACGTCGAGGGCAAGCTGCGCTTCGACGACATGATCGCCACGGCCGCGAAGTGGGTGCCGATCATGCGGGCCCGCGGCGCGGACCTCGTGCTGATCTCCGCGCACGGCGGGGACAGCGGCACCTCCAGCTACGGCCCCGAGCTGCCGAACGAGAACCCGGTGGCGCTGATCGCCCAGCAGGTGCCGGGGATCGACGCGATCCTCTTCGGTCACGCGCACAGCGAGGTGGTCGAGAAGTTCGTCACCAACGAGCAGACCGGCGCGCAGGTGCTGCTCTCCGAGCCGTCGAAGTGGGGCCAGCGGCTCACCCGGATGGACTTCACCCTCGCCCGCGAGCACGGCCGGTGGACGATCACCAAGAAGTCCGCCACCATGCTGAACACCAACACCGTGGTCGAGGACCCGAAGGTGCTCGCCGCCGTGCGGGCCCAGCACCAGAAGACCGTGGCGTACGTCAACCAGATCGTGGCACAGGCCACGGTCGAGATGTCCACCGTCGAGTCGCGGTACAAGGACACCCCGATCCTGGACTTCATCAACCACGTTCAGGCCGAGGCGGTCACCACTGCGCTGGCTGGCACGCCGTACGCCAGCCTGCCGGTGCTGTCGCAGGCGTCGCCGTTCAGCCGCACGGCGGTCTTCCCGGCGGGTGACGTGAAGATCCGCGACGTCGCCGGGCTGTACGTCTTCGACAACACCCTCGAGGCGGTCGTGCTCAGCGGCGCCGAGGTGCGCGCGTACCTGGAGTACTCGGCGAAGTACTTCCGGACGTTCGCGGCGGGCGCCCCTGTCGACCCCGAGCAGATCAGCGACTCGCCGACGGTGCCGGACTACAACTACGACGTGATCTCCGGCCTGGACTACGACATCGACATCTCCAAGCCGGTGGGCCAGCGGATCACCCGGCTGGTGCTGCCCGGCACCGACACGCCGGTGCCGGACAACGCCCAGTTCGTGGTGGCGGTGAACAACTACCGGCGCAGCGGTGGCGGCAACTTCCCCGGCATCGTGAAGACCCAGGTCTACAACGCGCAGCAGGAGATCCGTCAGCTGCTCATCGACTGGGCGCAGGCCCGGGGGACGATCGACCCGGCCGACTTCTTCCAGCAGAACTGGCGCCTGGTACGCGAGGGCGTGCCGGTCTTCTGACCTGAGCACACCGTCGACGGGCCGTGGGTGGTGACACCCACGGCCCGTTGCGCGTTGTCAGCCGGCGTGGCGCAGGTTCCAGTGGACCGGGTCGTCCAACACCTCGGGCCGATCGGTTCGTGATTCGGTCTCGGTCAGCTCGATCCGCTCGTCGGGACGGACGGCGAGCGGCAACTCCCCGAACCGTGCGTGGCGCAGGAACGCGTACTCGTCATCGGTGAACGGCTGCTCGGCCATCGGCACCTCCTACTCCCCTGCCATTGTCCAGCGGCTGGGTGGTTGAGCACCAGCGTGTGGTCACACCGCGTAAAGCATCCTAGGATCCTGGGTGACGAGCGGTGACCTGGCGCGACGGATGGGACAACCGGTCGAGCACCGCGAGGGCTGCCCGGATGGGGCGGCGGCGCAGCATCTCGTCGAAGCTCGCCCGCCCCTGGCAGAACTGCACGAACATCCGCCAGCCCGGCGGTGTCGCCAACAGGGCGTGGAAGACGTCCGGGCGGCGGGTGAACACGTCGAGCAGCCGGAACCCCGCCCGCATCTCCGGCAGCAGACGCTCGGCCACCGCCCGCTCGTAGCCGGCCAGATCACCGCCCGCGACCGCCGCTCCGGCCAACTCGCCGGAGCGCAACGCGAAGCTGATGCCCTCCCGGCTCCACGGCTCCAGCAGCCCCGCCGCATCCCCCACGACCAGCACCCGGCCGTTGCGCAACGGCGAATCCTCCGCGCGGCAACGGGTCAGGTGACCAGAGTCGTGCTCCGCCGGCAACCCGGTCAGACCCAACCGGTCGACGAACCGCCGCAGGTAGTCGCGGGTCCCCTCCCCCGCGCCCCGACCGGCGATCACGCCGACGGTCAGCCGGTCACCCTTGGGAAAGACCCAGGCGTACGAGCCCGGCATGGCACCCCAGTCCAGCAGCAGCCGACCCCGCCAGCGCTCCTGCTCGGCGGGCGGCACCGGGATCTCCAACTCCAGACCCAGGTCCACCTGCCGGTATTGCACCCCCACGTGCCGGCCGGTCACCCCCGACGAGCCGTCCGCCCCGATCACGGCACGAGCCGCGATCGTCGTACCGTCGGCCAGCCGTAGGCGTACCCCCTCGGGGTCCTGCTCGATCGCGCGGACCGCGACCCGCTCCCGCAGCTGCGCGCCGGCGGCCACCGCCGCCGCGCGCAGCCGGTCGTCGAACTCCTCGCGGCGCACCATCGTCACCACCGGACTGGCGTTACGACGGGTGAACTCCCGACGGCCGTCGCGGGTGAACGTCACCCGGTCCACCCGGTCGTGCGCGGGCACGTCGATCCGATCCTGAACGGCCGCCAGCGAGGTGCCGATCAGGCCACCGCCGCAGGTCTTGTACCGCGGGTGCACGGCTCGCTCGACGACCAGGGTGGAGACGCCCGCACGGGCAGCGGCGTATGCCGCGGACAGCCCCGCGGGGCCAGCGCCGACGACGACGAGATCCCAAATGATCACGGAAGCAGCCTAGGGCACCGGCCGCGCTCGACCGCCGGACCCGCCGGCCGTCGCGACCGCCCGATCGGGTGTGCATCTTCGGGCACCGAGGGGGTAACCGGCGCACGGCAACCGCCACCGACGTGGCGGACGAGCAAAGGAGGAACCATGCAGCAGGTGCAACTGTCGGAGGCCGAGCAACGGGTGTACCAGGCGGTCACCACCCTTGAGGCACGCGGGCAGGTGCCCTACCCGGACCTGATCGCCGAGGAGTCCGGGCTGACGGCGGAGCAGGTGGACAGCCCCCTGCACCTGCTCACCGAGAAGGGCCTGCTGCACCGCGAAGACTCACCGATGGCCGGCCTCGACTTCGGTCCCCGGTTCTGCGCCCGCCAGATGGCGTGACCCGCGGAACCAGCTGGCACGGTTCGCCCCCCGACGACCCGGGTAGCGGTCAACCATGGATGACCAGGGGCCGACGGGGGGCACGATGAGCGCGGCGCAGACGCCGCAACCGGTGAGCGCGGCCGAGAACCGACGACGGTGGCAGGCGGTCGGCGTCGGACTCGTCGCCGCGTTCATGACGCTGCTCGACGTGAGCATCGTCAACGTCGCGGTGCCGTCCATCGACCGGGCGCTGCACGCGTCGCCGAGCGACCTGCAGTGGATCCTCTCCGGGTACGCGCTCACCTTCGGCCTGGCGCTGGTGCCCGCCGGCCGCTTCGGCGACGCCCGCGGTCGACGCAACGCGTTCGTCTTCGGCATCGCGCTGTTCACCATCACCAGCGCGCGCGCCGGCCTCGCCACCTCCACGACGGGGCTGGTCATCGCCCGACTGCGC
>NZ_JAKKFF010000373.1 GCF_022229015.1 Micromonospora foliorum
GCGGACGCGGCGGCGGGCACCCTGCGGACCGCGAGCGAGCAGGGTGTCGCCGGCCGTGCCGTGGGCCAGCGGGCCCTGCGTGACGCGCTGCTCGACCACGTGGCGGTGCTGATCACCCCGGACGGGACGCCCGCCGCGCCGGTCGAGGTGCCGCAGCGGCTGGTGCAGGGGGTGGTCCGGATGGGCTTCCTCGGCGCCGCCGACGCCCCGGTAGGTGGCGAGGGCGGGAACGCCGTTCAGGTGCGGGTGGCCGGTCGTTGGGTCGGCCTGGTGGGACCGCACGGAGCGGCATGGTTGCAGAAGGCCACGGATCTTGCCGTGACACCCCTGAGCACTCGTCCGAACGGATGACCCCAGATCATTCTTCTGGTCAGGGGCGGTCGTTGGGGGGGTGCTTCAACCCGGCTGTCCGGGTACCGTCCATCCTCGGATCCAACGCACCGTAGGCGACTGGATCCGCTGGGGAGTGAGGTGCGCGAGCGATGCCGTGGTGGTCATGGCGCCCCGGTCCCGCCGACGGCGGCGATCCGGATACCCGAAGCGGGATCACAGTCGATAGCGCGGTCCGGATCGGGCCGCCCAGCCCTCGCCAGCCGGGGGACGACTGCCCGTCCAACGAGCGGCCAGTGCTGACCGAGATGCCCGCCACCGTCGAGCCGGTGAGTCTGAGCCGGGTCTGTGACGCACTCGACCTGCTCGACGTGCGCTACCTGGCCGATGGTGACGGCAACCTGCTGGCGATGTGGGAGCGGCACGCCGTGCTGGTCACCCTGGAAGGCCCGGAGGACGAGATCCTGGTCATGCGGGCACGTCCGCACGCCACGGTCCCGCCGGACTGGGCCGACCGGGCGTACCGGGTGGTCAACGAGTGGAACCACACCCGCCGGTTCTGCAAGGCGTACATCGGTGACCCGACCGAGCGCGGTCAGCTGCCGATCTACGCCGAGCTGCAGGTGCCGCTCGGTGCCGGGACCCACGACGCGCTCCTGGTCGAGATGCTCGACTGCGGCGCGGCGGTCGCCACCAGCTTCGTGGACTGGCTGCACGACGAGGGCGCGCTGCTCTGACGCCACCGCGGCTCGGGCGGGTCAGCCGCCGTTGGCCGGGTCGTCCTCGACGTTGACCATGAAGTACGCGGCACGCTCCAGGTAGTCCCAGAGGGTGCCGGCGATCTCCGGCTCAAGGTCGAGCCGGTCCACGGCGCGGCGCATGTTCCGCAGCCAGGCGTCCCGTTCGGCCGCGCCGATCCGGAACGGCGCGTGCCGCATCCGCAGTCGGGGGTGCCCGCGTTGGGCGGAGTACGTGTTCGGCCCGCCCCAGTACTGCATGAGGAACAGGGTCATCCGGTCCGCGGCCGGGCCCAGGTCCTCCTCCGGGTACATGGGCCGCAGCAGGGGGTCGGTGGCGACGCCGGCGTAGAACTCATCGACGAGCTTGCGGAAGGTGGGTTCGCCGCCGACCGCTTCGAAGAGGGTCATCGACGCACCGGGACGGTCGGATTCACCTGCGGAGGTCACCGTTCCATCCTGCCAGGTGCGCCCGGTGCCGACCCGACCCGCACGGCGTGCGTCGGATCACGCCGGGTCAGGTGACCGCGTGCCGGCGGTGACCGTCGCCGGCATGCGGGTCGGACGTGCCTCCCGCCGTGCCGTCGCTGGCCGGGTCGGTGCCGGCGGGCGGAGCGGCGTTGGCCGCCGTGGCGGCGGCGATCGCGTCGTCCACCGTCTGCCGGTCGGGCCAGCGAAGGGTGGCCACCGCCATGAGCACCACCCCGGCTGCGCTCCACAGCCCGACCACGACCGGGATGGGGAACCGCTCGGCGAGCACCCCGGTGACCAGCACCGCGAGCCCTTGGATGACCTGCACACCGGTAGCCATCACGCCGAACGCGCGGGCCCGGAACCCGTTCGGCAGCGCCTGGACGAACAACCCGTTGGCCATCGGCAGCATGCCGGCGACCGCGAAACCGCAGAGCGCGGCGAGCAGCGCGACCACCAGTGGCGGGGGATCGAGCAGCACCGGTACGAGCACCAACGGGGCGACGACCGCGAGTGGCCGCATCAGCTTCATCCGGCGCGCCGGGCCGAACAGGCGACTCACCAGCAACCCACCGAGGATGAAGCCGACCGGGTTCGCCACCATGATCGCTGCCTGTGCGGTGCCGGCGCTCACGGCGCCACGGCTCTCGTCGTTGGCCCAGGCCGCGGCCAGCCCCTCAGGAACGATCGAGAAGAGCATCGCGCTGAAGACCAGTACCGCGATGGCCCGCAGCACCGGTGTGCGGAACACGATGCCGAACCCCTGCCGGGTCTCCCGCAGCAGGTGGCTGCGGTGCGCCGGGTTCATCACCGCCGGGCGGTTGCGCACACCGAGGCGAACCAGCAGCGCCGAGAGACCGAACGTCGCCGCGTTGAACAGCAGCGCCACCTCCGGGTCGATCGCGGCGACAGCGGCGCCGAAGACGTACCCGACGACCTGGGCGGCCTGCCCGACGCTGCTGTTCAGCGACAGCCCCACCACCAGTCGGTCCCCGGTGAGCAGTTGCGGGATCAGCGCGGACTTCGCCGCCTGGCTCGGTGGGTTGGCCAACGTGGCGGCGAAGATGAGCAACAGCACCGCCTGGTACGGCAGGGCCGGGATGGCGATGAGCAGCATCAGCGCCATCCGGATGAGGTCGCACGCCACCATCACCCGTCGGTAGGCGTACCGCTCCGCGAGTGCGGCGAGCACGGGACCACCGAGCAGCCAGGGCAGGAAGCTGACCGCGAAGGCAGCCGCGGAGAGCGCGACGGACCGGGTCTGCTGAAAGACGAGCAGGGTGACGGCGGCCTTCGCGACGTAGTCGCCGACCCAGGAGAGCGCACCAGCGACGAACACAGCACGGAACTCGCGCTGGGCGAACACCTCGCGAAACGTGGCGGGGCCTTCCGTGGAAGGTCGCTCGTCAGGCACCGTCGCCTCCATCGGCCCCGGCTCGGCCGCTCGTGGCAGCCCGGCCGGAAGCTCTCGTCAGATCTACGGATCAGCGAGGATGTGATCACGCTTTGGTGGGAACGCGTGCTCCGGATTCTGCCCGATCGTCTGACAACTAGCTAGGTCGAACGGGTCGTTCGTCGCCTCCCCGACTGAACGAACGGACGATACCCGAGGGGCCGGCCGGCTCGCGACCCCTGAATCACGGGACAGTGTCGCGGGCTCAGGTGGCACCGCCCTGGCCGGTCTCACCCTCCGGCAACGGCCGAGTCGACAGGCCGGGATAGATGCGGAAGGCCGCGATCTGCGCGGTGATCCCCGAGTTCTCCAGAGCCTCCGCGAGACGCCGACGCAACTCCCGGCCCACCGCGAACTGCCCGTCCGCGGTCGTCTTCACCACCGTGCGGATGACCGCGCCGTCCACCGTCACCTGCTCGACACCCAGCACCTCGGGCGCCTCCACGATCTCCGGCGACAGTTCCGGGTCCATCGCGATCGAGGCGGCCGCGGTCCGCAGGACCGCCGTGGCCTCCTCGGTGCTGTTGAAACCGATCGGCAGGTCCACCACCACGAGGGCCCAGCCCTGGCTCTTGTTGCCCACCCGGATGATCTCGCCGTTGCGGATGTACCAGAGCACGCCACGGCCGTCGCGCACGGTGGTGACCCGCAGGCCGACCGACTCGACCACGCCCATCGCCTCACCCAGGTCGACGTTGTCGCCCACGCCGTACTGGTCCTCGATCAGCATGAAGAGGCCGGCGATCAGGTCCTTCACCAGGCTCTGCGCGCCGAAGCCCAGTGCGACGCCGGCGATCCCCGCGCTGGCCAGCAGCGGAGCCAGGTCGAAGCTGAACTCGCGCAGGGTCATCAGCAGCGCGATGCCGAAGACGAACGCGGTGGTCAGGCTGCGCAGCACCGACCCGATCGCCTCGGCCCGCTGCCGGCGCCGCTCGGGTACGAACTCGGCCGGGTCGGCCGCGGCGGTGGGCACCCGCTCGCGCAGTGGCCGCAGCATCGTCGGCACCGCACCGTCGGTGGTCGTCCGAACCAGCCGGTTGATGGTCCGGTGCAACGCCCAGCGGGCCACCATCGCCAGTGCCAGGATCAGCAGCACCCGAAGCGGTTTGAGCAGGATCCAGTAGCTTCCCTCGGCGAACCAGGCGGACCCGGTGATCCGGTAGATCCACTCGCAGGAGGTGCTGCCCTGGCAGCTCACCGAGACGGTGTCGGACAGGGCTAGGGGCGTCACGCTGGCGGCACTCACTATGTCTTCGTACCGCAAGGGGCCCGAGCGCCCGCCGCCGACCCACCGGCCGGGTGACCAACCGCCGAGGGCAGGACGCTCACCCTCTCCCGGGCAACGCGGCGCGGAGCCGTTCGTACTCGGTCTGGCTACCGATCGCCGCCCGGTGTTCGGGGTGAGCGACGTAGTGCCCGATCACCGCGGCGAGAAATCGGGCGTCGACGTTGTCCCTCCGCGTCACCAGCAGCGCGGCCAGGACCACCCAGAGAACGTCGAAACCACGTCGAACGTCGACACCGTGCCCTGTCTGGTCGAGCGCAGTGCGCCGATGTGGGTGGACGCCGGCCCGAGGTAACCCAGGGCGAAGAACACCGTCCAGGCCGGCCCGGGTGTGGCGAAGGCCGGAATGTGCGGCTGCACCACGAAGTAGGCCGGCCGGACCCCCACGACGACGGCCGCCAGGACCAGTGCTGCCAGGGAGATGAGGATCAACAGGCGCTGCCCCATCAGGTACGTGGACCCCCGGGTCACGGCGTTCACGCCGACCAGGAGAAGCCCCAGTGCCAGGACGACGTGCCGGTGGCGCACGGTGGCGGCGGAGAGTCTGTCGATCATGCCCGTGACCATAGGGGCCGATGGTCGCTGGACCTGCTGGCCGATCGGTCGAGGGTGAGCACCGAAGCGTCGTGAACCCGTCACCACGGCAGCGTCCGCCCAGGCTGGAGCGGCTCCCCGCCCCGGCGTGGGTGATCCGCTTACCAGAAGAGAGATTAGTACGTGCAATCCGGGGTCCGATCAGGGACTATTGGCGCAACGGACGTCGGTGATCGGCCCGGCGTCGACCGTGTGGGCCAGTGCGCCCGGCCCCGGTCGGCGGCGGTTCGCAGCAGCCGCTGAACCGGGAGGGTGAGCGCGATGCCTGACATACGACCCACGGTGGGCTCCGGCGCGTTGGTCCTCAACGCCACCTACGAGCCGCTGTGTGTCGTGTCGGTGCGTCGCGCCGCGATCCTCGTCCTCTCCGCCAAGGCGGTCTGCGTCGCCGACGGTGACGGCATCCTGCACAGCGCCCGGAACGCGCTCCCGGTGCCATCCGTGGTCCGGCTGACGCGCTTCGTCCGGGTGCCGTACCGCACGCATGTCGGGCTGTCCCGGCGGGCGATCTTCGCCCGGGACGGGTGGCGGTGCGCGTACTGCCGGGGCCCGGCCGAGACCATCGACCACGTGTTCCCGCGCAGCCGGGGCGGCCGGCACGCCTGGGAGAACGTGGTCGCCGCGTGCGCCCGGTGCAACCACACCAAGGGCGACAAGACCCCGGCCGAGATGGGGTGGCGGTTACACGCGTTGCCGGCCGCCCCGAAGGGCACCGCCTGGCGGGTGCTCGGGCACCGCGCCCCCGACCCCCGCTGGGCCGACTGGCTGGACCTGCGGGAGCCGGAAGCAGCCGCCTGAACTCGCAGGGCGTGGTCAGGCTCCGGGGTGGGTTGCCCGGCGCGCGGCGCGTTCGTGGCGGTCGACCGCCCGGCGGTACGCGACCGCGAGGAGCCGGTCGATGTCGGGCAGCAGTTGCGGGCCGGGCATGACGATGCTGGCGAAGCCGTACTGGGCGTAGCCCGGGTGCGGCGCGAGGGTGTCCAGTCGGGCGAAGTCGAACTCGTGCCGGTGCTCCTCGAACGCCTTGGGCGGGAAGCCGAACAGCCGCTCGAACTCGGCCCGGCCCAGCTCCAGGTTGAGGCGGAAGACACCGGGGCGGTCCAGCTGCGCGGCCTCGTCGAAGCCGGGCACGTCGTGTTCGACGATGGTGGCGAACGGCTGGCGGCGGTCCGGGCCGACGAAGAAGAACCGGTCGCCCCAGGCGGCCTCGGGTGATCCGTTCTCCTCACTCGCCACGACCTGTTCGACGCCGGGCAGCGCGACGATCCGATCGGCGAGCACGGCCGCGTCGACACCGGTCGGGATGTGCAGGACCGCGTCGGCGTGCTCGATGGTGGCCCGGTCCAGTGGGAAGTAGCGGTAGTCGTGCGTCCGCTGCTCGGCCGCTGCGACGTCGGACGCCGGCAGGTACCGGGGCAGGTCGGTCTCCTGCTGGAGTCGGCCCTCGTAGGTCGAGGCGGCAGGTGCCTCGATGCCGAGCGCCGGGCTCGCGCCGAGGCTGCCGGTGATCACCGCGTACCGGTCGCCCAGCAGCGACGCGATGATCGCTCCGGCGCCGGCCCAGGACACCTCAGTGTCGGCCAGCGTCATCGTGCTCAGGTGGCGCTGGAGGTGCGTGTTGTGCGCGAAGACCAGCGTGGGCCCGCGGTGTGCCTCGGCCGATCGGATCGCGAGCAGGTTCTCGGCCATCAGCGCGTCCCGGACCGCGGCCAGGCGGGCGAAGCGTTCCGCCTGAGCAAGTGGTGCGGCGGCCGCGGCGTGGTAGCGCAGCAACGCGACGGCGGCGGTGGCGTGCACGAACGCCGCCGGCCAGCCCGCCGACTTCCACGGCGCCCGCAGGTACAACTCGGTCAGCAGATCGTCGGCGAGCACCCGCAGTCGCTGGGCGTCGGTCGAGCGCCCGACCGATCGGCCTGGTTCCCAGATCGCGGCCGGGTCACTCCACCGCGCCTCGTCTCCGATCAGGTCGGCGATCTCCGCGGACCGGTCCAGGCCGAGGAAGTGGCAGACCTGGTCGAGGTGGCGGCGCGGGCTCGGGGCGCTCTCCAACTCCACCGGGGCGTCGAAGCCGTGGAACGTCAGGCGCTCGCCGTCCGGCCGTCCGGCGTTCCACTCCCGCATCCGCAGCAGGAGGTCACGGTTGGCCGGGGCCGCGCCGAATCCGTGGCTGAACCCTTCGGTGAGCGCACGGTCGAGCGTCACGGCGGCGACGCCCTGCACGAACTCGTCGGCGATCAGCCCGGCCGCCCGGTCGCTCTCCACGGCGATCGAGCGGTAGCCGTGCTCGGCAAGCGACAGGAAGGCCTCGTTGCGGAGCTGAAGGAAGGCGGACTCACCATGCGTCGGCTCGCCGAGCGCGAGCAGGTCCGGGGGTACCGCCAGCAGGTCGAGAAAAGATGGCATTCCATGAACCGTATCGTTGAACCAGCGTGTGAGACTTACGAGCGGCGGAGCGCGGTGACAGCCACAAAACCCTCAAACCCAGGGGTACGCCGACCGATCGATCTCGCGCGTGCCCACGGCCTCTCGGCGCAGGCGGTGCGCAACTACGAGCGGGACGGCGTCCTGCCTCCGGCCCAGCGCACCCCGAACGGCTACCGTCGCTTCACCGAACTGCACGCCAAGGCGCTGAGTGCCTA
Organism: Micromonospora foliorum; assembly: GCF_022229015.1. Taxonomy (GTDB): domain Bacteria; phylum Actinomycetota; class Actinomycetes; order Mycobacteriales; family Micromonosporaceae; genus Micromonospora; species Micromonospora foliorum. The sequence goes on from NZ_JAKKFF010000373.1 coordinate 7,510, forward strand.
CCTCGCGTTGATCGCGGGCCACGGCTACTCGGCCAGCGGCGAGATCATGCGGGCCGTCAACCGGGGCGAGATCGACGCGGCGTTGCGCACCATCGACGAGGGCCATGCCCTGCTCCAGCGTGATCGGGAGACCCTGGACGCGGTCGAGACGGCGGTGGCGACGCTCACCGGAACGAGACCGCAACCGCAGAGCCGGAAGGCCGTGCCGGTCAGCGTGCTGGCGCACCGGCTCGGTCTGCAGCCGGCCACGCTGCGCAAATGGGAGTGGGCCGGGGTGCTGCGGCCGGTACGTGATCCGGTGACCCACTACCGGCTCTACCTTCCCGACGACGTCCGTGACGCCGAACTCGCCCACCTGTTGCGCCGCGGCGGCTACCGGCTCGACCACATCGCCGACGTGCTGCGTCGGGTGCGCGACGCCGGCGGTGCCGAACCGCTCGCCGCGTCGCTGCGCCAGTGGCGGCAACGGCTCACCGAGCGAGGCCGGGCCATGCTCACCGGGGCCGCCCGGCTCGCCGACTACGTCGACGCTTGTCAGCCACCCGAGCGAGCCTTGACCAGCGATGCGAAGACCACCACGTTGTCCGCGTAGCCGGTCTCGCCGCCGACCCACCGGCCGCCGCAGGTGATCAGTCGGAGGCTCGGGCGGCTGAAGTCGCCGTACACCTCGTCCACCGGCAGTCCGCCCTTGTCGAACTTCTCCACCGAGTTGACCTCGAAGACCGCCACGCGCTGGTCGGTGCGGGTGACCTCGATCTCGTCACCGGAGCGCAGCTCGCGGAGTTTGTGGAAGACCGCCGGCCCGCTGGTGGTGTCGACGTGCCCGACGATCACGGCTGGGCCGTACTGGCCCGGGGTGGGCCCCTGGTCGTACCAGCCGGCCTCCTGGGCGCGGGCCGCGTCCGGTACGGCGATCGTGCCGTCCGGGGCGATACCCACGTCGTGTACGGGCGCCCGCACGTCGATCTTCTCGATGGCGAGGCTGGTCGGACGGCTGGCCGGCAGCACCGGGAACTTCTTCGGCGGCGGCCGCAGGCCGGCGCTGAGCCGCTCCGGCAGCAGGCTCATTCCGGTCACCTGCTCGACGCCGAGCATCGCCACGATCAGCACCATCAGCGCGGCGATGGCCAGCACCGGCAACCCGGGGCTCGTACCGAAACGGTGTCGGGCCGACGGCGACCCGGCCGGACGCCGCGGCGGCAGCGGGCGGGCGGCCGGATCGGTGGTGGTGACGCTGGCCGACACGGCCTGCCCGGCGACCCAGCGCAGCCGTCCGGAGACGCGGGCGACTAGCCGGCCGGACGCGCGCAGCGCCGCGAC
>NZ_JAKKFF010000374.1 GCF_022229015.1 Micromonospora foliorum
GCCCGCAGCCGTGCCCGCCGGTCCCCGACCGCGTCCGGGTCCAGCCCCGCCAGGTGATCCACCGCGGCGGCCACGCCGGCCAGCAGCGGGAAGCTCGGCGTGCCGTACTCGAACCGGTCCGGCACCGCGTCGGAGGACGGCACCAGCTTCGCCGGGCGCAGTGCCGCCCACCGGGCCGGGTCGGCCACCATCGCCGCCAGGTGCGGCCCGGACCACTTGTACGCGCTGGTGACCAGCACGTCGGCGCCGAGCGAGGTCAGGTCGGTCGGCCCGTGCGGGACCGAGTGCACCCCGTCGACGTAGACCAACGCGCCGACCGCGTGCGCGGTCTTGGCGATCGCCGCCACGTCCGGCATGGTGCCGATGGCGTTGCTGCCGGCGGTCACCGCCACCAACCGGGTCCGCTCACCGACCAGGTCCGCGTACTGCGCCGCGGGCAGCTCACCGGTGTGCCGGTCGACCTCGGCCCAGCGCACCGTCGCGCCGGCCGCCTCGGCGGCCTGCACCCACGGCCGCACGTTCGCGTCGTGGTCGAGCCGGGAGACCACCACCTCGTCACCCGGGCGCCAGGCCGCGCCGAGCGTGCGGGCCAGGGTGTACGTCAGCGCGGTCGCGCTCGGGCCGAGCACCACCCCGGCCGGGTCGGCGCCGAGCAGGTCGGCCACCGCCAAGCGGGCCTCGGCCACCAGCTCCAACGACCGGCGGCCCGGACCGAAGGCGGCGCTGCGGTTGCCGACCGCCGATCGCATGGCGTCGGTGACCGCGTCGATCACACCGGCTGCGGTCTGGGTGCCGCCGGCACCGTCGAAGTGGACGAAACCCTCGGTCAGGGCGGGGTAGGCGGCCCGGGTGCGGGCGATGTCGAACGGCATGTCCCGGACCCTAGCCGGTGCTCCTCGTACCCTGGCCGGCCGCCAGGTGATCACCGTTGGGCGACGACGTCGCGGATGTCTCGTACTCTTGGCGAGGTGACGAAACGACCCGCCACCATGCCCGTTCCCTCCGTCCGCCGCGCCGCCGGTCTTTTCGCCGGTCTGGCGCTCGGCCTCGCCGTGCTCACCGGGTGCAGCTCCCAGGGCGCCTCCACCGACTGCGGGCTGGACGCCTGCACGGTCACCTTCGAGCGGGGTGTCGACGCGAGCGCCACCATCCTGGGCGTCGAGGCCAAGCTGGTCGGCGCCGAGGGTGACCAGGTGACCGTCGAGGTCGCCGGTGAGCAGCTCACCCTCACCACCGGCCAGCAGGCCGCCGAGGCCGGGGGCTTCGCGGTCACCCTGGACAGCGTGACCGACCAGCAGGTCAAGATTCGCGTGTCGCGTAACCCGGGCAGCTGACCGGGGCGGGCGGCGGTGGCCGACGTTTGGGAATCTTCAGAATCGGAGATTGTGACGCCATGTCACTCACCCGTAGCGCCGAAGCCACCGCCTCCCGTACGGCGGACAGCCGGTGGCTGGAAGTCCTCGCCCGGGCCGGCTTCATCGGCTACGGGATCGTCCACCTCCTCTTCGCCTGGTTGGCGTTGCAGATCGCGTTCGGCACGTCGTCAGACGACGGTGACCAGTCCGGCGCGCTGCGTACCCTCTCCGCCCAGCCCCTCGGCAAGTTCCTGGTCATCGCCGTCGCGGTCGGCCTGCTCGCGATGGCGATCTGGCAGGCGCTGGAGGCAGCGGTCGGGCACCGCGCCGAGCGCGGCAAGGAGCGGGTCACGGAACGACTCGCCTCGGCCGGCCGGACCATCGTCTACCTCTACTTCGCCTGGACCGCGTTCAAGGTCTTCAAGGACGCCGGCTCGAACAGCGCCGACCAGCAGGAGGCCCTGACCGGCAAGCTGATGACCTCCAGCGGTGGCCGCTGGCTGGTCGGCCTGGCCGGGCTGGTGCTCGCCGCGATCGGCGTCGGCCTGGTGATCTACGGCGTCGTCAAGCGCTTCGAGAAGCACCTGAAGACCGGCGAGATGAGCCCGAAGACCCGCAAGCTCGCCCGCCGGCTCGGCATCGCCGGGTACGTCGCCAAGGGCGTCGCGTACGGCATCGCCGGTCTGCTGATCATCGTGGCCGCGGTGAAGTACGACCCGGAGAAGGCCCGCGGTCTGGACGCCGCGCTGCACACCCTGCGTGAGCAGTCCTACGGCACGTTCCTGCTGACCCTGGTCGCCCTCGGCATCGCCGCCTTCGGCGTCTTCTGCTTCCTCCAGTCCCGGTACCGCAAGGTCTGAACTGGTCGATACCACGGATGTCGGGCACTCTTGGGCTTTTGCCCAAAGTGCCCGACGTCTGGTCGAAGGGGAGCACCGAAGCCGTGCAGAACTATCTCGAAACGGCCGTCGCCGCGCTCGTCGCGGCGGCGGTCGCCCTGTTCCTGGTCGAGATCGTCCACCGGGTGACCCGGCGGTTCGGCCGCCGGTCACTGCTGTTGACCGAGTTGACCGATCACGCGCACCGCCCGTTCCAGGTCGCCGGAACGGTCCTGGCCGTGCAGTTCGCCGTCCGCTTCACCACCGGGTACGCGGTCGGCGAGAGCTGGCGGCGACTGCTGCTGCACCTGCTCATCCTCGGCGTCATCGCCACCATGGCCTGGCTTGTCGCCTGCCTGCTGGTCGTCGTGGAGGACACCGCGCTGGCCCGGTTCCGGGTCGACGTACCGGACAACCGGCACGCCCGACGCGTACGGACCCAGGTGGTGATGCTGCGCCGACTGACCATCGCGGTGATCGTCATCCTGACCGTCGGCGTGATGCTGATGACGTTCCCCAGCGTGCGGGGCATCGGCGCCGGCGTGCTGACCTCCGCCGGTGTGGTCGGTGTGGTGGCCGCGCTCGCCGCGCAGAGCCTGCTCGGCAACGTCTTCGCCGGCCTCCAGCTCGCCTTCAGCGACGCCGTCCGGCTCGACGACGTGGTCGTCGTCGAGGGAGAGTGGGGTCGCATCGAGGAGCTGACCCTCAGCTACGTCGTGGTGCAGATCTGGGACGACCGCCGGTTGATCCTGCCCACCTCGTACTTCACCAGCAAGCCGTTCCAGAACTGGACCCGGACGGAGGCGGCGGTCCTCGGCACCGCCGAATTCGACGTCGACTGGGCGGTGCCGGTGCAGATCATGCGCGAGGAACTGCGCCGCCTCGTCGAGGGCACCGAACTGTGGGACGGGCGGGTCTGCGTCCTCCAGGTCACCGACGCCACCGGCGGGACGGTCCGGTTGCGCGCGCTGGTCAGCGCCGCCGACGCGGGCAGCCTGTGGGACCTGCGCTGCCTCGTCCGGGAGCACCTAGTCGCCTGGATCCGGGACAACCGCCCGACCGCGATGCCCCGGCTGCGCACCGAGCTGGGCGACGCCACCAGCAACCTGTCCTGGCAGTGGGTGCAGCCGAGGCGCCCGGCCCGCCGCCAGTCCGAGACCGAGGCGCCCGACGACGCCCGCGTCTTCGGCGGCAGCGACGACGGCGACGCCCGCAGCGAAGCCTTCGTAGGCCCCGACGAAACCCGCCCCTGACCCGCCCACCGCCCCGTCCCGCTCCGCCCCCGCGTCCTGCCCCGCCCCGCCCTGCCCTGCCCGCAAGATCGTGCAACTTCCTGGTTGTAGTGGCCTCCGTCCCCGTCGAGGCCACTACAACCAGGATCGAGCGTGATCTTGCCCGGTCGGCCGCGACGATCATGGACTTGCCGGGTGGATGTGCCTTATTTGTCCCGGCCAACCTCATGATCACCGCTGCGGGCCGGGGGCCGGGGCGGGGCCGGGGGCCGGGGGCCGGGTGGGGGAGAGGGGTCCGTTGCGGGAGGTTTGGTCGGGCTTGGGTGGGGGATGTGCTGCCGGACGTCTCTGGCGTGATCGCGGCGGCTGGCCGCGTATCGGCGGCGCGGCGTCCGGACAACGGGGACGGTGAGCTGCCTGGCGCGCTTTAGGATTGACGAGCGACGACTTCGGGCATACAGCGCGGTGATGAGGAAAGGAGGACAGCATGGCTGACGTGGCGAAAGCCCGCACATCCCAGAACGGGAGCGAGCCCTCCACCGCCGAGCTGGTGCAGCGGGCCACCGAGCAGATCTCCCGCCTCGTGCGGGACGAACTGACGCTGGCCCGAGCGGAGTTGACCCAGAAGGGTAAGCACGCGGGCATCGGGATCGGCCTGTTCGGTGGCGGTGGCGCGCTCGCGTTCTTCGGCCTGGGTGCGCTGGTCGCCACGGCGATCCTGCTGCTCGACCTGGTGTTGCCCGCCTGGGCCGCGGCGCTGATCGTGGCGGTGGCCTGCTTCCTGGTGGCCGGCATCCTCGCCCTGGTGGGCAAGAAGCAGGTCAGCCGTGCGGTCCCGCCGATGCCGGCGGCCACGGTCCGTAGCCTCCGGGCGGACATGGACACCGTCACCGCCGCGGTGAAGGACAGGGGGCGGCAATGACCGGCAACGGGACGGGCGACACGGAGGCCCTCCGCGAGGAGATCCGTCGTACCCGGGTCGAGTTGGGCGAGACGATGGAGGCGTTGGCCGCCAAGGCCGACGTCAAGGCGCGTCTCAAGGAGTCCGCCGAGCAGGCCAAGGAGCGGATGCGGGAGCAGGCGGCGCAGACCGTCGCCCGGGTCCGCGGTCAGGCCGCGCGTGGCGCCGGGATGGCGCGGGCGCAGGCGCACGAGAAGGGCGAGTTGGTACGCGCACAGGCGTACGACAAGGGTGAGTTGGTGCGCCGCAACCCGGTGCCGTGGGCGGCCATCGCGGCCGGCGCGGTGGCCACCGTGGTGGTGCTGATGATCGTGCGGGGGAGGCGTAGGTGAGTAAGAGCATCGGCAGGGTCGCGTACCGGCCGGTCGGCGTCTTGATGGGTATCGCCGCGGGCGCGGTGGCCGGGGCGATCTTCCGGCAGGTCTGGAAGGTCACCGCGGGCGACGGTGAGGCGCCCAACGCGACCGACGAGGATCGCGGCTGGGGCGAGATCCTGGCCGCCGCGGCGTTGCAGGGCGCCATCTTCGCGGTCGTCCGGGCCGCCGTGGACCGGGGCGGCGCGGTCGGCGTACGCCGGATGACCGGCAGCTGGCCGGACTGACCGGCAGCGACTTCAGCCCCCTTCCCGCATCGATGGGAAGGGGGCTTTCGCTTGGCATCGCACGCCGCCCAGCGCACCTGAGGCATCCGTCAGGTCACATGTCGGAGAAATTCGTCGGAGAGGTCGTGACAGACTTTTTGCCTCCGTGATTTGCTGGTCCCCGCTGTTGCGAGATGGCGTGGGTTGAGAGAAGTCTCCTTCGTGGGGCTGCCTCAGGCGCCGCTGCTCAAAAACGGCCAATCGGCCGGACGGCGTGCACGGCCGCCAGTTTTTAGAGGGAGAAACACATGGCTCAGGGAACCGTGAAGTGGTTCAACGCTGACAAGGGCTTCGGCTTCATCACCGTCGATGGTGGGGGTGCTGACGTGTTCGTCCACTTCTCGGCCATCCAGACCAGCGGCTACCGCTCGCTGGAGGAGAACCAGCGGGTGGAGTTCGAGATTGCTCAGGGTCAGAAGGGCCCGCAGGCTGAGCAGGTCCGTCCCATCTGATTGAGACGGCCGGCCCCCGCCGGCCAGTGGGACGATCCGGCTCAAGGGTCGCTGAGAAAGCCCCGCATCCCGGTTGGGAAGCGGGGCTTTCCACCTGCTCGGGCTCCCGGTGGAGCGACGGCTCAGCGTCGACGCGAGCGCAGGCCGAGCCAGAGCACCAGCAGCCCGGCCAGCGCCACGAGCGGGCCGATCACCGCCCAGATCTTCTCGTCGGTCATCACGCTGCCGCTGACGTAGCCGAGGCCCTGGACCGTCCACACCGCACCGATCACCACGGCCAGCAGGCCGAGGGTGAGTGGAAGCCAGCCTCTCATCGCGTCCCCTCTCCGCCGCCCGGGGTGGCGCGCCGCCGTCCAGCAGCGCCGGCCGGGCGGCGCGACGCGAGCACCCCGGGCGCGCGGGTCACCACCGGTCGTGCACCTGCGGGCGGATCAGCTCGTCGTAGGTCTCGCGGACGGCTGCCAACTGCTCGTCGGTGAGCGGGGACAGGGCGGCCGTGGCGGCGTTGCGTCGGGCCTGGTCGGCGTCGCGGGCACCGGGGATGACCACGGTGACGCCCGCCTGGTCCAGCACCCAGCGCAGCGCGAACTGCGCCATCGTGCGGTCCGCGTCGACAAGCGGGGCCAGCCGACGTACGGCGGCCAGACCCCGGTCGAAGTCGACCCCGGAGAACGTCTCCCCGACGTCGAAGGCCGCGCCGTGCCGGTTGTAGTTGCGGTGGTCGTCGGCGGGGAACTCGGTGTGCTCGTCGTAGCGGCCGGAGAGCAGACCGCTGGCGAGCGGCACGCGGGCGATGATGCCGACACCGGCTGCCGCCGCGGCCGGCAGCACCCGCTCCAGCGGCTTGTGGCGGACCGCGTTGAGGATGATCTGGACGCTCGCCACCCCCGGTCGGGCGATCGCGGTGAGGGCCTGGTCGCAGGTCTCGACGCTGACCCCGTACCCGGCGATGGCCTTTTCGGCGACGAGGGTGTCCAGGCCGTCGAAGACCTCGTCGGAGGAGAAGACCTCGGTGGGCGGGCAGTGCAACTGGACCAGGTCCAGGGTGTCCATGCCGAGGTTGGCCCGGGAGCGGTCGGTCCACTGCCGGAAGTTGGCCAGGGTGTACGCCTCCGGCCGTTGCTCGACGCGGCGGCCCATCTTGGTGGCGACGGTCAGCCCGGCGTCGGGTCGGGTGCGCAGGAAGCGGCCGATCAGCTGCTCGCTGCGGCCGTCGCCGTACACGTCGGCGGTGTCGAGGAAGGTGACCCCGGCGTCCACGGCGGCGGCGAGCACCGCCATGGCGTCGTCCTCGCTGACGGTGCCCCAGTCGGCGCCGAGTTGCCACGCGCCCAGGCCGACCGCGCCAACGGTCCGGCCGAGCCGGTTGAAGCTGCGCTGTTCCATGCCCCGAGCCTAGTGATCGGGTTGCCACCCTGCCACGCGAGCCGTACCGTAGCAGTACGTACGTACGGTTTGGGAGGCGACCATGTGGGACCCGACGACCTACCTGCGCTTCGGCGACGAGCGATCCCGGCCGTTTCACGACCTCCTCGCCCGGATCCCGGCCGAGCGACCCCGGACGGTGGTCGACCTCGGCTGCGGCCCCGGCCAGCTCACCGCCACCCTCGCCGAGCGCTGGCCGACGAGCCGGGTGCTCGGCCTCGACTCCTCACCCGACATGATCGCGCGGGCCGAGGCCCTCGGCGCGCCGGTCGACTTCGCGGTCGCCGACCTGCGCGACTGGCGTCCGGCCGGCGACGAGGACGTGGTGGTCAGCAACGCGGCGTTGCAGTGGGTCCCCGGCCACCAGGAGTTGCTGCGCCGCTGGGCCGCCGAGCTGCCCGCCGGTGCCTGGCTCGCCATGCAGGTCCCCGGCAACTTCGCCGCCGACTCGCACCGCGCCCTGCGGGAGGTCGCCAACCGCCCGACCTGGCGGGCCGAGGTCGCCCCGCTGCTGCGCGCGGACCCGGTCGACGACCCGGCCGACTACGCGGCGCTGCTGACCGGCGCCGGCTGCGCGGTGGACGCCTGGGAGACTACCTACGTGCACCTGCTGCCGGTTCGACCCGCCGCCGAGCACCCGGTGCTGGCCTGGATGGAGGGCACCGCGCTGCGCCCGGTCCGGGCCGCACTGGACGCCGCCGGTTGGTCCGCCTTCCGGACCGAGCTGGGAGTACGGCTCACCGCGGCGTACCCGGTGAGGCAGGGTCAGGTGTACTTCCCGTTCCGCCGCGTCTTCGTCGTCGCCCGCACCGGCGACCATGCCCAGGAGAACCCGTGACCGACCTGTCCACCTTCATCGCCGGTCTGCCCAAGGTGGAGCTGCACGTGCACCACGTCGGCTCCGCCTCGCCCCGGATCGTCGCCGAGTTGGCCGCCCGCCACGAGGGACGCACCCCCGTGCCGGCCGACCCGGACGCACTCGCCGCCTACTTCGAGTTCCGCGACTTCGCGCACTTCATCGAGGTCTACCTGAGCGTCGTGGACCTCATCCGCGACCCGGAGGACGTCTGGATCCTCACCCACGAGGTGGCCCGGGAGCTGGCCCGCCAACAGGTCCGGTACGCGGAGCTGACCATCACCCCGTACTCGCACGTCCGGCGGGGCATTCCCGCGCCGGCGTTCTGTGAGGCCATCGAGGACGCCCGCAAGCGCGCCCTGGCCGACTTCGGCATCGAGCTGCGCTGGTGCTTCGACATCCCCGGCGAGGCCGGCCTGCCGGCAGCCGAGGAGACGCTGCGCATCGCCCTGGACGAGCGTCCGGACGGGCTGGTCAGTTTCGGTCTGGGTGGCCCGGAGATCGGCGTACCCCGACCGCAGTTCCGGCCCTACTTCGACCAGGCCCGCGCCGCCGGGCTGCGCTCGGTGCCGCACGCCGGGGAGACCACCGGGCCGCAGACCGTCTGGGACGCGCTGAACGAGCTGGGCGCCGAGCGGATCGGGCACGGCATCTCCGCCGCGCAGGACCCGCAGCTGCTCGCCCACCTGGCCGAGCGGCAGATCGCGATGGAGATCTGCCCGACGTCCAACGTACGCACCCGGGCGGTGGCCACCCTCGACGAGCACCCGCTGCCCCGGCTGGTCGAGGCCGGGCTGCTGGTCACCATCAACTCCGACGACCCGCCGATGTTCGGCACGACCCTCAACGAGGAGTACGCGGTGGCGGCCCGCCTGCTCGGAATCGGTGCCGAGGGTCTGGCCGGGCTGGCCCGCAACGCGGTGACGGCGTCCTTCCTCGACCCCGCCGGCCAGCAGCGGATCCTCGCCGAGATCGACGCGTACCTCGCCACCGCCGGCTGAGCCGCTCGGGTGCCGGCTGAGCCGCTCGGGTGCCGGCTGAGCCGGCCGGTCGAGCAGGGCGCGCGGCGGGAGCGTGGGTGTGGGGGGACCTGTGACTCCCGCCGCGCGCGCGGCTCCACCGGCCGTGGGTGCGTGGTGCGCTCGGCCGGTGGAACTGGTGGGTTCGTGCTGTGATCCTGTCAGCCCGCGGCCGATCCAACGCGGTCGTTAACCGCGATCTAAGGAAGACTTGCGCCGGCGCACAACCCGGGGTGCGGCCGGGTCAGTCGTCGGTGGGGCGCTGGCGGGGCCAGCGACGTCCGCTGGCCTTCGGGTCCCGGGCGTCGCGGGCCATCCGACCGACCAGACCGAAGCGGCTGACCTGCCGGGGCGTCGCCTCCGGGTCGGCGAGCAACATCACCACGCTGGCACCGCCCAACCGGGCGCGGTCGATGCTCACCGAGCCGTTGGCCTGCAACGCCACCCGCTTGGCGATGTCCAGGCCGAGCCCGGTCGAGCCCTGGTCACTGGTGCCCCGGCGCAGTGCCCGGTCCGGGTTGGCGATGCCGGGGCCGGCGTCGTCGATCCGGATCGCCACGTAACCGTCGCGCCGGGACACGGCCACCTCGAACGCGGTGCCCTGCGGGGTGTAGCGGAAGACGTTGCCGATCACGGCGTCCAGCGCGGCGGCCAGTTCGGCCCGCGGCACCGGCGCCGGGATGCGCAGCTGCGCGCCGTTGACCCGGTGCGGCCGGTTCTGGTCGCCGGCCAACGCCGCCCAGAACACCATCCGGTCCCGGACCACCTCGCTGACGTCGCACATCGCCGGCCCGGCCTCGAGCGCCACCGTCTTACGGGTGGTCTTGATCAGCACGTCGATCTCACCCTCCAGGGTGACGATCGCCTGCCGGATCCGCCGGATCCCGCGCAGCCGGTCCAACTCCGCCGGGCTGAACGAACCCACGCTGGTGTCGTCGGACTCCAACGCCTCCGCGTCCAGGCGCAGCACCGTCAACGGGGTACGCAGCCGATGCGACAGGTCGGCCACCAACTCCCGCTCGTCGGTGCGGGCGGCGTCCAGCCGGTCCGCCATCCGGTTGAAGGCGTACCCGGCCTCGGCCAACTCGCGCGGACCGGTCGGCTCGACGCGTACGCCGAGGTCGCCGTCGCCGACGGAGAGCGCGGCCTTGACCAGACCCCGGGTCGAGTCCACGGCGCGGGCGGCGACCCGGTCGACCACCAGCACCGCCGCGCCGGCCATCGCCGCACCGACCGCGAACAGCAGCAGCCAGGTGCCGCCGGCGCCCTCGCCCAGCGTCGACTCCGGAAGGAACACCTCGACCACGGCCGTCCGGTCACCGAGGACGACCGGGTCGAGCCGGGCCACACCCCCGTCGACGTCGACGACCAACGACTGGCGCTCGGAGCGGGCCCGGTCCAGGTCGCTGCCGCTGGCCCGACCGGCGGACTCGTCCAGCCCCAACCCGTGCACCACGGGCCGGGTGGGTGCGCCCTCGGCGCTGGCCACCACGGCACGCTCGACGACCGCCGGGTCGGTGCTCACCGCCAGCGCGCCGGTCACCAGCGCACTGCGGCGCGCCGCGTCGGCAATCGCCTCGTCCCGGCTCTGCTCCCGCAGGCTGAGCCCGAGCGGGATCAGGAACGCGAGCGCGACGAGACTGCACATGCCGGCCGTGAGCAGGGCCAGCGCCGTTCTCAGTCCGGTGCCACCAGCCGGAATCCGACCCCCCGCACGGTGCGCAGGTAACGCGGCTTCGCCGCGGACTCGCCCATCTTTCTGCGGAGCCAGTACAGGTGAACGTCGATGGTCTGATCCTCGCCGACCGATGGCTGCCGCCATACCTCCTCCAAGAGTTCCCGGCGGGACACTACCCGCCCAGGTCGTGCGGCGAGATACGCCAACAGGTCGAATTCCTTGCGGGTCAGCGCCAGCGGCTCCCCGTCGAGCTGGGCACTGCGCTCGCCCACGTCCACCCGCAGCCCGCCGACACTGTGCACCGCGGGCTGCACGGACCGACTGGCCCGGCCGGCCCGGCGCAGCACGGTGGTGATCCGCGCGTCCAGGTGCGCCCCCGTGAACGGCTTGACCATGTAGTCGTCGGCGCCGGCACGCAGCAGCTTGACCACCGACTGCTCGTCGTCGCGGGCGGTGGCGATGATAATCGGGACGTCGGTGATGCCGCGCAGCATCCGCAGCGCGTCCGAGCCGTCCAGGTCGGGCAGGCCGAGGTCGAGCACCACCAGGTCGGGTGTCTCCGCGGCGACCCGACGCAGGGCGTCCAACGCCGTACCCACGGCGTGCACGGCATGCCCCCGGTCGGTGAGGGACCGCAGCATCGCGCCGCGTACGACGTGATCGTCTTCGACCAGGAGCACGGAGGCCACGACAAGACCGTACTTGGCCTGGCAAGTTGATCGCGTTGCGGCGTGCCTGGCGACCGGGCAAGCTGGTACGACGATGTCGTTCACCCTGTTCGCCGATGCCCGCCTGGCGCTCGCCCGGGACAGCCTCGCCGGTCTCTCCACCGGCGACGCGCTCGGCGCGCAGTACTTCCTGCCGGGGCCGGCGCCCGTGGATCTCGCCACCGACGCGCTGCCGCCGGCGCCCTGGGAGTGGACCGACGACACCGAGATGGCCTGCTCGGTCCTCGCCCAGCTGGCCGACTCCGGCGGCATCGACCGGGACCGGCTGGCGCTCTCCTTCGCCGAGCGGTGTACCGAGCGCCGAGGCTACGGCGCGGGCGCGACGCTGATCCTGGGGTTGATCCGCACCGGCACACCGTGGCCGCTGGCCGCCGCCTCCGCCTTCGACGGGCAGGGCTCCTGCGGCAACGGCGCGGCGATGCGGGTCGGCCCACTGGGCGCGTACTTCGCCGACTCGACGGCGCGCGCCGCGGCGCAGGCCCGCGCCTCCGCCGAGGTGACGCAAGCCCACCCGGAGGGGATCGCCGGCGCG
>NZ_JAKKFF010000375.1 GCF_022229015.1 Micromonospora foliorum
CGACCGGCGGCGGCGCGGGCCTCCCGGGCACGGTCGTCGGTGGCGGTGGTCCACTGCCGGTGCAGCGCCCGACCGATCTCGCCCGGGCGGCCCGGCGCGTCGGCGCCGAACGCGGTCTGGGCCGGATCGCTGGCGGTGACGGTGTGCGAGACGAGGGTGAGGGTGGCGCTCGCCTCGTCCAGTCGGGCGGAGAGCGCGCGCAGTGTGTCCATCTCAGGCCCCCGCGAGCGGTCGGTAGGCGGCGAACGTCTCGTTGTGCAGCTTTTCCCGGGCCCATTCGGCGGCGTCGGCCGCCGCGGTGACCGCGGCCTGCACGGAACCGGCCACGTCGCGCGGGCTGCGGGTGTGCAGCGGCCCGAGGAACCGGACGTCGGTGATCCGCCCGCCGGCGGTGACCACCACCTCGACCAGGCCGTCCGGCGAGCGGACCGTCACCTCGACGGTCGACACCGCCTGGTCGAACTCGGCCTGGAGGGACTCGATCCGGCGGTAGCGTCGCACCGCCTCCTCGATCCAGGCTTCGTCGATCTCCCCCCGCGGCATCGGCCGACTCCTCCCGGGTGATCCATCACTCAGTGTGCTGCCACCGTCACCACGGCACACGGACCGTACCGCACAGCAATCGGACCTGTCGATGCCTGTGGACAACGCCGAGAAGTGCGGGTCAGCCCTTCCAGAGGGCGAGCATCATCGCCTCGACCGCGATCCGCGGTTTGACGTTCGCCTCGATGGCCGCGCGGCAGGCGAGCACCGCCTCCAGCCGGCGCAGCGACCCCTCGGCGTCCCACTTCTGCGCGCCGGCGCCGGCCAGCGCGGCGGTGTCGGTGTGCACCGGGGCGACGGGTGCGCGCAGCGCCATGGTGAGCGCGTCCCGGTAGAAGCCCGCCAGGTCGACAAGCGCCCGGTCCAGTGCGTCCCGTTGGGCCCGGGTGGCCCGGGACTTCTGCCGCTTCTCCAGCTCCTTGAGCTGGCCGGCAGCACCCCGCATGGCGCCGGCCGCGCCC
>NZ_JAKKFF010000376.1 GCF_022229015.1 Micromonospora foliorum
CGCAGCCGTGGCGGCGACTGCTCCTCGGCGCGGCGGCGACCGGCGCGGTGCTGGCCGGCGCGACCCGCCGATGGCAGGCGCCGGTGCTGCTCGGCGGCGGGGCACTGACGCTGTTGGCGCTGCACGAACTGGCCCGGGGGTGGGATCTGCTGCCCCGGTGGATCTATCTGGGGGTCGGCGGGTTGGCGTTGGTCGGGCTCGCCGCCACCTACGAGCGGCGGCGCCGTGACCTGGCCCGACTGCGCGCCGCGGTGGGCCGACTGGGCTGAGTCGAACCAGTAGGGGTAGGGCCTGCCCTACCCCCCATTCGGGGGTTGTCGGGGTTACTCAGCGCTACCGCAGTCGGGACACTTGACAATAAGCCCGAACCACCCTGGTACGGGCGCAAGCGGAACGGGAGCAGCGATGGCGCTCGGAGCGGTGGCGGAACCGCCGGTACGACGGCGAGGTAGTGACTACGCACAGTTGTCCCGACGGATCAGCCAGGCGGGCCTGCTGGAGCGGCGTCCCGGCTGGTATGTCACCCGCATCGTGTTCACCCTCGGTGCCTTCCTGGCCGGCTGGGTGGCCGTGTTCCTGCTCGGCGACTCCTGGTGGCAGCTTCCGCTCGCGGCCCTGATGGCGGTGGCCACCACCCAGGTCGCGTTCCTCGGTCACGACGCCGGGCACCGCCAGATGTTCCGTCGGCGTGGCCCCAGCGAGTTGGTGGGGCTGTTCGCCGGCAACGTGGCGGTGGGGATCAGCTACGGCTGGTGGGTCGACAAGCACAACCGGCACCACGCCAACCCGAACCACGAGGACGAGGACCCGGACGTCGGCGCGGGGGCCCTGGTGTGGACGCCCGAGCAGGCGATGGAGACCCGTGGGTTCGGCCGTTGGATGGCTCAGCGGCAGGCGTACTTCTTCTTCCCGATGCTGCTGCTGGAGGGTCTGAGCCTGCACGTGGCGAGCATCCGGGCGATCGTCGGCCGGGAGGACGGCAAGTACGCCGTCCCGATGCGGCACCGGGCGGTAGAGGCGGCGCTGCTCGTCGCGCACACCGCCGCCTACGTGGCGCTGCTGTTGGCGGTCATGTCCCCGGTCAAGGCGCTGCTCTTCGCCGTCGTGCACCAGGCGCTGTGGGGCCTCTACATGGGCTGCGCGTTCGCGCCGAACCACAAGGGCATGCCGATGCCGACCGCCGAGGACGAGTTGGACTTCCTGCGTAAGCAGGTGCTGACCTCCCGCAACGTGCGTGGCAGCCGACTGGTGGACACCGCGCTCGGCGGTCTCAACTACCAGATCGAGCACCACCTCTTCCCGAACATGCCGCGCGCCAACCTGCGCCGGGCCCAGCCGATCGTCCGTGCCTACTGCGTGGAGCAGGGCATCCCGTACGCCGAAACCGGGCTGGTCGAGTCGTACCGGCAGGCACTCGGTCATCTGCACGAGGTGGGGCGGCCGCTGCGCGGCTGACGCGACACTGATCGGTGGGGCGGCATCTGATGATGCCGCCCCACCGTCGCGTTCCTGGCCGACACCGCTTTGCAGGAAACCCGGGGCTCTAGGGAGCGTGTCCGGCTCGTCGGACGCGCCACCGGTAGGGTCTGGTCATGGCAGACCTGCTCACCGCGGACGCGGTGCGAGAAGAGCTGGGCCGGTTGCCCGACTGGTCGGGCGATCCGACCGGCATCGGTCGTACGGCCCAGCTCGGCAGTTTCCCGGACGCCATCGCCGTGGTGGACCGGGTGGCGACGGTGGCCGAGGAGCTCGACCACCATCCCGACATCGACATCCGATGGCGGACCCTGACCTTCCGCTGTGTCACGCACTCGGCCGGTGGGGTCACCCACCGGGACGTCGAGCTGGCCCGGCGGATCGACGACATCGTCCGGAGCGCGGCATGAGATTCGAGATCAGCAAGGTGCTGGACGCCATCGAGGGACGGGTCTGCACCGACCCGTCGTTGGCCCGAGCCGTGGTCGACCTGGCCGAGGTGATCCGCTACCAGGACATCGACGGTGGCCGGCCGGCCAGCCTGCTGCGCCTCGGCATGGTCATCGACGCGCTCTCCCGCGAGTTGGAGGAAGACAGCGTCCAAGTCTACGCGGTGGTGCACCGGGCGTTGCTCTCCGATGCCGACCTCACCTCCAACGAGCGGATGGTCGTCCGCCGTTGGGCCGACGACGGGCTCGTCGAGGTGCTCGACAACCCGGGTGACCGGATGTTGGAGGTCGCCGACCTGCTCGGTCTGCCGGTGCTCAGCCGGGTCCGCTTCGACGGGTTGCGCGGTCGGTTCCCGTGGCTGGTCGAGCAGCCCGGCCGGGTGGTCGCACCGGTGCCGGGCGCCGGCGGGCCGGTGTTCATCGCGCACGTCGGTGGTGGCCACTCGCCGGTGGCCGGCAAGCGGTCGCCGACCGGCGCCAAGCTGCTGGCCCGCCAGTGGCGCTGCCCGGAGTCGGGCTGCGCGCTGTTCGGCGGCGGTGGTGGGGG
>NZ_JAKKFF010000377.1 GCF_022229015.1 Micromonospora foliorum
ATCTACACCCTGCTCCTACACGGCGCTCTTGCGCGGCGGCGCGGGAGGTGGAACCGACGGCGCCCGTGCCGCTGCGCGGTATCGACGCGGCCGGCGGGCTCGCCGCCCTGCGCGGCCTGCTGGACCGGCCGCTGGCCAGCTACTACCTGCTGTTGTCGAGCGCCGGCCTGCTGCTGCTGATCGGGCTGACCATGGTCTTCTCGGCGACCAGCGTGAAGGACTACGCCGAGGACGGCAACGCCTCGGCCTCGGTGACCAAGCAGGCCATCTTCGCGGTGATCGGCATCGGCGCGTTCTGGGCCTGTCAGCGCCTGCCGGCCAGCACCTACCGGTCGCTGGGCCGGCCGTTGCTGTTCACCTCGATCGCCCTGCTGGTGGTGCTCAACCTGCTGGTCGCGTACGCCCGGCTCACCAACCAGCGGTCGGCCGGGTTCGGGCCGGTCGAGGCGCGACTGAACTGGCTGTTCGTCGGCGGGATCCAGCTACAACCCTCCGAGTTGGCCAAGTTCGCGATGGTGCTCTGGGGTGCGCACCTCGTCGCCCGCAAGGGCGCCGCACTGGGTTGGTGGCGCGAGCTGGCCACCCCGCTCTTCCCGGTGGTCGGCCTGCTCTTCGTCCTGGTCGGCTACAACGACACCGGCACGATGCTCTGTCTGCTGGCCCTGGTCGTGGGCCTGCTCTGGGCCGCCGGGGTGCGGATGCGGGTCTTCGGCGCCCTGGCCGCGGCCGGTCTGGTCGGGATCGGCCTGCTCGTCGCGGTGGCCTCGCTGGGCGCCGGCTCCGGCGAGCGTGGCGCGGACAATTACCGCCTCGCCCGGCTGGACATGTTCTTCAACCCACCGGACCCGGAGACCTGCAAACTCGGCGACTGCCTCCAGTTCTACCAGGGGCGGCTCGCCATCGAGCACGGTGGCTGGTTCGGTGTCGGGCTGGGCAAGGGCAGCCTGAAGTGGGACTGGCTCCCCGAGGCGCACAACGACTTCATCTTCGCGATCATCGCCGAGGAGTTGGGCGTGATCGGGTGCGTCGTGGTGCTCAGCCTGTTCGCGGTCATCGCGTACACCGGGTTCCGGATCGCCCGGCGGGTCGACGACCCGTTCCGCCGGCTCGCCGCCACCGCCGTGACCACCTGGCTGGTCAGCCAGGCCGTGATCAACATCGGTGGGGTGGTCGGGCTGCTGCCGATCACCGGCCTGCCGCTGCCGTTCATCTCCGACGGCGGAAGTGCGCTGGTGGTGACGTTGGCCGGCATCGGCATGCTGGCGTCCTTCGCCCGTGCCGAACCCGATGCGGCCAGAGCACTGCATGCCCGTCCGCCGGCCCGGTGGGTCCGACTACTCTGGGCCCCGTTGCCGCCGCTTCCCGGCCGGCGTCGCCGACCGGCGACGCCGCCCGCTGGCCGAGGGTCCGTGCCCCGGTCCCGCGAGCGGCGCCATGACGATCAGGCCGCGCCGCGCGGGGTCCGACAGGACCGGAGCCGCAAGGGTACGGCGAGCGAGAGGAGACGCTGATGGGTCCGCTGCGTTCGGTGGTGCTCGCGGGAGGTGGCACCGGGGGGCACGTCTACCCGCTGCTCGCCTTCGCCGACTGCCTGCGCCGACACGACCCGGGCGTCCGGATCACCTGCCTCGGCACACCCCGGGGCATGGAGAACGACCTGATCCCGCCGCAGGGTTACGACCTGCGGCAGATCCCGGCGTACCAGCTGCCCCGGTCGGTCAACATGAACCTGGTCCGCACCCCGGGCCGGATGTGGACCGCGGCGCGCGCCGCGGGCAAGGTGATCGACGAGGTGCGCGCCGACGTGGTCGTCGGCTTCGGCGGGTACGTCTCGGTGCCGGCCTACCTGGCCGCGTGGCGGCGTGAGCTGCCCATGGTGATCCACGAGGTGAACGTGCCACCGGGCGTGGCCAACAAGCTGGGCATGAAGTTCACCAAGAACGTGGCCGTCGGCTTTCCGAACCAGCCGAGCCAGGCCGAGTCGCTGCGGGACGCCACAGTCGTCGGTGTGCCACTGCGCCGCGCCATCGCCGGTCTGGACCGGTACGCGCTGCGCAACGCCGCCCGCGCCCACTTCGGGCTCCGCCCGGACCTGCCGGTGCTCTTCGTGTCCGGCGGCTCGTCCGGCGCCCGTTCGATCAACCTGGCGGTCTCCGGGGCGGCCAAGGAGTTGGCCCGCAACGGCGTGCAGGTGCTGCACGTGATGGGTGCCCGCAACGAGCCGGTGCCGATCCCCACCGACCTGCCGGTGCCCTACGTGACGCTGCCGTACCTGTCCGAGATGGAGCTGGGCTACGCCGCCGCCGACCTGATGCTGGCCCGGGGCGGGGCGATGACCGTCGCCGAGGTGGCCGCGATCGGGCTGCCCACGATCTACGTGCCGTACCCGCACAGCAACCAGGAGCAGCGGCGCAACGCCCTGCCCGTGGTGGAGGCCGGCGGTGGGCTGCTGGTCGACGACGCGGAGCTCACCCCGGACTGGCTGGAGCGCACCGTCATCCCGCTCATCCGGGACCCCCAGCGGCTCTACACCATGGGTGCCGCCGCCGGGTCGTACGGCCGGCGTGACGGCGACGAGGCGCTGCGTTCCTTCGTGCTGGCGGCGGTGGCCCGATGACCGCGCAGTTCACCCCGGCCGGCACGCTCACCGCCGAGGACCTGGGCGCCGTCCACCTGATCGGGGTGGGTGGGGTGGGCATGCTCGGCGTGGCCCGGCTGCTGCTCACCCGCGGCATCCGGGTCTCCGGCAGCGACCTGCGGGAGTGGCCGTCGCTGGCCGGCCTGCGGGCGCTCGGCGGCACCATCCACCTCACCCACGAGGCGACCAACCTCGACGGCGTCGACACCGTCGTCTACTCGTCGGCCATTCCCCAGGACCACCTGGAGCTGGTCGAGGCGCGTCGGCGCGGCCTGCGGGTGCTGCACCGCTCGGAGGCGCTCGCGGCGGCGATGACCGGCCGTCGGGCGGTGGCCGTCGCCGGCACGCACGGCAAGACCACCACCACCTCGATGGTGACGATGGTGCTCCAGCAGGCCGGCGTGGACCCGTCCTTCGTGATCGGCGGGGAGATCTCCGAGGTCGGCTCGGGCGCCCACCACGGCACCGGCGAGCACTTCGTGGTCGAGGCGGACGAGAGCGACCGCTCGTTCCTCATCTACCGCCCGTACGTCTCGATCATCACGAACGTCGAGGCGGACCACCTGAACACCTACGGCGACTACGCGACGCTGGAGGCGGCGTTCGTGGAGTTCGCCCGCCTCACCGACCCGGACGGGTTCATCATCACCTGCGCCGACGACCCGGGTGGCCGGCGGCTGGCCGAGAGCCTGCGGGCCGAGGGACGGCGGGTGTTCACCTACGGCGAGGCCGCCGACGCCGACCTGCGGTTGACCGACATGGTCTCCTCCGCCCGCGGGGTGCGCTACCTGGCCGCGATCGACGGCCGGTCGCTGGGTGAGTTCCGGCTGCCGGTGCCGGGGCGGCACATGGGGCTGAACAGCGCCGCCGCGGTGCTCGCCGCGTACCTGCTGGAACTGCCGCTGGAGGCGGCGGAGGCCGCGCTGGCGGTCTTCCCCGGGGTGCGACGGCGCTTCGAGCGCAAGGGTGTCGCGGACGGCGTGCTGGTCTACGACGAGTACGCCTACCACCCGACCTCGATGACGTTGGCGATGCAGACCCTGCGCGAGGTCGCCGGGGACGGGCGGCTGATCGTCGTCTTCCAGCCGTACCGGCTCTACCGCACCCGGGACAACCAGGCGGAGATCGCCGAGGCGCTGGCCATCGCCGACGAGGTGGTGCTGTTGGAGGTCTTCGGGCCGGGCGAGTTGCGCCAGCCCGGCGAGGGCTCGGCGGCGCTGATCGCGGCGGTGGACCTGCCCGCCGACCGCAAGGTCTTCGTGGAATCGTGGGAGCAGGCCCCGGTCGAGGTGGCCCGTCGGGCCCGCTCGGGGGACGTGGTGGTCACCATGGGCGCCCCGCCGATCTCGCTGATGGGCGACGAGCTGTTGGCCGCCCTGGGTCAGCGTACGGGCGGCTCGGCACCGACCGCGACCGTCGACCCGGTGGCCACCGCTCCGGCGATCGGCGATCCGGTCCCGGGTGGGGCCACCTCCGGTGGCGACGGCGCGGCTCTCGGTGGCACCGCCGTGCCCGGCGGCTCGGCGCCCACGGCCGGATGAGTCCCGGCCCGGCCCGAGGGCGGACCAGCGCCGCCGACGGTGGCGCCCCGCGTCGGGGTCCGGCCCGGCGGTGGCAGTTGGTCCGGGCGGGCCGCGACGCGGTGCCGGCC
>NZ_JAKKFF010000378.1 GCF_022229015.1 Micromonospora foliorum
GCCTGTGCCTGCTCCCTGCTGTCCCTGCTGGTCGGCATGCTGGTCAAGTCCGGCACGCCGGAAAACGAGCTGGGCGTCAAGATCTTCGGGCCGATCCACGGCGGCCTGTTCGTGGCGTACGTCCTGCTGGTGCTGGCCGTGGCCCGGCTGCACCGGTGGAGCCTGCTGGCCACGGCGGTGGCCCTGGTCAGCGCGGTGCCGCCGTTCGCCACCCTGGCCTTCGAGCGCTGGGCCCGCCGCCGGGGAATGCTCGGCGTCGACCGGCAGGCCGCCCGCGAGCCCGCCCCGGTCGGCTGAGCCGCCGTCCGCGCCGGTTGGGCTGAGCCCGCCCTGACCGGTCAGACCGCCCGGCCCGGACCGGGCCGGGCACGGATCAGGTCAGCGCCGAGCAGGCCGCGATGCCGGCCAGCAGCAGCGCGCCCAGGAACGCCTGCAACAGCAGTGGCGGCCCGAGGTGCGACCAGAGCGTCGCGGTACGCGGGGTCAGCAGCTGCCCCGTGGTGAGGTTGACGATCCGCTCGATCCGGGGCGGCAGCTCCGGGTCGCGTTGCGGTCGCAGGGTGAGCTGCACCTGGTCCGCCGGGTGCAGGGCGCTCTGCGGCAGGTGACCGTGCAGCTCCACCTCGCAGAGCTGACCGGCGGTGTTGCGTAGCCGCACCGGGGTGACCAGGTATTCCGGGCCCTGCTTCAGCTCCTTCCAGCGGCGCCGGGTGCCGCCACCGCCGAAGGAGAAGAACGAGCGCAGCAGCAGGGCGGGCAGCCGGGCGAAGGCCGCCGCGGCGAGCACCGCCACCAGCACCGGCTGACCGATGCGTACCTCGCGGGTGTAGCCGTCGAGCAGGCGGATCAGCCGCCCGGTGACGATTCGTTCCGTCGGGTGCACGATCCGTCGGGTATCGAGTCCGCTGTCCATCTCCACCACCGAGAGTCCGCTTGTGTTCACAGATCGTATCGACGTCCTCGGTTGAACGACGTGAATGAAACCTGGTCACGGGCTCACGGCCGCGAGGTGACATCCCCGGCGACCCGGGTAAGCGGGGGGCCGAGCTGGAAAGGGGTCGAGCATGCAGCTGTCCTTCCTGCGCCCGCTCTACGACCGTCCCGGGCCGTGGTGCTCGGTGTATCTGGACGCCTCCGCGGACACGGAGGACGCCCATCCCGCCCTGGACCTGCGCTGGCGTGCCCTGGAGCGCAGCCTGATCGAACAGGGGGCGGGCGAGGCGAACATCGCCGCGCTGGACCGGGTGGTCCGAGGTCATGACCCGATGGTCGGGGACTACGGCCTGGCGGTCTTCGCCAGTCACGGCCGGGTGGTGCTCTCCGAGTTCCTGTCCGCGCCGCCACTGCGGGACCTGGCCCACGTCGGCCCGTTGCCGCACGTGATGCCGCTGCTCGCCCAACGCGGCGAGCAGGTGGCCTGGGTGCGCGTGCTCGCCGACCGCACCGGCGCCGACGCGATCGCCATCAGCGCCGGTGGGGTCCCCCGGAAGGCGCACGTCGTCGGCGGGGAGACCTTTCCGCTGCGCAAGCCGCAGCCCGGTGGCTGGTCCCAGGACATCTACCAGAAGGCCGCCATGGAGGCCTGGCACCGCAACGCCGGCGACGTCACCGCGGCGACCGTTGACCTGGCCGAGAAGGTCGGCGCGGAGGTGGTGGTGGTGGCCGGCGACGTCCGGGCCACCGGAATGATCGCCGCCCAGATGCCCGAGCGCTGGCAGGACCTGATGGTCCGCACCGACGCCGGCTCCCGGGCCGCCGGCGCCGACCTGACGTTGCTGGACGACCTCACCGTGCAGACCATCGCGGAGATCGCCGACCAGCGGATCAGCGCCGCGCTGGACAGGTTCGGTGTGCAGGAGGACGTGGGCGGCGGCCTCGACGCGGTCGTCTCCGCCCTGCAACGCAACCAGGTCGACACGATGATCATCGTGGACGACCCGTCGGCCAACGGTGAGCTGTGGATCGGCGCGGAACCCACCGAGATCGCCGTCGACCCGGCGCAGCTGGCCGCCATGTCGGTGGCCGACCCGCAGCGGGTACGCGCCGACGCGGCGCTCGTCCGGGCGCTGGTCGGCACCGACGCGGCACTGACCGTGCTCGGCCCCGACGAGGCGCCCGACCTCACCGACGGCGTCGGCGCGGTACTGCGCTACGTCGACCCGAGCACACCGGGGCGCGGCAATGGTTGACCGAACGGTCGCGGACGTCGTGGTGGAGCGGCTCCTGGCCTGGCGGGTGCCCCGCGCCTTCGGGTACCCGGGCGAGGCGATCGCTCCCCTTGTCGACGCGCTGGACCGTACCGGCGGCGAGCCGGCGTTCATTCCGGCCCGGCACGAGGAGACCGCCTCGTTCATGGCCACCGGGCACGCCAAGTTCACCGGCGGCATCGGGGTCTGCCTCGCCACCCAGGGGCCCAGCGCCGTCCAGCTGCTCAACGGCCTCTACGACGCCAAGCTGGACAGCAAGCCGGTGGTGGCCATCGTCGGGGAGGACACCTCCGGGCCGCTGGGCGGCGCGCACCAGGAGATCGGGCTGAGCCGGCTCTTCGGGGACGTGTGCAACCAGTTCGTCCGGTACGGCCGCAGCCCCGACGAGGTGGGGACGCTGCTGGACCAGGCGTTCCGCACTGCGGCGGCGACCCGCAGCCCGACGTGCGTGGTGCTGCCCCGCCAGTTGCAGGAGGCGCTGGTGCCCGACCTGCAGTCGTACGGCGCCGGGGTGATCACGGCGACCCCCGGCGAGCCGCTGGCCCGGGTCCTGCCGCACGACGTGGACCTCGACGCCGCCGCGCAGCTGCTCAGCGGGGGCCAGCGGATCGCGATCCTGGTCGGCCAGGGCGGTCGGGACGCGGCCGCCGAGATCATCGAGATGGCCGACCGGCTCGGCGCCGGGGTGGCCACCTCGCTGCTGGGCAAGCCGGTGCTCGACGAGCGGCTGCCGTTCCACACCGGGGTGCTCGGCGAGGTCGGCACCCCGGCGGCGGCCGAGCTGATGGGTGGCTGCGACACGCTGCTGATGGTCGGCACCAACGACCCGTGGACCGACTACTTCCCGATGCCCGAGCAGGCGCGCACGGTGCAGATCGACATCGACGGCCGCCGGATCGGCACCCGGTACCCGGCCGACGTGCCGTTGGTCGGTGACGCCGCCGAGACGCTGCGGGCGCTGCTGAGCCGGGTGCGCGGTCGGCCCGAGCAGCAGTGGCGCGCCACCGTGGAGAGTTCGGTGGACCGCTGGCGGGAGGTCGCCGCCGAGCGGGCCGCCGCCGCCGCGGACCCGGTCAACCCGCAGCTCGTCCTCCAGGAGTTGTCCGCCCGGATGCCCGGCACCGGCGCGGTCGCGGTCGACGTCGGCTCGGTCCTCTACTGGTACGCCCGACACCTCACCCTGCCGCCCGGGGTCAACGCGCAGCTGTGCGGCACCCTCGGTTCGATGGGCTGCGCCTTGCCGTACGCGGTGGCGGCCAAGCTCGCCGCCCCCGACCAGCCGGTGATCGCGTTGGTCGGTGACGGGGCGATGCAGCTCAACGGGCTCGCCGAACTGATCACCGTGTCGCACCTCTGGCAGCAGTGGCACGACCCGCGGCTGGTGGTGCTGGTGCTCAACAACCGGGACCAGAACGGCATGGGTGGCGGGCGACAACCGTCGTCCGACCCGACCCACCGCCGCCCCGACGTGCCGTACGCCGGGTGGGCCCGGCTGCTGGGGTTGCACGGGGTTCGGGTGGACCGCCCGGAGTTGGTCGGCGCGGCCTGGGACGAGGCCCTCGCCGCGGACCGCCCCTGCGTACTGGAGGCGGTCGTCGATCCGGCGGTGTCGCTGGCGCCGCCGGAGCCCGCCTTCGCCGACCTGCGGGGCCTTTACGCCGAAGGCGCTCCGGCCCGGAAGGTCCGCGAGCAGGTGGAGGTCACCGCGAACGCCGACGATCTCGTTTAGCCACCCTGGCCCAGGGCATCAGTAGCGGCCCGACGACGCTGGAGGTCCCATGTCCGAGCCCGCCGACCGCCGCTACGGTCCCGCGACCCTGCCGAGGGAGCGGGGTCCGCTCTCCGCGGCGGTCGTCGAGGCTCTGCGGCACCCGCCGCACGACCTGCCGGCCGATCTCGGCGCCGACCTGGACCCCGCGGACCCGATCACCGACGAGGACCTTCAGCTGACGCTGTTCCTCTGCTACGAGCTGCACTACCGGGGCTGGCTCGGGGTGGACGAGTCGTGGGAGTGGCAGCCGACACTGCTGGCGCTGCGTGGCCGCTGTGAACGTGTCTTCGAGGCGGCGCTACGTCGGCTGGTCGGCACGCCGCCGGTGCCCGCCGCCGGGGTGGCGGCCGGCCTGGCCGAGCTGGTCGCGGCCGACGACGGGCCGTCGCTGGCCGCGACGCTGCAACGGCGCGCCGACCTCAGCCAGTTCCGTGAGTTCGTCGTCCACCGCTCCGTCTACCACCTGCGGGAGGCGGACCCGCACAGCTGGGCGCTGCCGCGGCTCGGTGGTCCGGCCAAGGCCGCGCTCGTGGAGATCCAGACCGACGAGTACGGCAACGGGCGACTGGACCGGATGCACGCCGAGCTGTTCCGACGCACCCTCGACCGGCTGGGTCTGGACACCGGCTACGGCGCACACGTCGATGTGGCGCCGGCGGTGACGTTGGCGACCAACAACCTGATGTCGCTGTTCGGGCTGCACCGACGGCTGCGTGGCGCGCTGCTCGGGCACCTGGCCGCGTTCGAGATGACCTCCTCGCTGCCGAACCGCCGCTACGGCAACGGGCTGCGCCGGCTCGGCTTCGACGAGGTGGCCACCCGCTTCTACGACGAGCACGTCGAGGCCGACGCGGTGCACGAGCAGATCGCCGCGCACGACATGTGCGGCGGCCTGGTCCGCGTCGAGCCGGCCCTCGCCTCCGACGTGCTCTTCGGCGCGGCGGCCGGGCTCGCGGTGGACCGGCTGTTCGCCGCGCACCTGCTGGACAGTTGGGCCACCGGGCGCAGCTCGCTGCGCGCACCGGCCCCGCCGGCCCTGCCGCCCAAGGTCTCGCTTGGCGCGTTGCCAGCGGTGGCCCCGTCGACCCCGGCCGCGCTCGTTTGACCCGAGGGGCTTGTCGCCTCCACGCCGTCGACCGTGGTGCCCGTCTTGCGGGGGAGGTTCAGTCGACGGACCACGCTCCAGTAGGTGGGGCCGGCGGGGGCAGACCGCCGGGCTGTCGCTGAGGGCGTGCCGCGTGGGATCCGCCCTTTGCTCTGCACCC
>NZ_JAKKFF010000379.1 GCF_022229015.1 Micromonospora foliorum
GGCCACCTTGCGCGGGGCCGGCGTCGACGGGGCGTCGTCGGCGGCGGGCGCCTGCTTCGGCGCCGGCGCGGCGGCCTTCTTGGTGGTCTTGGCGGTGGTGGCCCGGGACGCTGGCGTGGTCGAGCGGGCCGCGGCAACGCGGCGACGGGTGCTCGCCGAGCCGTCCACCACGACGGTTACTCCCGCCTCGGAGAGTGCCCGCAGGATCTTCTTGGCCTGGGCCGGAGTCACCTCGGCGGACTCGACGGTGCGCGCGAGCTGAGCCGACGTCAGCTGACCACCGGCGCTCTGCGCGTGGGCGATCAGGGTGTCGGTGAGCGAGCGAACGTCGGCGCCGGGCTGGCGGGGTTCTGTCACGAATGACCTTCCGGAGGCGAAGAGCGGGCACGGCGGGTTCGTCCAGCGCAGCGAGGGTTACCGTGCCGGGCGATGTGGTTGAGGGACCCTCGTGTCACGGTCCGGCCGGTGGTCGGCGGTCCGTGCCGCGTGGGCAGGGGTGAATTGTAACGCCGTCTGCGGCGATCATCCTGCTCCGCACCGCGTACCGCCGGTGGGGACCGTCGGTGCGGCGGAGATGTGGGCTTCGCGGTAATGATAGCCGCGCGGCCGGCGAAGGGTGCCCGTCGTCGCGCCTGGCGGCGCGCAGATCGTGTCCGAACTGCCGTTTGAGCAGGCAGTACCAGGTCGGCGTGCCGGTTGCGAGGGCGCGCGGGTGGATCACCGAGGTCGCTGACGGTCCGGCGGGCGGCGCCCCCACCAGGTCGCGGTTGGGCAACGGTTGCGAGCCGAGCACGGACAGGGCGGTAAGCATTTAAGCGACAATACCGGACCTAATGGGGCATGTTGGCCAAGGTTGGCCGCTCAAGCCGCATCGGCGGCGCCGGGTGCACCCGCGTCGCAGCCGATGCCCGGCACCAAAGATCCTGGTCTGGTGCCGTCGTGCGGCGTGGGGAACGATGATCTTCGGAAGCCGGGTCGGTAGTTCCACACATCCACATGCACCCGGAGTGCGGAAAGAGGCGAATCATGACCAACTCCGCTACGACGCCGTCGGAGCTGCTGACCATCGCGGTGGAGGTGGCGAGGGACGCGGCGGGCACCGCGTACCGGATGCGCGCCGAGGGGGTCGTCGTCGCCGCGACCAAGAGCACGGTCACCGACGTGGTCACCGCCGCCGACCGGGCGGTGGAGCGGCAGATCCTCGACGCGCTGGCCGCGCTGCGTCCCGAGGACTCGGTGCTCGGCGAGGAGTACGGCGAGGAGACCTCCGGCACCGCGCGCAGCGGGGTGCGCTGGATCGTCGACCCGATCGACGGCACGGTGAACTACCTGTACGGGCTGCCGCACTCCGCGGTCTCGCTGGCCGCCGAGGTGGACGGGGTGGTGGTCGCCGGCGTCGTGCGCAACGTGAGCACCGGCGAGGAATGGACCGCCACGGCCGGCGGTGGGGCCTGGCGCGACGGTGTCCGGCTGCGCTGCTCCGGCGAGGTCGACCTGGGGCAGGCGCTGGTCGGCACCGGCTTCGGCTACGACGCCGCCCGCCGGGCGCACCAGGCGCAGGTGGTGGCCGGGCTGATCGCACACGTACGGGACATCCGCCGGCTCGGCGCCGCCGCGCTGGACCTCTGCCTGGTCGCCGAGGGGCGGCTCGACGCGTACTTCGAGAAGGGTCTTGCGGCCTGGGACCTGGCGGCGGGCGGGCTGGTGGCCGCCGAGGCGGGGGTCCGGGTCGCCGGCCTGGCCGGTCGGCCGCCGGGGCCGGATCTGGTGCTCGCGGCCCCGCCCGCGCTCTTCGCGCCGCTGCACGATCGGCTGGCCGCGCTGGACGCCGCCGGCGGACCCTGACCGTACGGACCCTGAGTCACGGACCCTGAGCCGCGGTTCCTGCCGGGCGGCTTCTGCCCGGCAGGTCGTGCCCGGCGGCTTCTGCCCGGCGGTTCCTGACCGGCCGGCCTGACCGGTGGACCAGTCGGTGCCCGATCGCCGGCCTGCGCTGCGGCGGGCCGGTTACGCCGTCACTTGGCGGGTGGGGACGGGCAGGAGCCCTTCGGTGCCTCCGGCGGGCCCGAGTCGCCCAGCGACTGGTTGACCTCGGTGGTGGTGGCGAGCTGCTGGAAGCGGTTGCCCAGCACCACGTCCACGGTGTCGTCGGTGCGCTTCGGGTCGTAGCCGGGGGTGGCGTTGTTGAGGAAGTACGCCTGGAGCAGGTGCGCGGACCCGACGCCCTTCGGGCCGTACCGCAGCACCGCGACGCTGTCGACCTTCTTCTCGTTCCCGGTCTTCTTGACCTGGAACTGTCGATTGCTGAACTCGTCGGCGACGGTGCCGGCGAGACCGGGTTGGTCCGTGGCGTTGAACACGTTGATCTTGACGTCCTTGCGCTCGCGCAGGGTCAGATCCGCCAGCGGCCAGCCCTCGGGGCAACCCGCCGCGGTGCCCGCGTTGCCCTGGCTGTCGCGGACCACGGCCACGACGACGAAGACCAGGGCGATGATCGCCAGCAGGCCGACGACGACGAGTGCTCGCACGCGCGCAAAACTCATCAGGGCACTCCCCGGACCTCAGGTGGGTGGTGACGGCCAGGAACGATCGCTCAGGCCGCCGGCCGTCGAATACGCCGCTGAGGTTAACGGTTGTCCGGCCGTCGCGTGGAAACAGCCCGACATGCCGGCGCGCCGACCGCGAACCGGGTACTACTACCCCTATCTTCGTGTCGCCTGAATCACATTGGGAACAACTTCGCGTGCGGGGGCGTACATCTCAGCCGCAAGGGCGGTATACATGCCTCGCCCAAGGGGGGGTAAGGTTCCGCGCTCGCAGGGGAGTCGCCCCGGCGAGCTCGATCCGTTCGGTCCTCGGGTCGGGTGCCCGACACAAGTGGTGGCCGGCCAGCGGAACCGAAACAGCGTCGTCCGGCGTTACAACCGGAAGCGACAACATCGATATGGGAGAGTGAAACCGATGGCCACCGACTACGACGCCCCGCGTCGCGACGAGGTCGACCTCGGCGAGGACAGCCTGGAAGAGCTCAAGGCACGGCGCGTCGACTCACAGTCGGGCGCGGTGGACGTCGACGAGGCCGAGGTGGCCGAGAGCTTTGAGCTGCCCGGTGCCGATCTGGCCGACGAGGAGCTCACGGTCAAGGTGCTTCCGATGCAGCAGGACGAGTTCCGGTGCGCCCGCTGCTTCCTGGTCCACCACCGTAGCCAGCTGGCGGTCGAGCGTAACGGCGAGCTGATCTGCCGCGAGTGCGTCTGACAGCCACGACACCAGCGGCGGCCTCCTGAACGGGGCCGCCGCTGCCGGTGTAGGCATGCGGCAGCGGTGGGTACCTGCTTGACTCGTAACGGGTAGCCACAGCACCGGGAGGTCCGATGAGCGATCGAGGCGGCACCACCGAGGGCGGCACGGGTGATCTTGGTGCCAACGGTGGCACCGACGACCTCGGCGCCACCGTCGCGGCGTTGACCGCGGACGACATCGCGCCGGCCCGACGCCGCCAACTGCTGACCCGGATGGTCGGGCAGGCCCGTGCGCGTGGCATCTCCGACCTGTTCAAGCCCCGCGCCGCCGTCCGGTGGATGGTCGACACCGTCGCCGAGATCGCCCCGCACGTGCCCGTGCGGGACCTGGACACGCTGCGTCGGCACTTCGCCGGCCTGGACGACGCCGCCCTGGCCGACAGGCTGATCCGCAACGCGTCGAGGACCACCGCCGCGATCGGCGCGGCCGGTGGGGGCGTCGCCGCCGTCGAGTGGGCGGTGGCCCCGACCCTGCTCTCCGCGCCGGTGCTGCTCGCCGCCGAGACCGTGGCCGTGGTGGCGGTGGAGCTGAAACTGGTCGGCGAACTGCACGAGATCCATGGTGTGGCGCTACCGGCCGGCGGCAGCCAACGGGCGGTCGCACTGGTGCACTCCTGGGCCACTCAGCGTGGCGTCAACCCGATGGTGCCCGGGGTGGGAGTGGGAGCGGTGCTCGGCACCGCCGCCCGCAAGGAGCTGCGGGACATGCTGCTGCGGCGTTTCGGTCGCAACCTCACCACGCTCGGACCGTTCCTGACCGGCGCGGCGGTGGCCAGCTTCCTCAACCGCCGGGCCACCCAGCAGATGGCCGACCAACTCCAGGTCGACCTGCGTCGGCGGGGCATCGCCCGGCCCGCGCCACCGGCGGCCCTCCCGGGCCCGCCGACCGGCACCTGAGCGGGTCTTCGGCACGGGACCGGCACGCGGGCCCT
>NZ_JAKKFF010000038.1 GCF_022229015.1 Micromonospora foliorum
TCGGTCTCACCGGGAATCGCCACGCCATTCACCGCGTGGCCCCTGGGTTATGACTTCCTCTCTGGCGGCAAGAACCACTCCGAGGTAGACCGAAAGGCCGCCGCGCACGCCCTGCGGATCACCCCGGACGGGCCGGCAGCCCGCCAGGCCAACCGGGCCTTTCTGCGTCGAGTGATCCGCTTCCTCGTCAGCGAGGCGGGCATCGACCAGTTCCTCGACCTCGGGTCGCGGCTGCCCACCCAGGGCAACGTGCACGAGGTCGCCACCGACGCGACGGTGCTCTACACCGACGTCGACCCGGTCACCATCCGACTGGGTCAGAGCATCCTCGCCGGCAGCGACCGGGCCGGCTACGGCTTCGGCGACGCGACCGACATCGGCACCATCGACCCGGCGCAGCTGCACCGCTTCGTGCCGGGGTGGGGTCGTCGGCCGGTCGGAGTGGTCTTCCTCGGCCTGGCCGCGTTCCTCGACGACGCCACCCTGACCCACACCCTCGACGAGCTGTACGCTGCCGCGGCGCCGGGCAGCCTGCTCGCGGTGGACTTCGACACCGAGGAGTTGGCCGGTCATCCGCAGGCGCTGGCCATGATGGGGCCGCAGTTCCGAATGCGTCCACCGGCGGCGTTCGCGCCCTTGCTGGGTCGGTGGGCGCCGACGGCGGACGGGATCGTCCCGGTCGCCGAGTGGCGGCCGGAGGGTCCGCCGGAGCGGGTGCCCGACGCGTTCCACGGTGTGCTCGCGACCCGCCCGGCTGACTGACCGCGCCGACCAGCCGTCCGGGGGCGTCCGTATGATGCTTGCCCTATAGCAAGCTTCTGGGGAGGACGACGATGGTAGACGCGCCGGACGTGGTGTCGCGCGCGTTGCGCGAGGCTCCGCCCGACCAGTTGGCGGAGGCCGCGGACCGGGCGATCCGGTCGACGATGGGCGCGCTGCGCACCGACGTCTTCGTCGCCGACTACCGGATCAGCGGCCTCTGGCCGGTGCTGGACCCGGACCTGCCGGCCGCCGGGTTCCTGGCCTGCCACACCATGGCCCAGCGCTGCTTCAGCAGCCAGCAACCCGTACGCGACGGCGAGGGCCCCTGCCGGCTCTACCTGCCGTTGACGGTGTGGGGGGAGCGGTTGGGCGTGCTGCTGATCGAGCTTCCGACCGTACCGAACCCGGCGGTCACCGGTCGTGCGACGGACATCGCCGGCGCCCTGGCGGTGGCGATGCGCGCGGCGGACCGGGAGACCGACCGTTACCGGCGGGCTCGCCGACGGGAGCGACTGACGATGGCCGCCGAGATGCAGTGGGACCTGCTGCCCGGTCGCGGCGTGTCGCACCACGCGTTCGATCTGGCCGGTCAGCTCGAACCGGCGTACACGGTCGGCGGCGACCACTTCGACTGGTCGTTGGACGGCGACCGGCTCACCGTGACGGTGCTCAACGGCGAGGGCAGTGGGCTGGCCGCGTCCCTGTTGACGGCCGTCACGGTCAACGCGATGCGCAACGCACGTCGCTCCGGTGGCGGCCTGGTGGAACAGGCCGAGCTGGCCTCGGACACGGTCTTCTACCAACACCGGGGCGCCCGGTACGTGGCCACCCTGCTGCTCGAGGTGGACACCCGCGTCGGCCGGGTGCGGGCGGTCGACGCGGGCTCCCCACACCTGGTGCGGATGCGCGGGTCCACGGTCGAGCCGATGAAGCTGGACCAGCAGCTGCCGCTGGGCATGTTCGCCGAGACCCGCTACGAGCTTCAGGAGGTGCAACTGGCCCCCGGTGACCGCCTCTTCGTGGTCAGCGACGGGGTGTGGGCCGCCGAGCCGCCGGGTCAGGAACCGTACGGGCAGCGGATGATGGCGCGTTCCCTGCGCGCCACGCGGCTGCAGCCGCCGGCCGAGGCGGTTGGTACGGTGATGCGCGAACTGCACGCCTATCACGCGGATTCCGATTTGCGCGACGACGCCGTCGTGGTCTGTCTGGACTGGCACGGTCCGCGCGAACGGGGCACGGGGTGAGATTCGCCGCCGCGTTGCCGGGCGGGCACCAGCGCGACGACGGCAGGGGACATCAGGTGGAGCGACCTGCGGATCTCGCCGCGGCGATCGACGCGGCCGCCGGGACGCTGATCGCCGTGCTCGACTCGGCGGCGTCGCGGCACCAGGTGCCACCCACCCAGCTGAGGGTGCTGACGCTGATCAGCGGTCGACCGGAGACCAACGTCAACGGGTTGGCGGAGCTGCTGGACGTGGTGCCGTCGTCGGCGAGCCGCCTGTGTGACCGGCTGGAGGCGACCGGGCTGTTGCGTCGAGTTGCCGATCCGCGCGACCGGCGGGAGGTGCGGTTGGTGCCGACCGCCGCGGCGCTGACCCTGCTGGGGGAGTTGGCCGAGCGGCGTCAGCGCGCGGTGCAGGCGGTGCTGGACCGGATGCCGGCGCGGATGCAGCACGAGTTGTTGTTGGCGCTGGTCGGGTTCGCTCGGGCGGCGACCTCGGTGCCCGAGCAGCAGACCGACTCCGCCGTCCAGACGGCCTGATCAGTCGTTCCCTTACCCCAGTATCCTAGGACGCTCTACACGTGGTGATCCACGCCACAGTGCGGCACAGCCGCACCGACAGCCCGCGGCGGCACCCGGCCCGCGAGAAGAAGCCCGATATAGTGGCAGCGCACCTACCCGGCCCGCGATCATCGAGATCGCGGGCCGCATCAGGGGAAGGGGCCCCGCCCGGGGCCGCAGGGGAGAGCCGGCGCTGGTCGGCCCGACAGCGCGTACGACCCTCAGCCGCGCCCGGCGTCGGCCGGGGGCCCGCGTGCCGTGGAGGAGGATCGGTGTCGCGTCGGCCGGCTCGGGCAGAGCAACCGCCGGACACCGGTGACGACACTCCCGGCAACCAGGTGCTCACCCTGCCCAACCTGATCAGCTTCGGGCGGCTGCTGGGCGTGCCGCTCTTCCTCTACCTGTTCCTGGTGACGCGGGCCGACGTGGCGGCGGTCGTCGTGCTGGCCATCGGCGGCACCACCGACTGGGTCGACGGTTGGATCGCCCGCCGCCTGCGTCAGGTGAGCCGCCTGGGCGAGCTGCTCGACCCGCTCGCCGACCGGCTCTACATCCTCGCCACCCTGGTCGCCTTCACCGCGCGGGAGGTGGTGCCGTGGCAGTTCACCGCGGCGCTGCTGGCCCGTGAGGTGCTCCTGCTCGCCTCGCTGGCGGTGCTGCGCCGCTACGGGTACGGTCCGCCGCCGGTGCACTACGTGGGCAAGACCGCCACGTTCCTGCTGCTCGCGGCGTTCCCGGTGCTGTTGTTGGCCACCGCGGCGACCGACGTGGCGACGGCGGCGAGCGCCATCGGTTGGGCGCTGGCCTGGTGGGGCCTGGTGCTCTACTGGGTGGCCGGCGGGATGTACGTCGTGCAGGCGGCCCGGCTGGTGCGCGCGGCGCGCGGTGCGGGGGCGTCGTGAGCGCGCCGCGGCTGGGAAAACCCGGCCAGGACCGGGTGTACGCGCCGGACTTCCTCACCGAGCTGTTCCGCAACCCGCTGGATCCGGGGTACGCGGACGCGGCTGCGGCCCGTCGGCGCTCGGCGGAGTCCGCTCCGGCGCGCGGGTGGCGGGCCTTGCCGGCGCGGTCGGTGAGCCTGGTCGTGGTGGTGATGCTCGGTTTCCTGTTCGCGGTCGCGTACCGGCAGACGATGGCGGACGAGCCGGGCCGGAGCCAGGCCCGCTCGGGGCTGGTGGCGCAGATCAAGGAGCGGGAGAGCCAGACCGACCGGTTGTCCACCCGGGCGGACCAGCTGCGCGAGGAGGTCAGCCGGCAGCGGGACGCGGCGTTGAGCGGGTCGGCCGCCGCCCGGTTGCGCAACCTGGAGGCGAGTACCGGGCTGGGTCGGGTGCGGGGTGATGGTGTGGTGGTGCGGTTGGCGGACGCGCCGGACAACGCGGACGCGGTGACCGGTGCCGGCGCTGGGCCGCCGCGGGTGCTCTACAGCGACCTGCAGGGGGTGGCGAACGCCCTGTGGAGTGCGGGCGCGGAGGCGATCGCGATCAACGGGCAGCGGTTGACGTCGACGTCGACGATCCGGTCGGCGGGTGAGGCGATGCTGGTGGATTTCCGGCCGGTGACCGGGCCGTACGAGGTGTCGGCGATCGGGCCGGGTGCGATGCGGCGCAAGTTCGAGGACAGCCGTAACGCGGCGCTGATGCGGGAGGTCGCGCAGAAGACCGGGTTGTCGTTCGGTGTGCGGGAGTCGGATGACCTCACGTTGCCGGCGGCGCCGGAGCCGCAGCTACGCTACGCCAAGCCGTCGGTCAGTCCGAGCCCTTCCGCGTCGGGTGTCCGGTCCGGCAGTCCCGGGTCGTCCGGTCCGGCGACGACTGTTAGCCCCTCCGGAGGTGGCCGATGATCGCGGTGCTGGCGTTGCTCGCCGGTGTGGTGCTGGGCGTGTGGCTTGATCCCACGGTGCCGGCGGCGTTGCAGCCGTACCTGCCGATCGCGGTGGTGGCCGCGTTGGACGCGGTGTTCGGTGGGGTGCGGGCCCGGTTGGACCGCATCTTCGACGACAAGCAGTTCGTGGTGTCGTTCATTTCGAACGTGCTGGTCGCTGGTCTGATCGTGTATCTGGGTGACCAGTTGGGGGTGGGTGGGCAGTTGTCCACCGGTGTGGTCGTTGTGTTGGGTGTGCGTATCTTCGGCAACGTGGCGGCGATCCGTCGGCACCTGTTCCGGGCGTAGGTTGGGTTGCGATGAGTGACGAGCAGACCGACACGGGGACCGGGTGGCCGCAGCCGGCGGGTCCGGTGCGCCCTGGTGGGCCGGCGGGTGAGCCGGATCCGCGGCCGGACGCGCCGGATCCGGACGAGTTGAGCCCGTTGGCGCCGCAGGGGCCTACGCAGCCGCCGGTGGAGCCGGCGCCGTCGCCTGAGCCGGAGGGCTCGGACGACGAGCCCACTGTCCGGGTGGGTGTCGAGTCGGCCGATGACGGTGCGACGGTGGACCTGAGCGCGGTGTCGCGGTCGGGGGAGCCGGTGGCGGGTGCCGACGGGTTGGCGGAGCCGGTCGGGGAGTCGGCGGCGCCGGTGGTGGCTGGTCGGTCCCGGTGGAGTACGGCCGGGGTGATGATCGTGGCGTTGTTGGCGTTGCTGGGGTTCACGTTGGTCGTGCAGTTGAAGACGACGTCGACGGACCCGACGTTGGGGGCGACGCGGCAGGAGGACCTGGTTCGGATCCTGTCGGATCTGGATGCGCGGGAGAATCGTCTGCAGCAGGACATCCGGGCTCTGGAGGACAGTCAGCGGCAGTTGCGCTCGGGTGAGCAGGGTCGTCAGGCGGCGTTGGATGAGGCGACGCGGCGGGCGGACGAGTTGGGCATCCTGGCGGGGACGCTGCCGGCGGTGGGGCCGGGGTTGACGGTGCAGTTCGACGCCGGGGTCAAGCCGATTTCGGCGAACCGGGTGTTGGACGCGGTGCAGGAGTTGCGTGGTGCGGGCGCGGAGGCGATGCAGATCTCCGGTGGGGATCGGGCGACCGTGCGGATCATCGCGTCGACGTACTTCCTGGATGGGGACAACGGGTCGTTGGTGGTGGAGGGGCGTCGGTTGACGGGGCCGTTCACGATCACGGTGATCGGTGATCCGGCGACGATGCGTACGGCGTTGAACATTCCTGGTGGGGTGGTGGCGTCGGTCCGGGGTGGCGGCGGTAACGTGACGTTTGGGGAGCGTGAGGTTGCCGAGGTTTCGGCGCTGCACGTGCCGATCAAGTTGGAACACGCCCGTCCGGTCTCCTGACCGGCGCGGCCGCGCCGGACCCGGGTGGTCCGGGGCACCGATGGATGAAGGACGCGTCTGGTGATTCCCGAGGATCTGCGATACACCGCCGAGCATGAGTGGGTGGCGGGTGACGGCACGGCTTCGGTCCGGGTCGGCATCACCCACTTCGCGCAGGACGCGCTCGGTGACATCGTGTACGTGCAGTTGCCCGAGGCGGGCGCGGTGGTCGCTGCTGGTGACTCGCTGGGTGAGATCGAGTCGACGAAGAGCGTGTCGGAGATCTACGCGCCGGTGGCCGGTACGGTGGCGGCGCGTAACGACGCGTTGGCTGACACGCCTGAGCTGATCAACACTGATCCGTACGGTGAGGGTTGGTTGGTGGAGATCACGCCGAATGATCCGACTGCCACGGATGGGTTGCTGACGGCGGCCGCGTATCAGAAGATCACCGAAGGCTGAGTGTGCTTGATCCGGTGCGTGGGATGTCTGCGCGCGTCCGGTTGCCCTGCATTTCGGCGCTGGCTAGGCTCGCCCAGTCGACCGAGAACCCAATAGTTGAGCGTTGCGGAATTGCCTTCCCGGGCACGGGGAGCCAGCCGCCGGGTGTTCACATGCCCGGCGGCCAGACCCGCCATTACCCGACGCCGACCGAACAGATCCGTGAGGTGGTCCCATGACGCGGCCAGACGACGAGTTCCCCCCACTCGACGTCACTTCGACGCTCAATCTCGGTTCGCTCGACGAAGTGCTGGAGGGGCCGGATACCGATGTGGTGCCGAGCCGGATGTCCGGTTCGTTGCCGCCGGGTATGGCGCTGCTGGTGGTTCGTCGAGGCCCGAATGCGGGTGCCCGGTTCCTGTTGGACCACGATGTGACGACCAGTGGCCGGCACCCGGACAGTGACATCTTCCTGGACGACGTGACGGTGTCGCGTCGGCATGCGGAGTTCCACCGGGATGGTGGGACGTTCACGGTGCGCGACGTGGGCAGCCTGAATGGCACGTACGTCAATCGTGAGCGGGTTGAGGCGGCCACGTTGAGCAATGGTGACGAGGTCCAGATCGGTAAGTTCCGGGTGGTGTTCATCGCCGGTCCGCGCCCGGAGGAGGAGGCCGGCCGGGGGTGAACGAGCCTGCGGCCTCCACGTCACCCGGGGCGGCTCGGTCTCAGCCGCTGATGAGCATCGGTGAGGTGCTTGGGCAGTTGCGGGTGGATTTTCCGGATACCACGATTTCGAAGCTGCGGTTTCTTGAGGCCGAGGGTTTGGTCGAGCCGCAGCGGACGGCGGCGGGTTACCGGAAGTACAGCTGGGACGATGTGGCGCGGTTGCGGTTCGTGTTGACCGCGCAGCGGGACAAGTACCTGCCGTTGCGGGTGATCCGGGAGCAGTTGGCCCAGTGGGATTCGTCTGGTGAGCAGCCGGGGCGGTCGCGGCCGGCGTTGGTGGCGGTTGGTCCCGATGGTGCGGTGCCGGGTCGTGAGTTGGCGGAGCCGGCCGAGTCGTCGCAGGTGCGGCTCGGCCGGGCGGATCTGGTGGCGCGCAGTGGGATCGACGACTCGACGTTGGTGGAGTTGGAGCGGCTCGGTGTGCTGGTGTCGGATCCGCCGGGGTGGTATGACGCGGATGCGCTGATCATCGCGTCGGCGGTGGCGGGGTTGGCGTCGTACGGGTTGGAGCCGCGGCACCTGCGGGGTTATCGGACGGCGGCGGACCGGGAGGTTGGTTTGTTCGCGCAGTTGGTGGCGCCGTTGGCGCGGCAGAGTGATCCGGCGGCGCGGGCGCGGGCGGCGGAGACGGCGCGTGAGTTGGTGGCGTTGTCGGAGCAGTTGCACGCGGCGTTGGTGCGGGTGGGGCTGCGGTCGACGTTGGGTCGGTGAGGGTGCCCGGTGGGTGGTGGCTGAGCGGAAAGATCTCTTCCGGGAAGCGTGCCGTAGGCTTGCCGGGGTAACCCCTTTTCGGCGCGGGCGTGGTGCTGTAGCGCATGGGACGGCCGTGTTGCGGTCCGTGTACCGTGCAGGGAAGGGCGCGGTGCGGCGTAGGTGACAACGACACGGAGGCGGCGGTGCGCGAGCTGAGCGTGGTCGGAGTTCGGGTGGAGCTGCCCAGCAACCAGCCGATCGTCCTGCTCAGGGAGGTCGAGGGGGACCGCTATCTGCCGATCTGGATCGGCGCGGTCGAGGCCACGGCTATCGCTTATGAGCAGCAGGGGGTCAAGCCGGCCCGGCCGTTGACGCATGATCTTCTGCGGGATGTGTTGGCGGCGTTGAAGGCGCCCTTGCAGGCGGTGGAGATCACCGAGCTGAAGGAGAACGTCTTCTACGCGGATCTGTTGATCGGCGATGGGGTACGGGTGTCGGCGCGGCCGAGCGATTCGATCGCGTTGGCGTTGCGGGTCGGTGCGCCGATTCGTTGTGCCGAGCAGGTCCTCAGCGAGGCGGGGATCGTTATCCCTGATGAGCAGGAGGACGAGGTGGAGAAGTTCCGCGAGTTCCTGGAGCAGGTGCGTCCGGAGGATTTCGCGGGCTGAGGTGTGCCTCGGCTCGGTTGGTGATCTTTCTCGGTGGCTGCGCGGCGTGTCGCGTCGGTTCCTCCGTGGTAACCCCTGACGGTGGCGATAGGGTTTCCATGTCGAGGGGTGCGCGTCCCGGAAACGATGCGTCGCCACACTGACGGGGAGGTTGTCCGGATGCACGAGCCACGGGATTCCGATCCGGGTGCAGGGTTCGACGAGCCGGGTGCCTCGTCGCCAGGTGTGGCGGCTGAGGGTGACGGTTCGGTTGGCTACCGGGGTGTGACGGCCTGCCATGCGGTGGGCATCAGTTACCGGCAGTTGGATTACTGGGCGCGGACGACGCTTGTGGTGCCGAGCGTTCGTGATGCCTCGGGTTCGGGGACACAGCGGTTGTATTCGTTCCGGGACCTGGTGGTGTTGAAGGTCGTGAAGCGGTTGTTGGATGCGGGGGTGTCCCTGCAGAACATCCGTAAGGCGATCGAGGCGTTGCGGTCGCGTGGTGTGGAGGATCTGGCGGGGATCACGCTGATCTCTGATGGGACGACGGTGTACGAGTGCCGGTCTCCGGAGGAGGTGGTCGACCTGTTGCAGGGTGGCCAGGGGGTCTTCGGCATCGCGATCGGTGGGGCGTTCAAGGAGATCCAGGGGTCGTTGTCGCATCTGCCGGCGGAGCCGGCGACGAGCGGCCCGGTGGAGCCGGCGGTGGCGTCGGTGTCGGATCCGGTGGGTGACGAGCTGGCGGCGCGGAGAGCGCGGCGGCGCGCCGGCTGACCGTTCGGCTTTCGGTTTTTTTTCGGGTGGTTCTCTCGCGACCGTCGGTGACGGTGGCGGGGTCTTGTCGGCCATGGCGGTCCACTGTGGATACGGTGGGTGTCGTTTCGGTGGCCGACTGTGGAAGTACCCATCGGTAGTGGTGACCTAGCGTGGTGGCGTGTTGTCGGGAATCCGATAAGGGGGCGCTGACCGGAGGCGGTTGACACGCTATGGTCCCTCACGGTTCTGGACCCTTCATTCCCGGAAGGAACGACCGTGACGGTTACGGAAGAGACTGCTCCCGCCTCGCACTACGACCGCATTGGCGGTGCCAGTTCGGTCAAGGCGGCGGTTGAGCTGTTCTACGACAAGGTGCTCGCGGACCCGGAGTTGGCGGGCTACTTCGCTGACGTGGACATGGCCGGTCAGCGGCGACATCTGGCGTTGATGTTGACCGTCGTGCTGGGTGGCCCGAACGAGTACACGGGTCGCGGCTTGGCCGAGGCGCACCAGCCGTTGAACATCACGGCCGGGCACTACGCGAAGGTGGGCGAGCACCTGACGGTGACGCTGACCGAGCTGGGGGTGCCGGCGGACACCCTCGCTCACGTGCAGACAGTGCTGGGGCAGGTGCAGGGCCAGGTGGTGGCTGCCGGGAACAGGTCGGGCGTCTGAGCGTGGACGCGGCTCGCCTCAAGCAGAGCTGGTCGGTGGTCGCCGGGCACGGTGACCAGGTGCCGCTCTACTTCTACTCGACGTTGTTCCTCGCTCATCCCGAGACGCGGCAGATGTTCCCCACGAACATGGCCGGTCAGCGGGACCGCCTCGTGACCGCGCTGGGCCACATCGTGTCCAACGTGGACCAGGTGGATCGGCTGGTGGGTTTCCTGCAGGATCTCGGCGCGGATCACCGCAAGTTCGCGGTCCGCGCGGAGCACTACCCGGCGGTCGGCGAGGCGCTGGTGGCGACGTTGCAGCACTTCCTCGCCGAACAGTGGACCGACGAGTTGGCGGCGGACTGGAAGGCCGCGTACGGGTTGGTCGCCCAGGTGATGATGGAGGCGGCGCAGGCCGCTGAGGCGGTCAATCCGCCGTGGTGGGTGGCGGAGATCGTGGCGCACGAGCGGCGGGCGTTCGACGTGGCGGTGCTGACGGTGCGTCCGCAGTACCTGTTGCCGTTCACCCCGGGTCAGTCGGTCGGGGTGTCGCACCCGTCGGTGCGGTCGTGGCGGTACTACTCGCCGGCGAACGCGCCGCGGGCGGACGGCACGTTGGAGTTGCACGTGCGGGCCGCGCCGGGCGGCGCGGTGTCGTCGCGGCTGGTGTACGGGTCGGCCGTGGGGGATCGGATCCACCTGGCGGCGCCGGTGGGCGACCGGCTGGGGTTGTGGTCGGCGGGCTCCAGTGACCTGTTGCTGTTGGTCGCCGGTACCGGCTGGGCGCCGGTGAAGGCGTTGGTGGAGCAGGTGGCCGCCGAGGGTTCCCGCCGACGGGTGGACCTGTACGTGGGGGCCCGTTCCCGTAGCGAGTTCTACGACAGCGACGCGATCGACAAGTTGGCGTCGTCGTACCCGTGGTTGACGGTGACGTACGTGGTGGGTGCCGACGTGCACCGGCCGGGGGAGTTCGTGCAGGCGGTGGACCGGGCGTTGGCCGACGGTGACTGGCGGTCCCGGCACGTGTTCGTGTGTGGGTCGGACGAGATGGTGTCGCACGCGGTGCGGACGTTGGTGCAGGCGGGTTACCACGCGGGTCAGGTGCACCACGAGGGCCTGGGTGCGCAGTGGTACGGCCCGGCGTGGCGGACGGCGGTGCAGCAGTCGGCTGCGGGTGACACTTCGGGAGGTGGGCACAGGTGAGCGCGAGGAGTGAGCTGGCGAGCCCCGCAGTCGCGAACGGAAGGCGGGTCAGGTGAGCGCGAGGAGTGAGCTTGCGGGCCCGGCGGTCGCGAACGGAGGTCTGCACAGGTGAGCGCGACGCCGATCAGTCGGTATGACGGGGTGCAGGTTTCCGGCGGTGTGCAGGTGCGGATGACCGCCGACCGGGTTCGGCGGTGGGAGTTCGGTGCCGCGTCGTTCGCCCGGCGTGGTTACGACAACGCTGACGTGGACCGGTTCCGGGTGCAGGTCGCTGACGAGTTGGACCTGTTGGCGACGCAGATCGCGACGTTGCGGGCGGAGAACGAGCGGCTGACCGACCGGGTGGAGTTGCACCGGCACGGGGTGATTCCGAGTACGGGGGCGGCGGCGAAGGTTCCGGCGGCGCGGGAGGT
This sequence comes from Micromonospora foliorum, assembly GCF_022229015.1. Taxonomy (GTDB): domain Bacteria; phylum Actinomycetota; class Actinomycetes; order Mycobacteriales; family Micromonosporaceae; genus Micromonospora; species Micromonospora foliorum. Next base: position 11,293 of record NZ_JAKKFF010000038.1, read on the forward strand.
GAATCTGCTGTCGGCGGCGCAACGGGAGGCCGAGCAGATCATCGCGCAGGCGCACGACTACGCCCGTCGGGTCGCCGAGTACGCCCGGGTGCAGTACGAGAGTTACCTGCACGCGGCGGAGGCGGAGGCGAAGCAGGAGGCGGAGCGGGCGGTGGCGCAGTACCGCAGCGCGGCCGGGTCGAGCTTCGACGACACGGTGGCGACGCGGGAGGCGTTGCGGATCTTCGGGGAGATGATGGTGTCGCACATGCAGGCGGCGGCGCGGCATCTCGATGACGGCAGTGAGCAGTTGGCGCGCACGATGGATCGGATCGCGGCGGAGACGCCGGGGGCGCCGTTCGTGGGTGGTGTGGTGGATCAGTCGGCGTTGCCGCGGCACCAGCAGCGCTGAGTCGCCGCCGGGTGGGGTCCGCTGACGTGGACCCCACCCGGTGCGGTGGCGGTGGTGGCATAGTCGGAGGGGCCAGGTGGGCTGACCGGCGGCCCGCCCCTGGGAGAGGCGCCGTCGTGTCGGTATCTCCGTCCCCACCCGGCGGGTCACCGGATCCGCTGGCCGCGTTGGAGGCGTCGGCGTGGGCTCTGGCGGCCGCGGTGGGCACCATGAGTGACGCCCTGTCGGCCCCGCTCGCGCAGGTCCTCGCCGGGTCGCCGCACCGCAGCGCGGTGCTGGAGGCCGCTGGTCTGCTCTCCTGGGACGGTGGGGTGCCGGTGGCGCACCCGTCGCTGGTGGCCGCCGATGGGCCGACCGGGCGCAGTGCCGTGCAGGCGCGGTTGAGTTCGTTGCGGCAGGCGGTCGCCGCTGCGGCGCAGGAGCCTTCGGGGCCGGGCGGGGCCGGGTGGGCGCAGGTGGACGACGAGGTGTTGCTGCATCAGGGTCGGGCGTCCGCGGCGACCGGCCGGGCGTTGGCGTCGCGGGTGGTGCCCGAGTTGCCGGGCCTGGCGCAGCGGTTGGATTCGGCCGATGCCCGGGTGTTGGACGTGGGCACCGGTGTGGGGGCGTTGGCTGTCGCCCTGGCTCGCGCGTTGCCCCGGGCGTCGGTGGTCGGCATCGACGTGCTGCAGCGGGCGTTGGACCTGGCCCGTGGGGAGTTGACCGAGGCGGGTGATGTCGCGGATCGGATCACGTTGCGCCGGCAGGACGTCGCGGAGGTGGCCGAGCCGGGCGGGTACGACCTGGTGTGGTTGCCGGCGCCGTTTCTTCCCCAGCAGACGTTGGCGCTCGCGGTGCCTCGGCTGGTGCGGGCGCTGCGACCGGGTGGCTGGCTGGTGGCGGGCACCAACCCGCCGGCCGGGGATCCGTTGCGGGCGGCCGTCGACCGGTGGAACGCCGTGCGCAACGGCGGCAACGCCTTCGACGCGGACCGGATGGCGCAGGTGCTGGCGGGGGCGGGGTTGGGTGATGTGCGCCGTTTCCCGACTGTTCCCGGCGGGCCGGTGCTGGTCGCCGCGCACCGCCCGGGCGGCTGAGGCCCGCCGTCGGCGCGGCGGGTGGTCAGCTGGCGGCGGCGCGGACGGCGTCGGCGATCGGGGTGGGCCCGTCGACGAGTTCCAGGGTCGCGC
>NZ_JAKKFF010000380.1 GCF_022229015.1 Micromonospora foliorum
CCGGGGTGACCGCCGCGCAGGCGGTGCTCGCGCTGCACCTGGCCGGCCGCACGGACGCCGCGCTCTACGTTGGATCGTGGAGCAACTGGGTGGCCGACCCGGCCCGGCCGGTCGCCTCCGGGCCGACACCTGGCCGCTGACCAGCGCGTGCGGTGGGCCGGTGCCGGTCCTCGTGCGACGATGGGCTCATGTCCGACGACACGGTGGTGGTGTGGGACGAGTCGCTGCTCGCCTACGACATGGGTGACCATCCACTCGACCCGGTCCGGGTGGAGCTGACCATCGCGCTCGCCCGCGAGTTGGGCGTCCTCAATCGGCCAGGGGTGCGCGTGGTCAAGCCGGAGCCGGCCGACGACGCCCTGCTCACCCGGGTGCACGAGCCGGCCTACCTCGCCGCGGTGCGCAACGCGCCGCGCGACCCGCTCTTCGCCGGCTACGGGCTGGGCACCTCCGACAACCCGGTGTTCGAGGGGATGCACGAGTCCAGCGCGCTCATCGCCGGCGCGACGGTGGCCGCCGCCGAGGCGGTCTGGCGCGGCGACGCCCGGCGGGCGGTGAACGTGGCCGGTGGGCTGCACCACGCGATGTCCGCCCGAGCCTCCGGCTTCTGCGTCTACAACGACCCCGCGGTGGCCATCGCCCGCCTGCTCGACCTGGGCGCCGAGCGGGTCGCGTACGTGGACGTCGACGTGCACCACGGTGACGGGGTGCAGCAGATCTTCTGGAACGACCCCCGGGTGCTCACGGTCAGCGTGCACGAGACCCCGCTGGCGCTCTTCCCGGGCACGGGCTTCCCGGACGAGACGGGAGGCCCGGGCGCGCAGGGCACCGCGGTCAACATGCCGTTGCCGCCGGGCGTCGACGACAGCGGCTGGCAGCGGGCGTTCCACGCGATCGTGCCGTCGGTGCTGCGCGCGTTCCGGCCGCAGGTGCTGGTCAGCCAGTGCGGCGCCGACGGGCACCGACTGGACCCGCTCGCCGACCTCAACCTGACGGTGGACGGGCAACGGGCCACCTACCTGGCGATGCGGGCGCTCGCCGACGAATTGTGCGACGGCCGGTGGGTGGCCACCGGCGGCGGCGGGTACGCGCTCGTCGAGGTGGTGCCCCGGGCCTGGAGTCACCTGCTGGCCGTGGCCACCGGTGACCCGATCGACCCGGCCACGCTCACCCCGCCCGGCTGGCGGGAACTGGTCGCCTCCCGTCGTCTGGGCCGGGAGGTGCCGCTGCGGATGACCGAC
>NZ_JAKKFF010000381.1 GCF_022229015.1 Micromonospora foliorum
CGCCGATGTCCACCCGACCGGGCCGCCGGTAACGGGTGCGGGGCGCGGACGGCCGGGAGCGGTGCGCGCCACCAGCGCCGAGCACCGCGCGCAGCGGGGCGAGGGTGTCGTTGCTGAGGTGCCCCGCCCAGACCAGATCCCAGATCACCCCGGTCAGCGCGGCGTCGTCGGTCGAGCCCACCCGGTCGGCCAGCGGGCGGAAGAACAGCGCCTGCCCGTCGCCGAGCGCGTCGAGCACCGCGTCGTGCAACGGGGTACGGGTCAACGCCTCGTCGGGCGGCGGGAGCAGCAGCGGCGCGGCGTCCGCGTAGGCCAGGGTGACCCAGCCGTCGCCCCCGGAGATCGCGCCCGACCCCGCCCAGAGCACCTCCCCGCTCGCGCACAGCTCGTCGAGCTGGGCGGGGGAGTAGTCCGCGACCCGCGCGGGCAGCACCAACCGCTCCAGGGCGGAGGCCGGCACCGCCGCGCCCTGCAACTGCTCAACGGTGGCGGCCAGCGCCTCCACACCTCGGGCGGACGAGCCGACCTGCTGCCAGCGGGGCAGGAACGTCGCCAGCGCCCGGGGCGGCACCGGCTCGATCTCCCGGCGCAGCGCCGCGAGCGAACGGCGGCGCAGCATTCGCAGCACCTCGGCGTCGCACCACTGGGCGCCGGCCGAATCCGGGGTGAACTCCCCGGAGACCACCCGCCCGGTGGCGCCGAGCCGGCGCAGCGCCTGCTCGACGACGAACACGCCGAGCCCGAACCGGGCCGCGCAGCTGGCCGCCGCGAACGGCCCGTGGGTGCGGGCGTAGCGGGCCACCAGATCACCGAGCGGATCGGCCACCGGGGCGAGGTACGCCTCGGCCACCCCCATCGGCAGCGCCACGCCGAGGGCGTCGCGCAGGCGGGCGGCGTCCTCGACGCCCACCCAGCGCTGCTCGCCCGCGATCCGGACCCGCAGCACCCGGCGGGTCGCCTCCAGCTCGCTGAGCCACGCCTCCGGCACACCCCGCTCGGTCAGATCGGCGTCGCTCAGGTCACCGAGCACCCGCAGCAGCTCGACGACGTCCTCGGCGTCGCGCGGGCGGCGCTGCTCGGTCAGCCACCGCAGCTGTCGGTCGGTCTCGCGGAGCACCGCCGGGTCGAGCAACTCCCGCAGGTCGACCCGGCCGAGCAGCTCGCCGAGGAGCGTGGAGTCCAGCGCGAGCGCGGCGGCGCGGCGCTCGGCGAGCGGGGCGTCGCCCTCGTAAAGGAACGCGCCGACGTAGCCGAAGAGCAGCGACCGCGCGAACGGGGACGGCGCGCTGGTCTCCACCTCGACCAGCCGCACCTTGCGGGTGGCCAGGTCGCGCATCAGCCCGGCCAGGGCCGGCTGGTCGAAGACGTCCTGGAGGCACTCCCGGGCGGCCTCCAGGGTGACCGGGAAGTCCGCGTACTCGCGGGCGACGTCGAGCAGTTGCGCGGCACGTTGCCGCTGCTGCCACAGCGGTTGGCGGCGGCGCGGGTCGCGGCGCGGCAGCAGCAGGGACCGTGCGGCGCACTCCCGGAAACGGGCGGCGAAGAGGGCGGAGGTGCCAACCGACTCCTCCACGAGCTGGGTGATCTCCTCAGGCTCGAAGACCACCACGTCGGCGCCGGGGGGCTCGTCGGCGGTGTCCGGAAGACGCACCACGATGCCGTCGTCGGAGGGCATCACCTGGGCGTCCACCCCGTACCGCTCGGCCAGCCGGCGGCCCACCGCGAGGGCCCACGGCCCGTTGACCCGGGCGCCGAGCACGCTGTGCACGGCCAGCCGCCAGTCACCCAGCTCGTCGCGGAACCGCTCGACCACGACCGTGCGGTCGTCGGGCAGCGAGCGGGTGGCCTCCCGCTGCTCGCGCAGGTAGGCCATCAGGTTGCCGGCCGCCCATTCGTCCAGCCCGCCGTCACGCAGCGCGGCCAGTGCCGCCTCGTCGGTCTGTCGCAGCAGGGTGCGGACCCGGGCGCCGATGGCCCGGCCCAACTCCACCGGCCGACCCAGCTGGTCGCCCTTCCAGAACGGCATGCGCGCGGCCTGCCCCGGGGCGGGCGAGACCAGCACCCGGTCAGGAGTGATCTCCTCGATCCGCCACGAGGACGAGCCGAGCAGGAACACGTCGCCGACCCGGGACTCGTAGACCATCTCCTCGTCCAGCTCGCCGACCCGGGCGGCCCGCTCGGCG
>NZ_JAKKFF010000382.1 GCF_022229015.1 Micromonospora foliorum
GAGCGGGTGCCCTCCGGGTAGACCACCACCAGGTCACCGCCCTTGAGCGCCGGGATCGCCGCGTCGAACGCGGACAGCGCCGCCCGACCGCCGGCCCGCTCGACCGGGATCGCGCCCAGGCCGGTGAGGACGAACTTGGAGATCGCACCCTTCACGCCGGCGCCCTTGAAATACTCCGACTTGGCCCAGAACGCCAGGTGCCGGGGCACGACCGTGCCGAGGAACAGCTCGTCGGCCACCGAGAGGTGATTACCGGCGAAGACCGCGCCACCGAACTCCGGCACGTGTTCCAGCCCCTCCACGGTCGGGCGGAACGCCAACCGCAGCGTGGGCGCCACGGTGAGCTTGCCGATGGTGTAGAGCAGGGGCACTGGTCCTCCGGCAGATCAGGTGCGAACAGGCGGTGTCACGGTAGCGGACGCCTCCACACCTCCCGGACGGAGGTGGTGAGGCGCCCGCACCCTGGCGATGGTCCGTTATACCCGGCGGACGACCACCGTTACCCGCTCCCCGTCGCCGACCTCGCCGGCGAAGCCCTCCAGACCCTCGGCGAAGTCGACCGAGTCGGCCAGCACCTCCGCGGAGACGAAGTCGACGTACGCGGCCACCGCCGCGCGTACCTCGTCGGACGCCGACACCGACACCACGATCCGGTCCGAGACGTCCAGGTCGGCGTCCCGGCGGGCCTGCTGCACCACCCGCACCACGTCGCGGGCCAGCCCCTCGGCGGCCAACTCCGGGGTGACGTCGGTGTCCAGCACCACCACGCCCTCGCCGCCGGGCAGCGGCGCGGAGTGCTCGGCGTCGGCGGCGACCAGGCGCAGCTCGTACTCACCCTCGGCGAGGGTGACGCCGGCGGCCACCGGGGCGCCGTCGACCAGCTCCCAGTCGCCCGCCTTGACCGCCTTGATCACCTGCTGCACCTGCTTGCCGACCCGCGGGCCGAGCGCCCGGGGCACCACCGTCAACACCTGCTCGCAGTACGCGGACAGCTCCGCGCTGAAGTCCACCGTCTTCACGTTGACCTCGTCGGCGACCAGGTCGGCGAACGGCCGCAGCTGCTCCGCGGCCGGCGAGGCCACGGTCAGCGTGGACAGCGGCAGTCGCACCCGCAGCCCCTTGGCCTTGCGCAGCGACAGCGCCGCCGAGGCGACCGCCCGCACGTTGTCCATCGCGGCGACCAGGTCGTGGTCGGCCGGGAACTCGCTCGCCTCCGGCCAGTCGGTCAGGTGCACCGAACGCTCCCCGGTCAGGCCACGCCAGATCTCCTCCGCGGTCAGCGGCGCGAGCGGCGCCACCACCCGGCAGAGCGTCTCCAACACCGTCGACAGGGTGTCGAAGGCGTTGGCGTCACCGGACCAGAACCGGTCCCGGGACCGGCGCACGTACCAGTTGGTCAACGCGTCCAGGTAGGACCGGACGGTGACGCAGGCACCGGAGATGTCGTACGCGTCCATCTGCGCGCCGACCGTCGACACCAGCTCGTTCGTCTTCGCCAGCACGTACCGGTCGAGCAGGTGGGTGGAGTCGGTGCGCCGCCGCGCCTGGTACCCGTCCGCGTTGGCGTAGAGCGTGAAGAAGTACCACACGTTCCACAGCGGCAGCAGCACCTGCCGGACGGCGTCGCGGATGCCCGCCTCGGTGACCGCCATGTCCCCACCGCGCAGTACCGGCGAGGACATCAGCATCCAGCGCATCGCGTCCGAGCCGTACGAGTCGAAGACGTGGTAGACGTCCGGGTAGTTGCGCAGGCTCTTGGACATCTTGCGCCCGTCCGAGCCGAGCAGGATGCCGTGGCTCAGGCAGTTGCGGAACGCCGGCCGGTCGAACAGCGCGGTGGCCAGCACGTGCATCGTGTAGAACCAGCCGCGGGTCTGCCCGATGTACTCGACGATGAAGTCACCCGGGTAGTGGTGCTCGAACCAGTCCGCGTTCTCGAACGGGTAGTGCACCTGGGCGAACGGCATCGACCCGGACTCGAACCAGCAGTCCAGCACCTCCGGCACCCGACGCATCATCGACTGCCCGGTCGGGTCGTCCGGGTTGGGGCGGACCAGGTCGTCCACCGCCGGCCGGTGCAGGTCGGTCAGGCGTACGCCGAAGTCCCGCTCGATGTCGGCCAGCGAGCCGTAGACGTCCAGGCGCGGGTAGTTCGGGTCGTCGGACTTCCACGCCGGGATCGGTGATCCCCAGAACCGGTTCCGGCTGATCGACCAGTCCCGGGCGTTGGCCAGCCACTTGCCGAACGAGCCGTCCTTGATGTGGCCGGGCGTCCAGTTGATCTCCTGGTTCAGCTCGACCATCCGGTCCCGGAACTGGGTCACCGCGACGAACCACGACGACACCGCCTTGTAGACCAGCGGGGTGTCGCAGCGCCAGCAGTGCGGGTACGAGTGGGTGTAGGTGTCCTGCTTGAGCACCACCCCCCGCTCCTTCAGCTCCCGGATCACCGGCTTGTTGACGTCGAAGACCTGCTCACCCTGGTACGGCGGGACCAGCGCGGTGAACCGGGTGTGGTCGTCCACCGTGACGATGGTGGGGATGCCGGCGGCGTTGCAGACGTTCTGGTCGTCCTCACCGAACGCCGGGGCCAGGTGGACGATCCCGGTGCCGTCCTCGGTGGTGACGAACTCCGCGCCGAGCACCTGGTAGGCGTTCTCCCCGGCCTGCTCGACGAGGAAGTCGAACAGCGGCGTGTAGCGGCGCCCGACCAGGTCCCGGCCGTACACCGTCCCGACCTGCTCGTAGCCGTCCAGTTCCTTGGCGTACGCGGCCAGCCGCGCCGCCCCGACCAGGTAGCGGTCGCCGTCGCGTTCGAGCACCGCGTACTCGATGTCGGGGCCGACGGCGAGCGCCAGGTTCGACGGCAGGGTCCACGGCGTGGTGGTCCAGACGCCCAGCCGGACCGGCCCGCGCACCAGTTCCGGCGCGGACTCGTCGGCGGTCAGGCCGAACCACACCGACAGGGTGGGGTCGTGCCGGTCCCGGTAGACGTCGTCCATCCGGGTCTCGGTGTTCGACAGCGGCGTCTCGCAACGCCAGCAGTACGCCAGGACCCGGAAGCCCTCGTAGATCAGCCCCTTGTCGTGCAGGGTCTTGAAGGCCCACATGACGCTTTCCATGTAGTCCAGGTCGAGGGTCTTGTAGTCGTTGGCGAAGTCGACCCAGCGGGCCTGCCGGTTGATGTACCGCTCCCAGTCCTGGGTGAACTCCAGCACCGAGGTACGGCAGGCCTCGTTGAACCGGGCCACGCCCAGGTCGATGATCTCGGCCTTGCTGGTGATGCCGAGTTGCTTCTCGGCCACCACCTCGGCGGGCAGGCCGTGGCAGTCCCAGCCGAAGCGCCGCTCGACGTGCCGGCCGCGCATGGTCTGATAACGCGGCACGACGTCCTTGACGTAGCCGGTGAAGAGGTGACCGTAGTGCGGCAGGCCGTTGGCGAAGGGCGGGCCGTCGTAGAAGACGTACTCGTTCTTGCCGTCGGTGCCGGCGGGGCGCGCCTCGATGCTGGCCTCGAAGGTCTTGTCGGCCGTCCAGTGCTCCAGCACCCGGCGCTCGACCGCGGGCAGGTCCGGGCTCGCCGGCACACCGGCGGCGGTCGGGTCGTGCAACGGATAGGCCATCGGGGGTCGCTCTCCTCATGCAGCTCACTCAACGTGGGTCTGCGAGGACGAACCTTCCGGGTACGCCTGAGACGGCGCTCCCGGGTGGCCCGCGGTACCACCCCGCTTGACGGTCAGGATCGACCGCCCGCTCATTGCCGGCTGTGACGGGCCGCACCCGTCCGGTTCTACTGGGCCGGTTGCCCGGCTGTTCTTCCGGAGGCTCACCGGTGATGGCCGGGTCATCGCCTTACGGTGTCCAACGATACTCGACGCCCCCACCGCCGCGCCTCCGAGTAACGGCGAACGGGACCAACCGCGGGAGAGCCGCCTTGACGCGTTGTGTGCCGCTCCCCAGAATTCAGCGGTGGCCACGATAAGTTACGCCGAATACCGTGCGATGCGCCGGTTCCCCGCCCTCGACGGGCTCCGTGCGATCGCCGCGGTGATCGTCGTCGCCTTTCACTTCGGTGGGCCGCGGTGGACCTGGCTGTCCGGCTGGGTCGGCGTCCAACTGTTCTTCGTGCTGTCCGGCTTCCTGATCACCACGCTGATGTTGCGCGAGGAGGAGTCGCGGGGACGGGTGTCGTTGCGGTCCTTCTACATCCGGCGCATCTTCCGGATCCTGCCGGTCTACCTGGTGGTGGTCGCCGCCACGTACGCCCTCGCGCACCTCAACGGTGCCAGCGGGAAGCTCCGCGAGTCGATGCCGTACTACCTGCTCATGGTCAACGAGTTCGCGCCGAACCAGGCGTTTCCGCACTCCTGGACGATCGCGATCGAGTGGAAGTTCTACCTGGTCTGGCCGATGCTCGCCTTCGCGTTCGTCACCGCCGCGTTCCTGCGCCGGATGGCGGTGACGGTGCTGGCCATCGCCGCGCTCGTCGCGCTGATCCCGTTCGAGAAGGACTGGCCCTACTGGCCGATCCACTACGTGTCGATTCTGATCGGCTGCCTGCTGGCGGTGGTCATGCACCACCCGCGGGGGTACGCGCTGTTCCGGCCGTTGACCCGTCCGGTGGCCTCCCTCGCCGTGCTCGCCGGGTTCGTCGCCGTGCACCTGTCGCTGCCGTACTGGCCGCCGGCCGAGGACGGCCACTCGGAGTTGATGATCGGCGTGTACGCGGTGGCGGTGGCGCTGCTGCTCCCCGCCATGCTGGCCCCTGGCCTGCCGACGAAACTGCTCTCCTGGCGACCGCTGGTGTTCGTGGGCGAACGCTCCTACTCGCTCTACCTGGTGCAGTACCTCGCCATGGCGACGGTGATCGCGCTGGTCCCGACGTACGCCGGGCACAGCACCCGGTTGTTCGTGGCCACCACCGTGGTCGGCCTGCTCGCCGCCGACCTGCTCTACCGCTGGGTGGAGCAGCCGATGATCGGGCTGGGACGCCGGTTCTCCGGGCGGGGCAAGGTGGTCCCCCCGGTGCCGGCCGTCGAGCCGGCGTCGAACGCCTCCGCCGAGCCGGCCGCGTCCTCGGCGCGGACGGTACCCGGCACGCCGATCCCCGCAGACCGCCCGGAGCCGTCCCCGCCGCTCAGCGACGACACCGTGGTGCTGACCAGCGTCGCCGACCGCCGTTGATCATGAGGTTGACGGGACGGTAGGTCGCCGAACCGCCCGCCAACCTCATGATCAACGAACTGCGGTCAGGGGGCCGGGAGGGTGGTGCTCCACAGCGAGGCGCCGTCGCGGTCGCGCAGGTGCACCGTCAGGGCCTCGGACGCACCGTCGATGGTGACCTCGCCGAAGTGCTGGAAGCCACCCGCCGGGCCCGTGTTGGCCACCGGCGGCGCGTGCACGAAGGCCGCCCGCGGCCCGAACGTGCCGTCCAGCGCGTTCGGGCCGAACGCGCCGGCGTGCGCCGGCCCGGAGACGAACTCCCAGAACGGGGTGAAGTCGCCGACCGCCGCGCGGGACGGGTCGTAGTGGTGCGCGGCGGAGTAGTGCACGTCGGCGGTCAGGAAGACCATGCCGGTCACCCCGGCACGGTGGGTGGCCCGCAGCACCTCGGCGAACTCCAACTCGCGGCCCGCCGGCGCACCCGGGTCGCCCTGCGCGACACCCTCCTGCGCGCCCGGACCGTCCGGCACCACCACGCCGATCGGCAGGTCGTTGGCGATCACCTTCCAGGTCGCCGTGGAGCGCTTCAGCTCCCGGATCAGCCACTCCCGCTGCTGCCGGCCGAGCAGACCACGCTTCGGGTCGGCGTACGTGTTGCCGTCGTTAGGGTCCTTGTGGGTGCGCATGTCGAGCACGAACACGTCCAGCGACGGCCCGTACGACAGCCGCCGGTACATCGGCCCGTCGACCGGCACCGGTAGCCACTCGTTGAACGCCTGCCGGGCCCGGGCAGCGAGCACGTCCACCCGCCGCTCGGTGTAGCGCGGGTCGTCCAGGATCTCACCCGGGTACCAGTTGTTCAGGACCTCGTGGTCGTCCCACTGGTTGATCTGCGGCACCGCCGCGGCGAACTCCCGCAGGTGTTCGTCGAGCAGGTTGTACGCGAACTGCCCGCGGTACTCGGCCAGCGTCTCGGCGACCTTGCTCTTCTCCGGGGTGACCAGGTTGCGCCAGATCCGCCCGTCGGGCAGCGTCACCGACTCGACCAGCGGGCCGTCGGCGTACACGGTGTCGCCGCTGCACAGGAAGAAGTCCGGCCGGGTCTGCCGCATGGCCCGGAAGATCGACATGCCGCCGAAGTTCGGGTCGATCCCCCAGCCTTGCCCGACCACGTCGCCGGTCCAGACGAACTTCACGTCGCGGCGCCGGTGCCGCCCCGGCGCGGTGGTCAGCGTCCCGGTCAGCGGCTCGCTGACCACCCCGTGCCGATCCAGGCTCTCCACCCGCACCCGGTAGTGCAGCCGTTCGGAGTCCGGCAGGCCCCGCAGCCGGACCTTCCCGGTGAAGTCGCCGTCCGGGGTGAGCACCGGGCCGCGCAGCGTGCGCGCCCCCCGGAAGTCCGGCCGACGGCTCACCTCGACAAGCATCCGGCCCGGCCGGTCGGCCCGCGTCCAGACCAGCGCCGAGTCCGCGGTCACGTCGCCGCTCTGCACGCCGTGGGTGAGCACCGGGCGCGCCGCCGGGCGCCAGGCCGGGGCGGCGGTCGCG
>NZ_JAKKFF010000383.1 GCF_022229015.1 Micromonospora foliorum
CGTACCCACCCCGTCCACGCCCACCGCGGTGCCGACGGTCGAGCCGAGCCCCGGGGGCGCGCCTGCGAACCCGTCAACGACACCGGGCCCGCCCGGCGTACCTGGTCCGCCGACGCCGTCCAGCTCACCGGGTGCGCCCGGCGAACCGGGCGTGCCCGACGAGACCACGGTGCCTGGCGAGCCGGCTGCGCCTGGTGTGCCTGGTGTCGATCCGACGCCGTCGGCCCCGCCCGGCGTGCCGGGTCGACCGAAGGGTTGAGCAGGACCGGTCAGGCCGGCGGTCTTTCCGCGCCGGCCTGACCGGCCAAGCCCCGATCACCCCGTCAGCGGGGGTGCCGGAACGACGGCGCCCCGGTCCTCGGGCCGAGATCCCGGTCACCTCCGCACGGCACTCCCCCGTACCGGCGAGCGTCGCGCGCCGCGGCGACCAGCGCGCACCGGTCCACCGAATTTGGCGAGGCCGGTGTGCCCGCTCATCCTTGGCTCATGACCGATCCCGGACACCCGAGGCGCGAGCTGCGGGGGCGACGATGAGCACCGCCATGGCCCGGGTGCCCGACTCCCTCCGGGGGCAGATCGTCACACCCGGCGACCGCCGGTACGCGCACCTGCGCTCGACGTACACCCGGTCGGCGTCGCCGGCCGCCGTCCTGCTGCCCAAGACCACCGCGCAGGTGGTCGACGCGCTCCGCTACGCGCGGGAGCAGCGGCTGCCCATCGCGGTCCGCAGCGGCGGGCACGGCCTCTCCGGAGCCTCGTCCAACAACGGTGGGGTGGTCATCGACCTCTCCATGCTCAACCGGGTTCAGGTGATCGACGAGCGGGCCGGGCTGGTCCGGGTCGAGGCGGGTGCCCGCTGGGCGAACGTCGCGAAGGCACTGGCCCCGTACGGCCTGGTGATCAGCTCGGGTGACTACGGCGGCGTCGGCGTCGGCGGCCTGGCCACCGGCGGTGGTGTCGGCTGGTTGGTCCGCGCCCACGGTCTCACCATCGACCGGGTCCGCGCCGTCGAGGTGGTGCTGGCGGACGGGACGCTTGTACGCGCCGACGCCGAGCACGAGCCGGAGCTGTTCTGGCTGGTCCGAGGAGCCGGTGCCGGCGCGGGAATCGTGGTGGCATTCGAGATCGAGGCGGTCGAGCAGCGCAACGTCGGTGTCGCGCAACTGGTCGTCGAGGCGCATCCGGACGGTCGCACCGTCCGAGAGTGGACGAGCTACCTCGCACAGGCGCCACGGGAGCTGTCCGCCGCCGCCGTGGTGTTCGCGGAGGGTCGATCGGTCCTCATGTCCATCACCGCCGTGGTCGCCGCCGAGAGCCTGCGCCGCGCCCGGCCGGCTGTGGAACCGCTGCTCGCCATCGGCAAGGTGCTCGAACACCGGACCGACCTGCTGCCGTACCCGACGCTGGTGCCGACCGCGCACCTCAACCCCAACATCGGGCAGCAGCGTGGCACGACCACCAACGGTCTGTTCACCGCGCTGGACGAGGCCGGGGCGCGGGCCGTGACGCGGGCGGTGACCGGGCCGGGGCGGGCGGTGGTCCAGCTCCGCTCGTTGGGCGGGGCGGTCAACGACGTCGCTTCCGACGCGACCGCGTACCCGCATCGTCACCAGGACACCCTGATAGTGGCCTCGGTGTTTCCGCCGCAGGCCGACGCCGCGTTGAACGCCGCCTGGCGGGCCGCCGGGGCGCGCGCCGACGGCGCGTACGTCAACTTCGAGAGCCGGCCGGACCCGGCCGCGTTCGCCCGGATCTACCCGGGCGATACCGGGGCCCGCGTCCGGCGGCTGTGGAAGCGGTACGACCCGGACGGCGTGTTCCGATCGGCCCTGCTGAGCGGCCAGGCCAACCGCGCCGGCCAGGGCAACCGGTCCGGCGAGGGCAACCGGTCCGGGCAGGCCGGCCGGACCGTGCGGTCCGGGCAGCCGCACCGACGCCGGCGCTGACGCCGAGGCGGATCCCGGGCCGGACGCGCACACCCAGGTCCGATTCCCGCCAGCCGATGACCGGGCGGGCGGGGCATCATCGGTGACATGGAGATGGACTTCGAGCGGTGTTACCGGGCCGTGGACAGCCGTGACCAGCGGTTCGACGGCTGGTTCTACACCGGGGTGACGTCCACCGGCATCTACTGCCGGCCGTCCTGCCCGGCGATCACGCCCAAGCGGCAGAACGTCCGGTTCTTCCCGTCCGCCGCTGCGGCGCAGGGTGCCGGGCTGCGCGCCTGCCGCCGCTGTCGGCCGGACGCCGCGCCCGGCTCCCCGCTCTGGGACGTCCGCGCGGACGTGGTCGGTCGGGCGATGCGGCTGATCGCCGACGGGGTCGTCGACCGGGACGGCGTACCGGGGTTGGCCTCCCGGCTGGGCTACACCGAGCGGCACCTGCACCGGATGCTGAGCGCCGAGATGGGCGCCGGGCCGCTCGCGCTGGCCCGGGCGCAGCGCGCCCAGACCGCCAGGATCCTGATCGAGACGACCGATCTGGCGATGGCCGAGATCGCGTTCGCCGCCGGCTTCGGCAGCGTGCGGCAGTTCAACGACACGCTTCGCGAGGTGTACGCGAGCGCCCCGTCGGACCTGCGCACGGCCCGTGGCCGCCAGCAGGCGTTGGCCGGGGCGGGGACCATCGCGCTCCGGCTGGCGTACCGCCCGCCGCTGCACGCCCGGGCGCTGCTGGACTTCCTCGCGGTGCGGGCGTTGCCCGGCGTGGAGGAGGTCCGCGACGGGACGTACCACCGGGGTCTGCGGTTGCCGCACGGCACCGCCCAGGTGGCGTTGACCCCGGCGGACGGGCACGCCGCGGACCTACTCCA
>NZ_JAKKFF010000384.1 GCF_022229015.1 Micromonospora foliorum
GGGCGGGCCCGCGCACCACCACCGAGAGCGCGGCGCAGTGCGGGGCGGCCGCGGCCACCACCCGAGTGGCCGCGGCGGTAGCCCGCAACTCGGCCGGCACGACGACGAACGTCTGGTCGGCGGCCTGCAGCGCCACCACGGCCGCGTCGTCCAACTGTCGGGGCAGGTCGATCACCACGAAGTCCCGCCCACGCCGGGCCGCGTCGACGGTCGCCGCCATCGCCGTCGCCGGCAACGCCAGCATCTCGCCGCGGTCCCAGGAGAGCACCACGAGATCACCCCTGCTGGGCAGGGCCTGCACCAGCGCCGGGGCGTCCACCCGCCCGTCGGCGCTGGTGAGCGACGGCCAGCGCAGGCCTTCCAACTGTTCCCAGCCCAGCACGAGGTCGAGGCCACCACCGAGCGGGTCGGCGTCGACCAGGAGGGTGCGCAGCCGGGCCCGCGCGGCGGTCACCGCAAGACCACCGGCGAGCACACTCGCGCCCGCGCCGCCCCGACCACCGAGGACCGCGACGACCCGGGCGCCGACGCCGGGCGGACGGTCCGGATCATGCTCGGCGAACCGATCCACCAGCCACGGCTCCGCGGCCGGCAGCGTGGCGACGTGCTCGGCCCCGATCAGCTCGGCGATCTGCCAGCCAGGATCGAGCTGACCGGCCCGGCCGAGCAGCACCAGCCGGGGTCGTTGCGGCAACCGGGCGCGCAGACACGCCTGCGCCTGATCGGCGCCGAGCAGCACCAGGGGCGCGGGCAGCCAACGGGTACGGGCAGCCGCCGGGTCGCGGGCGAGCTCCACCTCGGTCCCGCCGACGGCGGCGAGCCGGAGCACATCATCGAGCAGATCGTCGTCGCCGGTGACGACCAGCGGGAGCCGGCGGATCGGCGGAACCGTGGTACGGGGTGGCATCGCGGCCTCCAGCGGTCGGGCTCTGGTATGCCGCCGACCCTGCTCGGATTCCGCCCCACGAGCCGCCCCGATGACGTCGCCTGTGGACAACCGGGTGGGCTGTGGAAAACCCCCGCCGAGACAGTTGATCTGCTACGAGCGCTGGCAAATCCCCAGCTACTGCCGCTAGGGGAAAGACAGCGAGGCCGCTCCCGAAAGGAGCGGCCCCGCAAGTCGGTGGTCAGCCGACCCGGTCGGTCCAGGCGGTATCGAGGATCACCTTGTACGAGCTGATCCGCACGGGCGACAGCGTCAACCGCTCATGGGCGAGCAATTCGCCCGTCTTCGGATCGAAGATCAGCAGGGATTGCGCGTCGTTCTGGCGGTCGTCGAAGGTGACGGCGACCCCATGTCGGCCGGCGCGGTCCGTGACCTGCCCCCGCCAGCGGAAGCCGGGCACGTCGGCGAGGACCCGCAGGACCGCCGCTCGGGTCGCACGCGGCACGACGTACCGCCCGTAGAGCGTGCTGACCTCCTTGCTCGCCGCCCCCGCGCCGTACTCGACCTTCAGCAGCTCCCGCAGCTCGGACGGGACGGCCGACGGCGGCCTGAGCTCCCTGGGGGGTAGGGGGATGACACTCGGTGCGGGGGTGCCGGTGGCTGCTGGCCGAGCGGCGCTCTCGCGCTGCCAGTAGTCCCGAGACTCCTGGTCGGGGTACTGCGGCTCCAGTTGGGAGCTGGCCTGGTTACCGGTCCCGTCTGCGGCCTGCCAGATCTTCGTCTCGCTGGCAAAGGCCACGTGGTGGCGGCCGTCGGCGGACGTCATCAGCGGATCGCCCCACACCTTCGTGTGGTGATACATGTAGCGCCCGCTCTGGTGGTCGTACGCCGCGTCTTTGATCTTGTCGGCCAGCATGCGCAGCTGCGGGCCGGCGGCCGGCGGATCCGCGTCGAACTGGTACGCGACCGGCACGAGTACCAATCCCGCTGCCGCCACCGGTTCGCCCTCCGGTGCGCTCCCGCCGAACGGCTGGAGTGCCGCCACGGCACCGACCGCGACCGCGAGCGTGCCGGCCGCCAGGACCAGCCGGCGGGTCGGGCGTACGCGACGACGCCCGGCCACCGTCTCGGTGGCGCCGGCGCGGTCGATCAGCTCGCGTGCCGAGACCAGCGGTGGCCCGACGACGGCGTTCCGGGCCGGGTCGGCCGGGCCGAGAAGAGTACGGGTTCGCTCTGCTCCGAACATCACAGATCCTCTCGAATGGTCACCAATACCGGGCTACGCCGGGTCTGCGCGGGCCGGTCCGACATTGCTTCGGCAAGACGGCGGCGGGCGCGATGCAGGCGCACCGCAGCGGTCGCCCCGGTGCAACCAAGAACCTTGGCCGCCTCGGACACCGTCAGCTCCTCCCAGCCGACCAGCCGGAGGATTTCCTGGTCGAGGTCGTTGAGGTTGGCCAGAGCAGTCCGGATGTCGGCGACCCCGACGCTCGTGTCGGCACCCGACGATCCGGCCAGTCGCTCGAGGTCGACATCGGTGATCGGAAGGGGGTCCGGTGCGTTGCGTCGCGACCGCCACTGGTTCGCCAGCAGGCGCCGGGCAACCCCGTACAGCCAGGGCAGGCTGCGCTCCGGCACCTCGGCGCGGCGACGCCACGCGACGACGAAGACCTCCTGGGCAAGCTCCGCGGACGCATCCCGGTCAGCGAGCCGGCGAAGGCCGTATCGGACTATGTGCTCGTACTCGGCGGCGTAGAGGCTGGTGAACCAGCCCTCGTCCCGCTTCTTCGGTGGACCCACCCGAACCCCCATTGCCTCGGCGACTCTCACCCTGGCTTGTGTCGCTGAGGGCCCCGGGGATTACCGCGCGGCCGAGGGCGGATGCCGCCCACCGGGAAACGGACGCTGCGGTCAGTCGTCGATCGCCTGGTAGACGGTGGTCCAGAAGTCGTGCCACATCGGCAACCGCTGGTCGCCCGCGTGCGCCCGCTGCATGAACACGATCGTCGTCAGGTCCTCCGCGGGGTCGTTGTACCAGGCGGTGCCATAGAAGCCGGGCCATCCGTAGCTGCCGACCGAGGGTCCGAGGTGCGTGCGTCGGGTACGCACCGACATCCCGAAACCCCAGCCGATGGCGTCGAAGTATCCGGGCCAGAAACCGGAGATCGCCTTCTGCGTCGGGGTCAGGTGGTCGCTCGTCATCAGTGTCACCGCCGGCCGCGACAGCACCCGCTCGCCGCGGTGGGCGCCGCCGGCGAGCAGAGCCGAGGCGAAGGCGAGGTAGTCCTGGGCGGTCGAGACGAGCCCGCCGCCACCGGACTCGAACATCCTCGGTCGACTGAACCGCCCGTCGGGGGCGTCCTCGACAACCGGCTCGCCGGTGGCGGCGTTGTCCTGCTCGTACGCCGTCGCGAACCGGCCGATGCTCGCGCTACCCACACTGAAGGCGGTGTCGGCCATCCCCAGCGGCTTGCAGACCCGCTCGGCCACGGCATCACCGAAGGACATGCCGGTGGCCCGGGCGATGAGCACGCCGGTCACGTTGGCGGCGGTGTCGTACATCCAGCGCTCACCTGGCTGGTGGACGAGCGGAAGGTCACCGAGCTGGCGGATCCACTCGTCGGGCGACGGATATTCGAGTGCGTTCAACGCGTCGGCGATCGGGACCGTTCCCGGCTCGGCGGGGACCATGCCGGTGCCAAGGGTGCCGTCCAGGATGTCCCGCAGCGTTATCGGGCGGTTCGCCGGGACGGTGTCGTCCAGCGGGCCGTGGGGATCGGCGAGCACGGTCATGTCCGCCAACTCCGGGAGGAAGTCGTCGACCGGGTCGTCGAGGCGGAGGGTGCAGTCCTCGACGAGGGTCATCGCACACGCGGCGACGATCGGCTTCGACATCGAGCCCAGGCGACAGATCGTGTCGACCGCCATGGGCGTCTGCGACCCTGGGCCCTCGAACGCGAGCTGACCCGTCGCCTCGATGTGCACCTCGCCGTGGCGGGCGAGGACGGCCACCATGCCGGGGACGAAGCCGGACTCGACGTGGTGCTCAAGGAACCCACGCACCCGGGCCAGCCGTTTCGACGAGAAGCCACCAGAAGCCACGTGTTCCTCCTCAGCTCGTCCCGTTTGGCAAATTACACGCCACACGGCGACGACACGGTCCACGACGAGGTGGGAAGGAGACCCTCCAAGCAGTGCCGCTCGACGTCGGGTCCTTGGGCTCACGGCTGGCCGGTCGTCGACGTGGGTAGGAGATCGGGTACCGGGCGCCGGCTGCGGCGGGCTTCAGAACGGCTTCCTGCGGTGGCGCGCTCCCATGAAAAGGGACGACCCCCGTCGGGGGGAGACGGGGGTCGTCGGAGGTTCGGCTCCGGGGGGGTCGAGCCGAACCACTCAGCGGTCACGGGGGGTGCAACCGCTGAGGGTCTGCCTGTTTCGAGGATGTGAAAGCTCGTCGTACGGACAAGTCTGCCTGAGCGGGCCCGTCACGTCGAGTGGTGCTGCCTCCACTCACTGCGAAAATCTCCTCGCAGAGTGTGAGCGTGATCACGCGGAGCGGAGAGCCCGCAGGTCTGAGGGGTGGCATGACCCCGGGCACCCGCCGACGATAGACCATCCGGCTAGACTTTCGCGCCGTGGGCCGAAGTGCCGCTTTCTTCGATCTGGACAAGACCGTCATCGCCAAGTCGAGCGCCCTGGCGTTCGGTCGGCCGTTCTACCGGGATGGGCTGATCACCCGGCGTGACGTGGTCAAGTCGGCGTACGCGCAGCTGATGTTCCGGCTGGGCGGCACCGACGAGCAGACCATGGCCCGAACACGGGACTACCTGGCCGCGCTCTGCAAGGGCTGGCAGGTGGAGCAGGTCCGCCAGATCGTCGCGGAGACGCTGCACGAGCTGATCAACCCCTATGTGTACGCCGAAGCCGCCGCCCTGATCGAGGAGCACCAGGCGGCTGGGCGGGACGTGGTGCTGGTGTCGGCGTCCGGTGAGGAGATGGTCCGGCCGATCGGCGAGCTGCTCGGGGTGACCGACGTGATCGCCACCCGGATGACGGTGCGGGACGGCCGGTACAGCGGCGAGGTCGAGTTCTACGCGGCCGGCCCGAGCAAGGTCGAGGCGGTCACCGAGTTGGCCGCCGCCCGGGACTACGACCTGGCTGATTCGTACGCCTACTCCGACTCGTACAGCGATCGCCCGCTGCTGGAGTGCGTGGGCCACCCGAGTGTGGTCAACCCGGACCGGCAGCTGCGCAAGCTGGCCTCGGAGAACGCGTGGCCGGTGCTGGAGTTCCGGCACCCGATCCCGCTGGGCCGGCGGCTGCGGGAACGGCCGGCGGTCCCGGTGGCCGCGGCGGCCCTGGGGGTCGGGGTGGGCGTGGCCATCGGCATCGCCTGGTACGGCCGGCACCGCCGCACCCGAGCCGCCACCACCGCCTAACCCCCCACCCCCGTCCACTCTCACGTCGATCTTGGACTTGTGGTGGGCGGCTTCGGCGCATTGGCACCTTTTGCGAGGCACCACAACTCCAAGATCGACGTCGGGGAGGGCGGGCTGCTCCGGGGCGGCGGGCCTGATCGCTGCTCAGGCGGCGGCGAGGATCTCGTCTCCGATGGTGGTGAGCTGGTCGGCGCCGACCTCGACGGCGGCCATGTAGTGGCGTAGCCAGGAGCGCAGCCCGTCCGGGGTGCCGGTGGCGAAGGCGCCGGCCGCACCGACGTACTCGGGCTCCCGCTCGCGGTGCCCGACGTCGACGGCGAGCAGGCCCCGCGGGTCGAGGCCGCTGGCGAGCAGCACCAGCCGGGCGGCCCCGCGGGCCACCACGCCGGACGGCCCGGCGAACGGGCGCAGGTTCAACAACTCCCCGTGTACGACGG
>NZ_JAKKFF010000385.1 GCF_022229015.1 Micromonospora foliorum
GTCGCCGGGTCCGCCGCGGCCGGCTGCGCGCTGGCCGGCGCGGTGGCGGTGACGCTCGCCGTGGTCACCGGTCCCGGTCCAGGGTTCACCGGGTACGTCAGTGAGGCGGGCATCGCCGGCAGCGCCCATGCCGCGACGTACCGGATCGGGATCCTGGCCCTTGCCGGCGCGTTGCTGCTGATCGGCGTGGCGCTGCCCCCCGGGGTGGGGATGGCGGCCCCGGCGCTGCTCGCCACCGGGGCCGTGTTCACCGCGTTGTCCGCGGCGGTGACCTGTTCCGACGGCTGCCCGCTGCCGCCGTTCGAGCGCACGACGACGGCCGACCTGGTGCACGGCGGCGCGAGCATCGTGGCGACCGCGGCGGTGGTCTTCGCCATGATCACGCTTGCCGTCTCCGGGCCGGCCGGCCCGACGGTGCGTCGGCTGGCCGGCGTCGCCGCCGCGCTGTCCCTGCCGATCTGCGCCACGGTGGGGCTGGCGATGCTCGTGGTCGGCCGGGGCCCGGTGGTGGGGGTGCTGGAGCGGTTGATCCTCGCCCTCGCGGTGCTGTGGGGCCTGAGCACCGCCACCGCGCTGGCCCTCTGTAAGGAGCCTCACGCCGTCTGGTCCTTCCGATGAGCGGGAATCGGCGTATCGTCGGCGAACGATGACCAATGTCTGGGGCCTCACTGTCCGCCTGTATGTCGATCTCCGACTGCAGGCCAGTGGCATCTGTCCGGGCTAGCCGCGTACCTACGCCTGCCCCGATCGGACCGGACAATTGGATCTCTCCCCATGCCCTTCAGCCTGCGCAAAATTCCCTTCTCCGTGCAGATCCTGCTCGGCCTCGTGCTCGGCGTCGCGCTGGGCTTCCTGGCCCGCACCAACGACCTGAGCTGGCTGACCAGCACCCTGCACACCGTCGGCAGTCTCTTCGTCCAACTGCTCAAGCTGGCCGTGCCGCCACTGGTCTTCACCGCCATCGTGGTCAGCGTGGTCAGCCTGCGCGGCGTGGCCAACGCCGCCCGGCTCGCCCTCAAGACCCTGATGTGGTTCGGCATCACCGCGCTGATCGCGGTGAGCATCGGCATCGGCCTCGGCCTGCTCACCAACCCGGGCAAGGGCGTGACCCTCGACCTGGGTGGCGCCACGGCGCCGAAGAAGACCGGCTCGTGGACCGACTTCCTCACCGGCATCGTGCCCACCAACCCGGTCGGCGCGTTCGTCGAGGGCAACGTCCTGCAGATCGTCTTCCTCGCCGTCGTCATCGGTGCCGCCGCCCTGCTGGTCGGCGAGCCCGCCGAACCGTTCGTGGCGCTCAACCGCTCCCTGCTGGAGATCGTCCAGAAGGCGCTCTGGTGGGTCATCCGGCTCGCCCCGATCGGCACCCTCGGCCTGATCGGCAACGCCGTCGCCTCGTACGGCTGGGACCTGCTGGCCCCCCTCGCGAAGTTCACCACCGCCGTCTACGTCGGCTGCGCCATCGTGCTGTTCGTGGTCTACCCGCTGGTACTGATCCTCGCCGGCCGCCTCAACCCGCTGCGCTTCTTCGCCGGCGCCTGGCCGGCGATCGAGCTGGCCTTCGTGTCCCGCTCCTCGGTCGGCACCATGCCGGTGACCCAGCGCTCCGTCGAGCGTCTCGGCGTGCCCCGCGAGTACGCCTCGTTCGCGGTGCCCTTCGGCGCGACCACGAAGATGGACGGTTGCGCCGCCATCTACCCGGCCCTCGCCGCGATCTTCGTGGCCCAGGTGTTCGGCGTGCACCTCGGCATCGGCGACTACCTGCTGATCGCCTTCGTCTCGGTGGTCGGCTCGGCGGCCACCGCCGGCCTGACCGGCGCGATCGTGATGCTCACCCTGACCCTCAGCACGCTGGGACTGCCGCTGGCCGGCGCCGGCCTGCTGCTGGCCATCGACCCGATCCTGGACATGATCCGCACCGCCACCAACGTCGCGGGGCAGGCACTGGTGCCGACAGTGGTCGCCGCCCGCGAGGGCACTCTCGACCGCGCCGCGTACGAGTCCGCCGGCCGGCGTGACCTGACCGAGCCGGAGCCGGTCGCCGACCCCCGGCCCGAGCTCAGCCCCGTTCCCGCCTGACCGGTTCAACCAGTACGGCGACGGGCCCCTCTCCCCGGGGGCCCGTCGCCGTGTCGGAGAGGATCACCCCCATGAGTTCGCTGTTCACTCCCCTGGCCCTGCGCGGGGTCACCCTGCCCAACCGGATCGCCATGGCGCCGATGTGCCAGTACTCAGCCGGTCCCGACGGTCTGCCCACCGACTGGCACCTGATCCACCTCGGCAGTCGCGCGGTCGGCGGCGCGGGCCTGGTGCTGACCGAGGCGACAGCCGTCCTCCCCGAGGGCCGGATCAGCCCCCAGGACACCGGCCTCTGGTCGGGTGCGCACGTCGACGCCTGGCGGCCGGTGACCGCGTTCGTCGCCGCCCACGGCGCGGTGCCGGCCGTGCAGCTCGCGCACGCCGGCTTCAAGGCCTCCACCTACCGACCATGGGCGCCGGAGCGCGGTGGCGTGCCGGACGCCGAGGGCGGCTGGAGACCCGTCGCCCCCGGCTCGGAGCCCTTCACCGCCGGCTACCGGACCCCGACCAGCCTCGACGAGGCCGGCATCGCCGGTGTGGTCGAGGCGTTCGCGGCCGGCGCCGAGCGCGCGCTGGACGCCGGCTTCGCCGCCGTCGAGATCCACGCCGCCCACGGCTACCTGCTCAACGAGTTCCTCTCGCCGCTGACCAACCACCGCACCGACTCGTACGGCGGCGACCGAGCCGCCCGGATGCGACTCACCCTGGAGGTGGCCCGCGCGGTGCGCGCCGCGGTCGGCGAGGACGTGCCGGTGCTGACCCGGATCTCCGCCACCGACTGGGTCGAGGGCGGCTGGACGATCGAGGACAGCGTGGTGCTCGCCGGCGAGCTGGCCGGCGTCGGCGTCGACCTGGTCGACGCGTCCTCCGGTGGGGTGAGCACGGACCAACGCGTCCCGCTCGGCCCCGGCTACCAGGTGCCGCTGGCCGCCCAGATCCGCCGCGAGGCCGGCGTGCCGACCGGCGCGGTGGGCCTGATCGTGGAGCCCGAGCACGCCGAGCAGATCGTCGCTGGCGGCGAGGCCGACCTGGTGCTGCTGGGCCGGGAGTTGCTGCGTGACCCGTACTGGCCGCGCCGGGCCGCCGCGAAGCTCGGCGTCGCGTACTCCGGGCCCGCCCAGTACGCCCGCGCCGCCTGATCCCGGGCCGGTCGGGCGGCCGCCGCGTGAGCGGCCGCCCGACCGTCGGTCAACCGGCCAGGTGCGACCAGTCACCCTCCAGGTCCTGCCAGGTGCCCTGGGCTGCCACCGTGCCGCCGAGCAACACCACCACGTGGTCGGCCCGGACCAACGCGGCGCGCTTCGCGGTCGAGCCGACCACTGTCACCCCGTGGCCGCGCAACGCCTGCCACAGCGCCAGCTCGGTGGTGACGTCCAGCGCCGACGACACGTCGTCGGCGACCAGCAGTTCGGTACGCGGAGCCAGCGCCCGCGCCAACGCCAACCGCTGCAACTGCCCGCCGGAGAGCCGGGTGCCCTTGTGCCCGATGAGCAGGCCCAGCCCACCACCGGCGGCGGCCAGGTCGTGGTCGAGCTGGGCGGTGCTGACCGCCCCGGCCGCGTCCACCTGGTGCCCGAGGGCGATGTTGTCGGCCACCGTGCCGGAGAGCACCCGGGGCAACTGACCGACGTAACCGACCTGGTTCGGGCGCAGGAACAGCTCCGGCTCGGTCACCGGGTCACCGTTCCAGGCCAGCTCGCCGGTGTGGTGCACGATCCCGGCCAGCCCGCGCAGCAACGAGGACTTGCCCGACCCCACCGGCCCGACGACAAGCACCAACTGCCCCCGCTGCACGGTCAGGTCCACGTCCCGGACGGCCACCGTCCCGTCGGAGTGCACCACCCCGAAGCGGCGCAGCTCCAGCCGGCGCAGCGGATGCCGGGGCGGCATGGTCGGCGCGGGCGCCGTACCGGCGGTCAGGTCGACCTCCGGCACCCCCGCGGAGTACGCGCTCACCCCGGTCATCGCCGCCGTGCGCCGGGTCCAGACCCGCGCCGAGGGCAGCTGCGAGATCAACGACGCCGTGGTCCAGGCGAACCAGCGGGCCGCGCCCAGGGTGGAGACGGCCACCAGCACCGCCCCGGCCGAGAGCGAGCCGTTCAGATAGAGCGCCCAGGCGCCGATCGGCAACAGCCCGCTGGCCATCGACGGCGTGGAACGCGCCCACACCTGCACCGAGATCTCCCGCCGCTGCCGGTCGCTGCGCAGCACGTCCAGGCCCGCCAGGTGGCGCAGCACCGCAGTGGTCGCGCCGGCGAGCTTCACCGTCCGCGCCGCGGAGAGCGCCGAGACCAGCGCCGTGGCGAAGGAGGCCCGCGCCGCCACCGTCGCCCGGGCCGCCCGCTCCAGCTTCGGCCCGAACAACGTCGCCGCCAGCCCGGAGACGACCATCGTGCCCAGGAAGAACAGCCCCGGTACGACGCTGCCGGTGACCGCCGTCATGGCGACCACGAGCACCAGCGCGACGGTCTGGTCCAGCACGTTGTCGGCGAGCTGGACCACCCGCTCGGTGTCCCCACCCTGCGCCACCACCTCGGCGGGAGTGTGTGAGCTGACCCGGCGCGGCCCGGTCTGACCGTGCACCAGGCGAAGACCGATCCGCAGCATCTGCCGCACCCACCACTGCGGAAACCAGACGTGGGTGTAGAACGGCAGCGGCAGGGTGACCAGCAGCCCGGCGACGATCCCCACCGCCGGCAGGTACGGGTTGCCGGTCCCGTCGACCAGATCCGCCCAGAGCCAGGGCAGCACCGGGCCGTCCAGCCCGAGCAGGCTGAGCCCGAGGAACAGCACGATCGCCGCCGCGCCGTACCGGGGATCGTTGGTGCAGAGTCGGAAGATCTCCCGCAGCGTCCGGGCCGGCGGCTCCGGCGGCAGTGGCGGCGGGTCGGCCCGGGTCGGCCCGACCGCGCCCTGCGTGCTGTCGGGCGGCGTCGTCCGCGTGGCCTGCGTGCTGTCGGGCGGT
>NZ_JAKKFF010000386.1 GCF_022229015.1 Micromonospora foliorum
CTGGCCGACGACCCGGCGGTACGCGACGCGCTGGCCGCGCGCAACGCGCCGCTGGCACGGTTCTGGCTGGACCAGCGGTCATCGGACGCGCCCGGCGTGCCCGGGCTGGTCGGCCGCCGGGTGTTGATCGTGGACGCCGAGGACACCTTCACCGGCATGCTGGCCCACCAACTGGGCGCGTTGGGCCTGAAGGTCACCACCCGGCCGTGGCACGCGACCGGCCCGGTCGACGACTACGACCTGGTGGTGGCCGGCCCCGGACCCGGTGACCCGGGCAGCGTGGACGAGCCGAAGATGGTGGCGCTGCGGGAGCTGCTGACCGGACTGCTGGCGACCGGCCGTCCCACCCTCGCGGTCTGCCTCAGCCATCAGGTGCTGGCCGGGCTGCTGGGGCTGGCCCTGCACCGCCGGGATGCGCCCTATCAGGGGTTGCAGCGGGAGGTGCGGGTGTTCGGCCGGACCCGCCGGGTCGGGTTCTACTCGACGTTCACCGCCCGCGCCGAGGCCGACCTGCTGGCCACCGCGTACGGGCCGGTGGAGCTGGCCCGGGACCCGGGTGACGGCGCCGTGCACGCCCTGCGGGGGCGCGGCTTCGCCGGGGTGCAGTTCCACGCCGAGTCGGTGCTCAGCCCGGACGGGCTCGCCGTGCTGAGCGAACTGGTGACCGATCTGCTGCCCGCGTCACGCACCGACGAGTTGTCCGCGACGCTCGGCGGCGCATAGTCGCCCCGGCCCCGGGGTAGGGCTGGATGGACCGGTGGCGCGGACGGGTCGAGAGCCCCCGCCCGCGCCGCCGGTCACCCTCGTCCGTCAGCCGGTCAGCCGGCCAGGCCCGCCTTCAGCGCGGCACCCAGCTGCACCGCGCGCCGGGCGGTGAGCGCGCAGGCCCCGAGCGCCACGGCGTCCGGGGCGATCTCCCCGTTGTTGCTGGTGTGCGAGGCGCCGTAGGGGTTGCCGGCGATGAACTGGCTGGTGTCGGTGTAGCCGGGGGTGACCACCACACCGCCCCAGTGGTAGAAGACGTTGAAGAGCGAGGTCAGCGTGGTCTCCTGCCCGCCGTGCGAGGTGCCCGTCGAGGTGAAGGCGGAGTAGACCTTGTTGACCAGCCCGCCCTGGCTCCAGAGCGGGCCGGTGGTGTCGATGAACTGCTTCAGCTGCGCGGCGACCATGCCGTACCGGGTCGGCGCACCGAGGATCACCACGTCGGCCCAGGTGAGGTCGTCGAGCATCGCCTCGGGCACGTCCTGGGTCTCCAGGTGGTGCGCCTGCCAGCCGGAGTTGGAGCGGATCGCCTCTTCCGGCGCCAACTCGCGCACCTTGCGCAGGCGCACGTCGGCGCCGGCATCCCCGGCGGCCTCACACACGGCCTGCGCCATCTGGTAGGTGGTGCCGGTGGCGCTGTAGTAGATCACCGCTACCTTGGTCTGGGCAGCCATCAGAGTGTCCCCTTCTCGTCTCGGATCAGCTCCCGCGACTACCCGCTGCGGACGCGCTCTAACGACAGTCCAGGCGCTCCCAGATAACGGTCCGCCGGCTCAAGTTTTCCGCAACTTCCCGATCGTTTCGGCCCGACGCCGCGCGCGGACGGCGATCCTGATGCCATCGGTGCCGGCGGGATCGAGCCGCCGCCCCGCACCGGGCACCTGAACGGGGGATCGCGCTCCGCCGGCAACGGCGCTGGCGTAGCGCGATCAGGGGACCACCAAAGCTCCCGCGCCCAGCCCCGGCCCCGGCCCCGGCTCAGCGGACCAGGGCCGCCATCAGCCGGTCCAGCTCGGCCGCCGGGTCGACGGTGAGACCGGTGTGCACCGGCCCGGTCTGGATCATCGTGCTCCGCGGCGCGGCCAGCCAGTGGAACCGCTCACCGAGCCGCATCCGGGTCGCCGGCCCGTCACCGGAGCAGGTCCGGTCCCAGGAGTCGAGCACCGCGGCCACCGCCGGCAGGTCGACGTCCGGCGCCAGCGCGCGAACCCGGTCGGCGTCCAGGTGCGTCCGCGCGGCCAGGAAGTCGCGCTGCTGGCAGTAGAGCAACACCCCGACGTTGATCTGCTCACCGCGCTCGATGCGGGGCACGAGCCGGATCAACGCGTACTCGAAGGGTTGCCTCATGCCCCGCTCCCCGGTGGCAGCCAGTCGGCCGTGCGGGCGACGCGGCGGGACAGGTGGTCCAGGTACGCCTCGCGCGCCGCGTCGGCCGTCTCGAAGTCGGCGGCGGTCAACCACTCCCCCGGCACCAGGGCCAACACCTCGGTGAGCAGCTCCCGGGTGACCCGGGGGGCCAACTCGGCGTCGGCCTCGGCCAGCCGCGACGCGTACGGGGCCAGCACGTGATCCTCCGCGCGGTAGGCCCGGTGCACGGCGGCCTCGGCGCGCGGCCAGTTGTGGTGGAAGTAGAGCGAGGCGCCGTGGTCGATCAGCCACAGCTCCCGGTGCCAGATCAGCAGGTTCGGATTGCGCCAACTCCGGTCGACGTTCTCCACGTACGCGTCGAACCAGAGCACCCGGGACGCCAGCGCCGGGTCGACGGGGTGCGCCACCGGGTCGAAGCCCAGCGCCCCGGGCAGGAAGTCCATCCCGAGGTTGGCGCCACCGCTGCTGCGCAGCAGCTCCTGCACCTCCTGGTCGGGCTCGGCCCGCCCGATGACCGGGTCGACGTCGAGGACCACCAGCGGCGGCACCCGCAACCCCAGCCGGCGGGCCAGCTCACCGCAGATCACCTCGGCGATGAGCGCCTTGGGCCCCTGCCCGGCACCGCGGAACTTCGCCACGTAGGTGCCGAGGTCGTCGGCCTCCACCACGCCCGGCAGCGACCCACCCTCGCGCAGCGGGGTGACGTAACGGATCGCGGTGACCTGGCGGAGCACGCCGCCCACCCTACTGGGGCCGGCCGCGACGGGTGGCGGGCCGGCCCAGACCGGTACGCGCGGGTCAGTCGAGCTTGTCGCGCAGCTTGTCGACCTGGGTCTGCAGGCGGTCCACCGCGTTCTCGTTGTTGACGAACGTGGTGATTCCCGCGGCCAGACCGAGGCCGATCAGCACGGCCAGGATGCTGAGCACCAGGCCACCGATCGACACGCCACGACCGGTGACCCCGGGTCGGCGCGCCATCTTGAGGCCGACGATGCCGAGGATGATCCCGATGATGCCGAGCACCAGGCCCAACCAGGCGAGGATCGCCGTCAACACGCTGAACAGACCGGCCACTCCGAACACCAGGGCGAAGGTCGCGGCGGCGCTCGTCTTCGCGTTGGTGTCCCCTCGATGGCTGCGGGACCCGGCCGGTACGCCGGCACCCCGGGCCGGCTCGCTTGCGGCAGTCATGAGATTCCCTCCCGTACACGCGGCGCGCGTACTTCCGGCGAGGCGCATTCCCCCGACGACCGCCGTTACGCCTCCCATCTGCGGAAGTGTCGGTGGTCGGCCCTAGGCTGGCCGCCCGGCCACGTAAAGGAGCGCCCGATGCCTGTCGACCTCAGCGCGGCCGACGCGTTGGCGCTGCGGATGACCAGCCTGCTGCTGCGCCCACATCCGAGCACCCGACCCGACAGCGTCGCCGAGGTGGTCGAGTGGTTCGGCGCGATGCAGGCACAGGACCTGGCCAGCGGGTTGTGGTCGCTGGGCGCCCGGCTGCCCGGTCGGAGCGTCACGGACGTGCAGGCGGCGTTGGAGCGGCGTGAGGCGCTGCGCACCTGGCCGATGCGGGGCACCGTGCACCTCGTCCCGTCCGCCGACGCCCGCTGGATGCTGGAGCTGACCGGCGTACGATCGCTGGCCGGCGCGGCGACCCGGCGGGCACAGCTCGGGCTCACCGAGGCCGACGCGGACCGGGCGGTGGACGTGCTCGGCAGCGCTCTGGCCGGTGGCGGTCGGCTCACCCGCGCGCAGTGCCTGGCCACCCTGCGGGCGGCCGGCCTGGGCACCGACGGGCAACGTGGTTACCACCTGCTGTGGTATGCGAGCGTCCGTGGCGTGACCTGCGTGGCGCCGAACGTCGGCACCGACCAGACCTTCGCCCTGCTCGACGAGTGGGCGCCCGAGCCCCACCGGCTGGAACGGGACGAGGCGCTGGCCGTGCTCGCCCACCGCTACGTTCGCGGGCACGGCCCGGTCACCGACCGCGAGTTCGCCGGGTGGAGCGGCCTGACTCTCACCGACGCCCGGCGCGGCCTGGCCGCCGCCGACGACGCGCTGAGCACGGTGCGGGTCGACGGCACACCGATGTACGTCGACGCGGCCCTGGCCGACGCGCCGCGCACCGCGCCGGACGACGTGCTGGCGCTGCCCGGCTTCGATGAGTACCTGCTCGGCTTCCGGGACCGCACGTTGATGCTCGACCCCGCCCACCAGGCGGCCGTGGTGCCGGGCAACAACGGCATCTTCCAGGCCACCGTGGTCCGCGCCGGTCGGGTGGTGGGCGTGTGGAAACGCAAGGTCGGCCGCACCGCGGTCACCGTGACGATCCAGCCGCTCACGACGCTCGACGTCGCCGCCCACGCCCGGGTGGAGCAGGCGCTCGGGCGCTACGCCGACTTCCTCGGGCTTCCGGCCCGCTTCGACTGGCTGACCTGACCCGGCGGCGTCACCGCTGCGGCGGTGCCGGGTCGGCCGGTCGGGGGCGGGCGGCGCTGAGCAGGTCGACGATCCGGGTCACCCGGGGGTCCGCCTGGATCTGCGCCACGCTGGCCGGCAGCGGCAGCCGCCAGTTCGGATACTCGTCCACCGTGCCCGGCATGTTGGGTTGGCGCACCTCGCCCAGCACGTCGTAGAGGGAGACGCCGAGCAGCCGGGTCGGGCTGGCCGCGAGCGCGGCGTGCATCGCCACCACCACCTCGCCGTCGTCGGGCGTCTTCGCCGGTTCAGCCGACTCGGACCCCGCAGCCGGCTCAGGCAGCAGGTCCTCGGCAGCCAGCATCGTGAGCAGCCGGTCCCGATCGGCGGCGGCACGGGCCCGCTCCACCGCCACGTCGGTGCCGAGCAGTTTCAACTCGTCGCGCACCCGCACGTGCTCACCGGTCAGGAAGCCCGGCGCGGTGGGCAGGTCGTGGGTGGAGATGGTGGCGAGGGCGTTGCGGGGCCACCGCGCCGGTGGGACGAAGTCACCGGCGTCGTCACGCGCGAACCACAGCACTGTCGAGCCCAGCATGTTGCGCCCCCGCAACCCTCGGGTCACCGCCGGTTGGACCGTGCCGAGATCCTCACCGACCACCACCGCGCCGGCCCGGTGCGCCTCCAACGCGAGGATGCCGAGCATGGCCTCGGCGTCGTAGCGCACGTAGGTGCCCTCGGCCGCGCCGCCGCCCGGCGGCACCCACCACAGTCGCCACAGGCCGGCGACGTGGTCGACCCGCAGACCACCCGCGTGCCGCAGGGTGCGGCGCAGCATGTCCCGGTAGGCGGCGTAGCCGGTGGCGGCGAGCCGGTCCGGGCGCCACGCGGCCAGCCCCCAGTCCTGGCCGAGTGGGTTGAAGTCGTCCGGCGGCGCGCCGACCCGCACCCCCTGGGCCAGCACGTCCGCGAGCTGCCAGCCGTCCGCGCCGCCCGGGTCGAG
>NZ_JAKKFF010000387.1 GCF_022229015.1 Micromonospora foliorum
CGAACGACACCGCTGCCACCGCACGGCGGGCGGCGACATCGCCGGCGAAGTCGGGGGAGTCCGCTGCCAGCACCCGCACCGCCGCGTCGGAGAGCGTCGCCGGGTCGGGCAGCGCGCTCGGGTCGAGCACCATCAGCGGCGCCTCCAGCACGCTGAGCCCCGCCGAGCGGGCCACCGCCAGCAGCTCGGGGGTCGTCTCGTGCACCCACTCGAAGGCTTCCGGCAGGCCCAGCTTTCGTTGGCGCTCGCGGACCGAGGTCACGTCGGCCAGCGACGGCGGCTCGGTGGCGTCGATCCGGGGGCGGGCGTAGAACGGCCAGCCGGCGCCTTCGCGGACGAACAGCACCAGCCCGCCATGATCCTCGGCAGCGGCGACGTCGCGGGGCACCGCGTCGTAGAAGCGTTCCAACCGGTCGAAGACGTGCTTGTGTCGCGGATCCACCGCGCGAGACTACACGTCCCAGCCAGTGGACGGTGTGATCAATCTCGGGTGGCCGTGCGACCCCGGCCCTAACGTAGACTCAATAGACCCACGGGCCGACGTCGTCCCCACCATGATCCAACCTGAGTGACGACAGGAGGCCCGGTGGCTCAGCCGTACGCGGACACAGAACAGCCGCACCCACACAGCCCGCAGGCGTCCCCGACGCCCCACACCCGTCCGTCCGCCCAGGGCCTCTACGACCCAGCGCAGGAGCACGATGCCTGCGGCGTGGCCTTCGTGGCGGACCTGCACGGCCGGCGTTCACACTCGGTCGTCGCCAACGGGCTCGGCGCGCTCTGTCGACTGGACCACCGGGGCGCCCGTGGCGCGGAGCCGAACACCGGCGACGGCGCGGGCATCATGATCCAGGTGCCCGACGCGTTCCTGCGCGCGGTGGCCGACGTCGCGCTTCCCCCGGCCGGCGAGTACGCCACGGGGCTGGTCTTCCTTCCCGACGACGACGCCGCCGAGGCGCGTGCCCGTCGGGTGGTCGAGAAGTACGCGCTGGTCGAGGGCGCCGACCTGCTCGGCTGGCGGGACGTGCCGATCGACCCGAGTGACCTGGGCGAGACCGCCCTGGCGGCGATGCCCCGGGTCCGGCAGCTCTTCCTGGCCGCGCACCGCCTGACCGACGCGCCCGACGGGCCGGCCGGCTCACCGCTGCGCGGCATCGAGCTGGATCGGGTGGCGTTCTGCCTACGTAAGCAGGCCGAACGGGAGACCGCCGAGCGGGGCGTTCCGGCGTACTTCCCGTCGCTGTCCAGCCGCACCATGGTCTACAAGGGCATGCTCACGCCCGACCAGTTGCCGGCGTTCTACCCGGACCTGCGCGACGAGCGGGTGGACAGCGCCATCGCGCTGGTGCACTCCCGCTTCTCCACCAACACCTTCCCGTCCTGGCCGCTGGCGCACCCGTACCGGTTCATCGCCCACAACGGCGAGATCAACACGATTCGGGGCAACCGCAACTGGATGCAGGCCCGCGAGGCGCTGCTGCGCTCGCCGAACGTGCCGGGCAACATCCGGCGGGTCTTCCCGGTCTGCACCCCCGCCGCCTCCGACTCGGCGAACTTCGACGAGGTCCTGGAGCTGCTGCACCTGGCCGGGCGGAGCCTGCCGCACGCGGTGCTCATGATGATCCCCGAGGCCTGGGAGAACGACCCGGGGATGGACCCGGCGAAGCGTGCCTTCTACCGCTTCCACGCCAGCCTCATGGAGCCGTGGGACGGTCCGGCGTCGGTGGCCTTCACCGACGGCGAGATCGTCGGCGCGGTGCTGGACCGCAACGGGCTGCGTCCGGGGCGCTGGTGGCAGACCGACGACGGGCTCGTGGTGCTCGGCTCCGAGGCGGGTGTCCTCGACCTCGACCCGGCCCACGTGGTCGCGAAGGGGCGCCTCCAGCCGGGCCGGATGTTCCTGGTCGACACCGTGGCCGGGCGGATCGTGCACGACGAGGAGATCAAGTCCGAGTTGGCCGCCGCCCAGCCGTACGGCGAGTGGCTGCACGCCGGGCTGATCGAGCTGAACGACCTGCCGGCGCGCGAGCACACCGTCTACACGCACGACTCGGTGCGCCGCCGGCAGCAGACCTTCGGCTACACGGAGGAGGAGCTGAAGATCCTGCTCGGGCCGATGGCCCGCACCGGCGTCGAGCCGCTCGGCTCGATGGGTACGGACACCCCGATCTCGCCGCTGTCCACCCGGCCGCGGCTGCTCTACGACTACTTCCACCAGCTCTTCGCCCAGGTCACCAACCCGCCGCTGGACGCCATCCGTGAGGAGTTGGTGACCAGTCTGGCGTCGACCATCGGGCCGGAGGGCAACCTGCTCGACCCGGGTGCCGCGAGCTGCCGGCAGATCGTGCTCCCGCACCCGATCCTCGACAACGACGAGCTGGCGAAGATCCTCTCCATCGACGAGGACGGCGACCTGCCCGGCTTCAAGGCGGTCCGGGTCTCCGGGCTGTACCGGATCCGGGAGGGCGCCGCCGGGATCAAGGCACGGCTGACCGAGATCTGCCGGCACGTCTCCGAGGCGATCGAGGACGGCGTACGGATCCTGGTGCTCTCCGACCGGGACTCCAACGCCGACCTGGCGCCGATCCCGTCGCTGCTGCTCACCGCCGCCGTGCACCAGCACCTCGTGCGTGAGCAGACGCGTACGCAGGCGGCGTTGATCGTGGAGTCCGGCGACTGCCGGGAGGTGCACCACGCGGCGGTGCTGATCGGCTACGGCGCGGCGGCGGTCAACCCGTACCTGGCGTTCGAGTCGGTGGAGGACATGGTCGCCACCGGCACGTTGGCGGGTGTGGAGCCCGCCGCCGCGGTGCGCAACTACGCGAAGGCGCTCGGCAAGGGCGTCCTGAAGATCATGTCCAAGATGGGCATCTCGACGGTCTCCTCGTACTGCGGGGCGCAGGTCTTCGAGGCGGTCGGCCTGGACAGCCGGCTGGTCGAGCGCTACTTCCGGGGCACCCCCAGCCGCATCGGCGGGGTGGGTCTCGCGGGTGTGCACACCGAGGTGGCCGCCCGGCACGCGCTGGCCTGGCCCCCGGCCGGCACCGCCACCTCCGACCGGCTGGAGGTCGGTGGCGAGTACCAGTGGCGCCGCGAGGGTGAGCTGCACCTGTTCAACCCGGAGACGGTCTTCCTGCTGCAACACGCCACCCGCAGCCGGCAGTACGACGTCTTCCGGCAGTACACCGCCAAGGTCGACGCGCTCGCCGCGCAGGCCGGTTCCCTGCGCGGGCTGTTCACCCTGCGCACCGGGGTCCGCCCGGCGGTGCCGATCGAGGAGGTCGAGCCGGCCACCGAGATCGTCAAGCGGTTCGCCACCGGCGCCATGTCGTACGGGTCGATCTCGGCGGAGGCGCACGAGACGCTCGCCATCGCCATGAACCGGCTCGGCGGCAAGTCCAACACCGGTGAGGGCGGCGAGGACGTCGAGCGGCTGCACGACCCGGCCCGTCGTTCGGCGGTCAAGCAGATCGCCAGCGGCCGGTTCGGTGTGACAAGCGAATACCTGGTCAACGCCGACGACCTCCAGATCAAGATGGCCCAGGGCGCCAAGCCGGGTGAGGGTGGTCAGCTGCCCGGTAACAAGGTCTGGCCGTGGATCGCCCGGACCCGGCACGCCACCCCCGGCGTGGGTCTGATCTCCCCGCCGCCGCACCACGACATCTACTCCATCGAGGACCTCGCCCAGTTGGTGCACGACCTGAAGTGCGTCAACCCGGCGGCCCGGGTGCACGTCAAGCTGGTCAGTGAGGTCGGCGTCGGCACCGTCGCCGCCGGGGTGGCGAAGCTCAAGGCGGACGTCATCCTGATCTCCGGTCACGACGGCGGCACGGGCGCCTCTCCGATGAACTCGCTCAAGCACGCCGGCACCCCGTGGGAGCTGGGGCTGGCCGAGGCGCAGCAGACGCTGTTGCTCAACAAGCTGCGCGACCGGGTCACCGTGCAGGTCGACGGTCAGCTCAAGACCGGCCGGGACGTGCTGATCGCGACGCTGCTCGGCGCGGAGGAGTTCGGCTTCGCGACCGCGCCGCTGATCGTCGAGGGCTGCGTGATGATGCGGGTCTGCCACCTGGACACCTGCCCAGTCGGCATCGCCACGCAGAACCCGGTGCTGCGGGAGCGCTTCACCGGCAAGCCGGAGTTCGTGGAGAACTTCTTCCTCTTCCTCGCCGAGGAGGTGCGCGGTTACCTGGCCGAGTTGGGCTTCCGGTCGATCGAGGAGGCGATCGGGCAGTCCGAGCTGCTCGACGTGGCCCCGGCGCTGACGCACTGGAAGGCGCACGGGTTGGACCTGGCGCCCGTCCTGCACCTGCCGGAGCTGCCCGCCGGCGCGGCCCGACGCGGGGTCCGCGCGCAGGATCACGGCCTGGAGCAGGCACTCGACAACGAGCTGATCGCGCTGGCCCGTCCGGCTCTGGAGGACGGGGCGCCGGTGCGGGTCGAGGTGGCGGTGCGCAACGAGCACCGCAGCGTCGGCGCGATGCTCGGCGGTGAGGTGACCCGTCGCTTCGGTGGCGCCGGCCTTCCCGAGGACACCATCGAGTTCGTGCTGCACGGCACGGCTGGGCAGTCGTTCGGCGCGTTCCTGCCGCGCGGGGTGACCCTGCGCCTGCACGGCGACGCCAACGACTACGTGGGCAAGGGCCTCTCCGGGGGCCGGCTCATCGTCCGCCCGGACGCCGCCGCGCCGTTCCTCGACCCGGACGCCGCGCCGGGGCAGCGGGCCGAGGATCAGATCATCGCCGGCAACACCATCCTGTACGGGGCCACGGCGGGCGAGGTCTTCCTGCGCGGCCGGGTGGGGGAGCGGTTCGCGGTGCGCAACTCCGGCGCGGTCGCCGTGGTCGAGGGTGTCGGTGACCACGGCTGCGAGTACATGACCGGCGGCACGGTGGTGGTGCTCGGCGCGACCGGCCGCAACTTCGCCGCCGGCATGTCCGGCGGGATGGCGTTCGTGCACCACCTGGACCGGGCCCGGGTCAACGCGGAACTGGTCGACCTGATGCCACTGGGCGAGCAGGAACAGTCGCTGTTGCACGAGCTGGTCCAACGGCACGTGGCCGAGACCGGGTCGGCGGTCGCCGAGGAGCTGCTCAAGCGGTGGCCGGAGGCGATGGCCGAGTTCACCGCGGTGGTACCCCGCGACTACCGCCGGGTGCTGGAGATCATGCGGGCCGCCGAAGCAGCCGGCCGCGACGTCGACGACGCGGTCATGACAGAACTGACCGCACCCGCTGTGCCGGCGATGCCGGTGCCGCCCGCCCCGCGGGTGGCTGCCCAGGAGGTGGCACGTGCCTGACCCGAACGGTTTCCTGCGCTACGACCGGCGGTTGCCGGCCCGCCGCCCGGTGCCGGTGCGGATCAGCGACTGGCGGGAGGTGTACCCGCCGGCCGGCGAGGAACTGGTCCGTGAGCAGGCCACCCGATGCATGGACTGCGGCATCCCGTTCTGCCACGACGGCTGCCCGCTGGGCAACCGCATCCCGGACTGGAACGACCTGGTGCGGACCGGCAACTGGGACGCCGCGGTGGAGTCGCTGCACGCCACCAACAACTTCCCGGAGTTCACCGGCCGGCTCTGCCCGGCGCCCTGCGAGGCGGCCTGCGTGCTCGGCATCTCCGGCGGTCAACCGGTGACCATCAAGCAGGTCGAGGTGGAGATCGCCGACGCCGCCGCGGCGCGGGGGTTCACCCCCCGCCCGGTGCCGGCGCCGTCGGGCCGCTCGGTCGCCGTCGTCGGCTCCGGGCCCGCCGGCCTCGCCGCCGCCCAGCAGTTGGCCCGCGCCGGTCACGCCGTGACGGTGTACGAACGCGACGACGCGATCGGTGGCCTGCTCCGGTACGGCATCCCCGACTTCAAGTTGGAGAAGCGGCACATCGACGCCCGGCTGGCCCAGCTCACCGCCGAGGGGGTGCGCTTCCGCACCGGCGTGAACGTCGGGGTGGACGTCACCGCCGACCAGTTGCGCGCCGAGCACGACGCGGTGTTGCTGGCCGCTGGGGCGTTGCAGGGTCGGGACACCCCGGAGACCCCGGGGCGGGCGCTTCGGGGCGTACACCAGGCGATGGCGCACCTGGTCGCGGCGAATCGCGCGGTCGCCACCGCGGCCACCGACCAGGCCGGCGTGGTGGCCACCGGCGAGCGTCGGCTGGCGCGGGCGGTGTTGCCGGACGGCACTCCGATCGACGCGGCCGGCAAGCACGTGGTGATCATCGGTGGCGGTGACACGGCGGCGGACTGTCTCGGTGTGGCGCACCGCCAGGGCGCCGCGGGCGTGCACCAGCTCGACCTGTACCCGCAGCCGCCGCGCGAGCGCGACGAGGCACGGGACCCGTGGCCGACCTGGCCGTGGGTCCTGCGCAGCTACCCGGCGCACGAGGAGGGTGGCGAGCGGGTCTTCGCCGTGGCGGTGCAGGAGTTCGTGGACGACGGCACCGGCCAGGTGCGGGCGGTGCGGATCGCCGAGGTGACCGTGCAGAAGCGCGACGGCCGACGGGTCGTCACCGTGGTGCCGGGCTCCGAGCGGGAGTTGCCGGCCGATCTGGTGCTGCTGGCGATCGGCTTCGAGGGCACCGAGCAGCAGCCGCTGCTGGCCCAGTTCGGTGTGGCCCGCAACCCTCGGGGCGCCATCGACGCCCGCGACGACTGGCAGACCGACGCCGACGGGGTGTTCGTTGCCGGTGACATGCACCGGGGCGCGTCGCTGATCGTCTGGGCCATCGCCGAGGGGCGGGCGGCCGCCGCCGCCATCCACGCCTATCTGGGCGGTGTCGGCGCGTTGCCGGCCCCGGTGGGCCCGGCCGCGCAGGCCCTCGCCGCTCGCTGAGGTGCGGGCGTCCGGTCGGTGCGGCAGTTCTGCTGCCGCACCGGCCGGACATTCCCGCTGGTGAAGCCGCTCACAAATGTGGGCAAAAAGGTTTAGGCCGGCAAGACTTGCCGGCTGCCGAACCGCGCCGCGATCGGCATGAATGATCATGCTGCCGATCGCTGGAGGTTCGTCGTGGCCAGAGGTGCCACCTTCGCCGCGCTGCGCCACCGCAATTACCGGATCTGGGCGCTCGCCGGCTTCGTCTCCGTCATCGGCACCTGGATGCAGGTCCTCGGGGTCAACTGGTACGTCCTGAAGGAAACCGGCTCGGCGACGTCCATGGGCTTCGCCGTGCTGCTCCAGGCGGCGCCCACGCTGCTGCTCAGCGTCTGGGGCGGTGTGCTGGCCGACCGGCTGCCGGCCCGCCCGTTGCTGATCGCCGCCCAGGGTGCCCACGCCGCGCTCGCCGCCGGACTGGCGGCGGTCGCCCTGACCGGGGTCGGCGGCCTGCCGCTGATCTTCGCGATCTCCCTGGCCGCCGGTGCCGTCTCGGCGGTCGAAGGCCCGGTGCTGGGGCGCTGGGCAGCCAGCCTCGTCGACCGGGAGACGCTGGGCAACGCCCTGGCGCTCGGTTCCCTCACCAACTCCGCCGGCCGCATCCTCGGCATGAGCCTCGGTGCCGTGGTGGTGGCAGCCGTCGGCCCCGCCCTGCTGTTCGGCATCAACGCGGCCAGCTTCGCCGCCGTGGTGGTGGCGCTGTTCGCCGTACGCCCGGCAGCCGTGCCCGGCCTCCCGGTGCCGGACGCCGGCCGGGCCCGGGGCGGTGTCCGGGCCGGGTTCGCCTACCTGCGGGGGCAGCCGGTGCTGCTCCTCGCGCTGGCCCTGTCGTTCGTGCTCGGCAGCCTGGGCCGCAACTACCAGGTGACCATGGCCGCCATGAGCGACGGCCCACTGAACGCCGGCGCCTCCGGGTACGGCCTGCTGTCGACCGTGTTCGCGGTCGGAACGGTGGTGGGTGCGCTCGTCGCGGCCCGGCGGAGTTCCCTGGGCTACCGGACGCTCGTCGTGGCAGGCCTGCTCGCCAGCGGGTTGCAGATCGTCGCCGGCCTCGCACCGGGCACCTGGAGCTTCGCCGCGGTGATCCTGCCGATCGCCGCCGCCGCGGTGGTCATCGACACCACCGTCGGCACCCGCGCCCAGCTCGACACCGACGCCGCGATGCGGGGCCGGGTGCTCGCCGCCCTGGCGGTCACCGGCTCGGTCTCCGCCGCGGTCGGTGCCCCG
>NZ_JAKKFF010000388.1 GCF_022229015.1 Micromonospora foliorum
CCGGTCAGCGGCGGGCCGGGTCGGCTCCGACGGGTCGGCGGCGGGTCGGGTCGGCTCCGACCGGTCAGCTGCGGGCCCGGGCGGGTCCGGCCGATCAGCGGCGGAGGGCAGGGGGCGGGTCCGGTCGTCGTGCTCGCCGGCGGGAGGCTCCTGGCGGTCGTCGCTCATCGCACGTCCTTTCCCCAACCCGGACGGGCGTCATGGCCCTCGACCGCCAACCTAGTCGCCCACACCACCATCGGTGGGGATCAGCGTGCCGAGCCGCGCCGGGTGCCGGCGCGGCAGAGCGGCGGGTACGCGCCGGGAGGCTCGACCCGCCGGCCCGGAATCAGGGCGTGGGTTGCGCTGTCGGCTGGTCGACGGAGCCACACCAGATGCTGACCTGGTCGTTCCACCGGGCCGGGCCGTCCTCGGCGGGCTCCTGCCGGCTGACCTTGCCTGCGCGTCCGCTGACGTAGCGCGGGTAGAGGCCCTCGTCGACCAAGTCGTCGGCGGCGTCGGCGCAGCTCTTGCCGACCACGTCCGGCACCTCGGCGGCCGGAGCCGGCCCGGCGACCTGGAGTTGCACAGTCGTCCCCCGGGCGACCTCGGTGCCCACGTCCGGTGCGGTGCTCTCGACCGTACGACCGACGCCGCCACCGAAGACCAGCCGCCATCCCAGCCGCTGCTTGCGCAGGGTCTCCCGGGCCTGCTCGAAGTCATTGCCGATCACCGGTGGCACGGTCAGGCCG
This sequence comes from Micromonospora foliorum, assembly GCF_022229015.1. Lineage (GTDB taxonomy): Bacteria > Actinomycetota > Actinomycetes > Mycobacteriales > Micromonosporaceae > Micromonospora > Micromonospora foliorum. The sequence goes on from NZ_JAKKFF010000388.1 coordinate 732, forward strand.
GTCCCCTTGGTCGAGGTGGCGGAGGTCTCGACCGCCGACGGTGCCGGCCGTCCGCTGCTCGGTCGGGGTGCGGTGGCCCGACTGGTCGGCGCGCCAGCCGTGGTCACGACGGCCAGCGGATCACCAGAGGGTGCGTCGTCCTCTCCGGCCAGCAACCAGCCACCGGTCGCGCCGACAGCGGCGAGCAGCACCGCCACCAACCCACCACCGAGTACGACGCTGGTCCGGCCCGCACCGCCACCGGCGGCACTCTGCTGGCCCGTGTTCGTGTCCGTCATAACGCCCACCGCCTCATCACCGGCGACCGTACCGCCCGCCGCCCAATCCGCCGCACCGGCGGTCCACACCGGCGGGTCGTTGCGACTCGCCGCGCCGACGACGGGACGTTACGCTGCCCGGCATGGCCAGACAGGGCTGGGGAGTGTCGATCGCGACGGCGATCGGGGTCGCTGCCGGCGCGGGTGCCGCACAACTGGGCTTCGGCTACGGGCTCGGCGTCATCACCTGGACGCCCACCGATGCCGGTGCGACCGGCACAGCCTGGGCGGACGGCCTCGCCTGGGCCACCTGGCTCGCCGCCAGTTCGACGGTCCTCGGCGCGGTCTGCGCACAGCGGCTCCACCAACGCAACGTCCCAGCGCGGGCCGCGACCTCTCCGCTCACCGCGACCGACGGTGCGCGCCACGAGGGCCCGCAGCTCGGCGATCAGGCGCCGGAGCACGAAACCCCGGGTGACGGGCGTCCACCGACCGTCGCCCGGTCCGCGGCCTCCGCCAACTGGTCGGGCGCGGACGCCGCCCCGCCGGAGGTGCCGAAAACACCACCGCCGGTGGCCGAGCCGCACGACCGTGGCGGCCTGCTGCGGCGGGTGGCCCTGGCGCTCGGCGCCGGGTTGGGCGGCCTGGTCACGGTTCTGTTGATCGCCGTACCCGCGCGGGTCGCGACCGGCGCGGACACCGGCGCGCCGCAACGGACGGCCGCCGTGCAGGCAGCGCTGGGCATCCTGATCGGCGTCCTCGTCGCGATCTGGGCGCTTCGTTCCCGAGCCGCCGCGGCCAACGTGGCCGCAACGGCCGCCTGGCTCTGGCTGCTCGCGGTGGTCTCGGTGATCGACGGGGTACGCGTCGGACGAGGGTTGACCGGCGCGCAACTCGGCACCTGGCAGTTCGACCCGGACCACGCCCGGTACTGGATCGGGGGTCAGCTCTACTGGCCCGGTGCGCTGCTGGCACTGGTGCCCGCGCTGCTGATCGGCGTACTGGCCGCCCGGCGGTCCGCCCGCTCGGGCGGGCACCGCGTGGGCGTGGCGGCCTCCGGCGCGGCTGGCCCGGTGCTCGTCGCGCTCGCCTACCTGACCACCCTGCCGCACTGGTCGACGCTGGGCCCCGCGCAGCTGTCCACCCAGCTGATCGCCCCGTACGCGGTGATCGCCGGCATCGGCGGCTCGGTGCTGGCCGCCCGCCTCGGCGAGCGAGCCGATCGGAGCCACCCAGCCGAGCGGAGCCGCTCGGCCACCCGCAGTGCGGTTGCTCGGGACACGGTGGCCGACCCGACCCCGGTCGCCGGGACCGACCCGGCGCCGCCGGTCTCCGGCTCGGCGGCCGGACCCACGGACCCGACGACCGGAAGCCCAGCCGGGACGACCGGAAGCCCAGCCGGGACGACCGGGACCCCAGCCCCGACGGCCGGGACCCCAGCCGGGACGACCGGACCCACAACCTCGACGGCCGGAACCGCGGCGCGGCGCCGGAGGACTGACGCCTCACCGCAGGCGCCCCGGACGGTCCCTCTGCCGGGCGAGGCCACCGCGGCACCGCAGGTGCCCGCCCCGCGTACGGACCCGGACCGCACGGACAAGTCCCGTCCCGCCGAAACGGCAACGGCGGAGAACCTGGCCCCGACGAGCCGGCAAACCCGAGCATCCCGCCGCGCCGTCCGCCCCACCACCGACTAACCCCCAGGGCCCCGGCCACCCCCGTTGATCATGAAGTTATTGCCACCTGGCCCGGCGTGTCATGGCAATAACTTCATGATCAACCGTGGTCGGGCGGGGGGGTGGGGGTGGGGTGGGTGGGGTTAGGGGACTGGCCAGGTGTGGACGGGTTGGTTGGTGCGCTGGAGTTCGGCGTAGCGCTGGACCATGTGGTGCAGCGCGGCCGCCCGGTCCATGCCCTGGTGCCGCTCCGCCGCCCAGACCGCCTCGGTCTGCCAGACGGCCCCGTTGCGGCCGGTACGGCAGCGCTGCTCGATGATGCCGAGCAGCCGGTCCCGCTGCGCCGGGGCGACACCGAACCCGTCCAGGCCGGCGGCGGCGGTGGGCAGCAGTTGCTCCAGGACCAGCTTGGTGACCGGCACGTCGCCGAGCCCGGGCCAGTGCAGAACGGCGTCGAGGCCACGTCGGGCGGCGGCGTGGAAGTTCTCCTCGGCGGAGCTGAAGGTGAGTTGGCTCCAGATCGGTCGGTCGGCCTCGGCCAGACCGCGTACCAGCCCGAAGTAGAAGGCCGCGTTGGCCAGCATGTCCACCACCGTCGGACCGGCCGGCAGCACCCGGTTCTCCACCCGCAGGTGGGGGCGGTCGTTCATGATGTCGTAGACCGGCCGGTTCCACCGGTAGACCGTGCCGTTGTGCAGCCGCAGCTCCCCGAGCTGCGGCACACCACCGGCGTGCAGGACCTCCACCGGGTCCTCGTCCTCGCAGATCGGCAGCAGCGGCGGGAAGTACCGGACGTTCTCCTCGAACAGGTCGAAGATCGAGGTGATCCACCGTTCGCCGAACCACACCCGCGGCCGTACGCCCTGGGCCTTGAGTTCGTCCGGGCGGGTGTCGGTGGCCTGTTGGAACAGGGCGATCCGCGTTTCGGCCCACAGTTGGCGGCCGTACAGGAAGGGGCTGTTCGCCCCGACCGCCACCTGCACCCCGGCGATGGCCTGGGAGGCGTTCCAGTAGTCGGCGAAGCTGTCCGGGGCGACCTGGAGGTGGAACTGGAGGCTCGTGCAGGCGGCCTCGGGGGCGATCGAGTCGGTGTGCGTCCGCAACTGCTCGACGCCGCGGATGTCCAGCTCGATGTCCTCGCCCCGGGCGCCGACGATCTGGTCGTTGAGCACCCGGTAACGCTCGTTGGTGGAGAGGTTGTCCTCGACCAGGTGCCCCTCGGTGAGGGTGGGCAGGATGCCGACCAGGACGATCTTCGCGTCGGACCTGGCGGCGCGCTCGTCGGCCCGGGAGAGGCTGCCGCGCAGGTCGTGCTCGTAGTCGGCGAAGCCGGTGCCCTCGATCAGCCGGGGCTCGGCGTTGAGTTCCAGGTTGAACTGCCCCAGCTCGGTCTGGAAGAGGGGGTCCGCGATGTCGGCGAGGATCTCCTCGTTGCGCATCGCCGGCTCGGCGGCCGAGTCGACCAGGTTGAGCTCGATCTCCAGGCCGGTCATCGGCCGGTCGGCGTCGAAGCCGAAGTCGTCCAGCATCAGGGCGAAGACGTCCAGGCACCGCCGCACCTTCTGCCGATACCGGACGCGATCATCCCGGGTGAAGGCGCCCTCTGAGACGTCCCTGCCCATGTGTCCTCCCGACGGCCGGCGCGGTCGGGATCCTGCCGTCCCGGAAGCGCTTTGTGAAGCATCCACGGTAAGAGCGCCCACCTGACGGGGCCAGAGGCCGACGGCGGTGAACCGACGTCGACCGGCGTGGACGCGCTCGTGGCGCCATCTGTACCCCGTCGCCGACCAGCTGGACCCGATGGCGGTGCGAACAACCCGTGACGATTACCACGAGCGGGTACGACGCAGGGCCCGCGCCGACGTACGGCGCGGGCCCTGCGTACCGGATCACCGGGAGGATCCCCCTGGCCCTCCGGCGATCCTCGGGGATCAGGCCTGGCGAACGGCCTCGCCCTCGATCTCAATCTTGATCTTGCGGCTGACCAGCACGCCACCGGTCTCCAGGGCGACGTTCCAGGTCAGGCCGAACTCCTCGCGGTCGATCTCGGTGCTCGCGGAGAAGCCGAAGATGTCCTGGCCGAACGGGCTGCGGCCGACACCCTCGAACTCCACCTCCAGCTCGACCGGACGGGTGACGTCCTTGATGGTCAGGTCGCCGGTGAGCACGAACTCGCCGCCACGACGGGACTTGACCCCGGTGCTGCGGAACTCGAGCGTCGGGAACTTCTCGGCGTCCAGGAACTCGGGGCTGCGCAGGTGAGCGTCCCGGTCGGCCTGGGTGGTGTCGACACTGGCGGCCTGAATGGTGGCGACGACCGACGACTGCAGCGGGTCCTCGGCAACGGTGATGGTGGCGGTCGCCTCGTTGAACTCGCCGCGCACCTTGCTCACCATCATGTGCCGGGCAACGAAGCCGACCCGCTTGTGCGCCACGTCGAGCGCGTAGGTGCCGGCCGCCGGGATGGTGAGGCCGTCCCAGTCGCGGGTTACCGCATCGATGCTGCTGGTCATGGTGCTGTCCTCCAGGAGATTGTTTAGTAGCCCAACGACTGCTTGAGCAACTATAACTGCAACAACATTCCCCGTGTCAAGCACTGGTATGCTGAACGGGTGACCAACGTCTTCGACGATCCCCGGATCACCGCCGTCGGCCTGCTCTTCGAGGCACACGCCGGGCTGTCAGCCCGGTTCAACGCCCAACTCGAGGAGCACGGCCTCTCCGCGGTCGAGTTCGAGGTCATCACCCGACTGGCCCGCTCGCCGGGCAACCAACTACGCATGACCGACCTCGCCGCGCAGACCTCCCTGTCGACCAGCGGAGTGACCCGGGTGGTGGACCGGATGGAGCGTGACGGGCTGCTCACCCGCCGGGCCTGCCCGAACGACCGACGCAGCTCGTACGCGGTGGTCACCGGCACCGGGATGCAACGGCTGAACGAGACGCTGCCCGGGCACCTGCAGATGATCGAGCAGTGGTTCACCGGGCAACTCGACCCCGAGGCGCTCGCGGCCCTCCTCGACGGGTTGCGCCGGGTCCGCGACGCCGCGCACCCGTGCGCCACCGCCGGCAGTGACGACGCCAGCCCGGAGCAGTTCGCCGCCACCGACGGCGCCCCCCGACGGCACTGAGAAGCACCCGCTGCCGGGCCATGGCAGCGGCAGAAAGACCGGCAGAACTGACCCAGCCAAGCTGGAGGATTCGGTCCAAGGCGACTTTCTGCCACCGCGCCGGTGGCAGGCTTCCTGCACCGGGGATCACCGGGGGGTGACGGCGCGGGCGATCAGCGAGGGGTAGCACCAAAGGGGGCTCTTCGCCCGCGCCACTCTCCCGTCGCGATCGGGGCAAGCGCAGGCTAGTGAGCCGGTCCGCCCCGGGCGGCGATCAGCGCGTAGAGCAGGCCCGACTCCTGCGGCAACAGCCGGATGCCGCTCTCCACACAGACCCGGTCCAGTCGATCGAGCACCGCCGGGTCCGCGGTGCTCGCGGCCAGGCCCACCAGCGCCTCCACCGCGTCGCGGCGATCCTGCCCCGCATGGTCGGCGGCGGCGGCGAACCACTCGGCAGCCAACTCCCGGTCACCCCGGTGCAGCGCCAGGTTGCCCTCGATCAGCGCACAGAGCCCGACCTCCGGCCCACCCCAGGCCAGCACCGCGTCGTCCGAGCGCGGTCGCGGCACGGTCGGACGCGTCGGCACCGCCTCCACGCCCCCGGCGCGCAACTCGGTCAGCACCTCGGTCGCCTCCGCGACCCGCCCCTCCTGGGCGAGCGCCAACCCGACGGTCCCGAGCACCCGACGGCGGCCTCCGGGATCACCCAGCTCCGACAGGGCCGCGATCGCCCTCCGGCCACGATCGACGGCGTCCGCGTACCAGCCCTCCAGGCGGGCAACCTCGGCGCGATTGGCCCAGCCCAGCACCCGCAGTCGCTGCTCCCCACTCTCGGCGGCAAGGCGGTCGACCGCCGCGAGCCGGCGGCGGGCCGCAGCCAGGTCGCCCGCGCGGATCTCGTGCCAGGCGAGGCTGTTCTGGGCCACCGCCAGGTCGCGGGTCCGACCGTTGCGGGCGGCCAACCGCAGCAGCGCCTCGGCCTGCTCGCGAGCCTCGTCCTGCCGCCCGACCGAGATCAGCAGAGTGCCGAGCACGTTTCGCGCCTCCAACTCCCCGGTGACGTCGCCGGCCTCCCGGAAGGTGTCCAACGCCGCGCGGGCCGTCGACAGCTCCTCGGCACCCGCGCCGTGCTCGGCCGCGAGCCGGGCGACGCCGAGGGCGGCCCAGCCACGCAGGAGAGGGTCGGCGTCAGCGGTACGCGGGTCCGCCAGCAGCCGCCGCAGCCACTGCCGCCCGACGACATCGCGCCCACGGAACCGCCACCAGCGGGTCAGGCAGGCGGCCAGCCGCAGCGCGGTCAACGGGTCGTCGGTGGCCGCGTGGGCCAACGACGAGCTGATGTCGCTGCTCATCTCGTCCAGCCGGTGCACCGCGTCGGGTAACCGTGGGCCGACCAGGTCGCTGGCGGTCCGCGCCACCAGGCGCGCGATGACCTCCGCGTGTCGACGCCGGATGCAGGTCAGCTCACCTGCACCGGCCGCCTGCTCGACGGCGTAGTCACGGACCGCGTCGAGCAGCCGGAACCGGAACGACCCGGTTCCTCGTACGCTCAGCAGCCCCAGCTCGACGAAGCGGTCCAGCAGCGGAACCGGGTCGATCGCCACCGTGCCGTCCCGGTCGGCCTCGTCGGCGAGCATCTCCTCGGCCAACTCCACCGACCAGCGGTTACCGAAGACGGCCAGCTGCCGCAGCGCGGCCCGCTCGTCCGACGCCAACAGGCGGTAGCTGAACGCCACCGCGTCCCGCAGGGTGACCGCGACCGAGACCGCCGCACGGGAGTCGGGTCCGCTCGTTCGGCTGGTGAGCGCCTCCGGCGCGTCCCAGCCCGGGTGGGTGGACGCGTCGGCGGGAGTGGCCAGGTCGAGCACCCGGTCGCCGTACCGGTCGAGGAGTTCGGTGAGGTCGAGGAGTCGGCCCCGGGCGGCCATCAGCTCGATGGCCAACGGCAGCCCTCCCAACCGGCGTACCAACGCGGCGAGCGCCGGCAGCTCAGCGGGGGTGGGTGGCTCCCGGCGGACCTGGGCGAGCCGGGCGGTGAACAGCGCGACCGCCGGCCACGATTCGAGTTCGGAGTGTTCGGCCTCCGGTGGTGGCACGTCGAGCGGCGCCACCGGCCACACCCGCTCACCGGGCAACCCGACCGGATGCCGCCCGGTGACCAGCACCCGCAGCGAGGGCAGTGCGCCCATCAACCGGTGCAGGGTCGCGGCCACCGGGCCCGGGGCGTGCTCCACCGCGTCCATGACCAGCAACGTCGGCCGTCCGGCGAGCAGCGCCACGAGTTCGGACAGGCGCGCCACGCCGAGCACCGACATCGAGGCGGCGAGCACGTCCGGACCGTCCGAGCCCTCGCCGACCAGCACCCCGGCAACGCCGGCCGGGTGGGCGGAGGCAACCAGGTGCGCCACCGACGTGGCCAGGGCGGTCTTGCCCACGCCGGCCAAGCCGACGAGGCTGACCAACCGGGGCCCGCGCTCCGCGGTCAGCATCCCGGCCAGCTCGGTGAGGTCGCGCTCCCGGCCGATCAGCGCGACCGGCGGCGGGAGCGCGACCGACGGGTCGGCGGGCGCGGCCGCCGACGTGGCGGTGCCGCTGAACGCGAAG
>NZ_JAKKFF010000389.1 GCF_022229015.1 Micromonospora foliorum
CGGCACCCCATCGGGTACGCCGTCGGTCGGCACCCCATCGGGTACGCCGTCGAGCGGCGGCGCGCCGGCGGGCAGCGCGGTCGACGAGAAGCGCGCCGGTGAGATCGCGCTCGCCAAGGCCGGTGGCGGCCAGATCGTCGAGGTCGAAGCCGAGCAGGAGAATGGCAGGCCGGTGTGGAGCGTCGAGATCGTCGCGGGCGACACCGAGCACGAGGTGGACGTCGACAGGGACAACGGGTCGGTGGTCAAGGCCGAGCAGGAGCCGGTCGACGACGATGACAACGACGCCGACGACGCCGATGACGACAACGACGACGACAAGGACGACAACGACTGACCGCCGCCGCTGCCCACCCCGACTGCTTGACGGGGTGGGCAGCGGCGCGTGGTGACGCGGTGGTCGGGCCGTCCTTCCTGGGCGGACCGACCACCGCGTACGTTATGAGGTGCCCCTGAACCGTCAGATGGCCACGCGTTGCTCCTGGACCGTCGGCTGGTCCTGGGCGAACTGGGTGCGGTACAACTCGTGGTAGCGGCCACCAGCGGCGAGCAGGTCACTGTGTCGGCCACGTTCGACGATCCGCCCGGCTTCCACGACGAGGATCTGGTCGGCTGCCCGGATGGTGGAGAGCCGGTGCGCGATGACCACGCTCGTCCGGCCGGTCAGCGCCTCGGCCAGGGCGTCCTGCACCGCCGCCTCCGAGGTGGAGTCGAGATGAGCGGTGGCTTCGTCGAGGATGACCACGCGCGGACGGGCCAGCAGCAGTCGCGCGATGGTGAGCCGTTGCCGTTCGCCGCCGGACAGGCGGTATCCGCGCTCGCCGACGACGGTGTCCAACCCATCGGGAAGGCTGCGGATCAGGTCGTCGAGTCGGGCCCGCCGGAGCACCTCCCACATCTCGTCCTCGGTCGCGTCCGGCTGGGCGAACGCCAGGTTGGCGCGGATGCTCTCGTGGAAGAGGTGCCCGTCCTGGGTCACCACGCCCAACGCCGTCCGGATCGACTCCGCGGACAGTTCGCGTACGTCGATGTCGGCGAGCTTCACCGTGCCGTCCTCGACGTCGTACAGGCGAGGCACGAGCTGCGCGATCGTCGACTTGCCCGCCCCCGAGGAGCCGACGAGCGCCACCATCTGCCCCGCTTCGGCGCGGAACGAGACCCCGTGCAGCACTTCCTCGCCGCCGCGCGTGTCGAGCTTCGCCACATCCTCGAGGGACGCGAGCGACACCTTGTCCGCTGAGGGGTAGCCGAACCGGACCCCGTCGAACTCGACCGCGACCGGCCCCTCCGGAAGGGGTCGGGCGTCGGCCCTGTCGAGGATCAGCGGTTTGAGGTCGAGAACCTCGAACACCCGCTCGAAGCTCACCAGCGCGCTCATCACCTCGACCCGAGCGCTGGCCAGCGATGTCAGCGGTGCGTAGAGGCGCGACAGCAGCAGCGCCAGGGCGACCACCGTCCCGGCGTCGAGGCTGCCCCGCAGGGCGTAGAGACCACCCAGCCCGTAGACCAGGGCCAGAGCCAGCGAGCCAACGACGGTGAGCGCGGTGATGAAGACCCACTGCAGCATCGCGGCGCGGATGCCGATGTCCCGGACCCGACGTGCCCGGGCCGCGAACTCGGCGGACTCCTCGGCCGGCCGCCCGTACAGCTTGACCAGCGTGGCACCGGGTGCGGAGAACCGTTCCGTCATCCGGGTGCTCATGGCCGCGTTGTGCTCGGCCGCCTCACGCTGCAACTGGGCGAGCCGTGAACCCATCCGCCGGGCCGGGAGAACGAAGATGGGCAGCAGGACGAGCGCCAGCAGCGTGATCTGCCAGGAGAAGGTGAGCATCACGGCCAACGTCAGCATCAGCGTGACGGCGTTGCCGACCACACTCGACAGGGTGTCGCTGAAGGCCCGCTGCGCGCCGATCACATCGTTGTTCAGTCGGCTGACCAGCGCACCCGTGCGGGTCCGCGTGAAGAACGCCACCGGCATGCGCTGAACGTGGTCGAAGACAGCCGTCCGCAGTTGGACGATCAACCCCTCACCGATGCTGGCGGACAGAAATCGCGTCACCAGACCCAGCCCGGCCTCGGCGAGGGCGATCACGGCGATCAGTACGGCCAACCGGATCACCACGCCACTGTCGGCGCCGTCCACTATCGCGTCGACCACCCGACCGGCGAGAACGGGCGCCGCCACCGTGAGGACCGCCGTCACCACACTCAACAACAGGAACCTGATGATCAAGGCGCGGTGTGGCCGTGCGAACTGCGCGATCCGCTTCAAGGTGGCGCGGGACAGCGGTCGCTCGTCCTGCGCGTTCATCGCGTGGTGCAGAGACATCCACGCGGTAATTTCCATGCTCATGCGTAACCTCCGATACCGGAGGCTAGGACCTCACCCGAGCTTGAGGTCAAGTCAACGCGCGGGCTGGTTCATGTCGGCGCGGATCCGGCCGAACACACCATGCGGTTCGAGCCGTGCGGGCGGTCAGCGATCTCGATCATCGGGGCTCCTCTGTCTCCCTCACCGACGGGCGAAGACGAAGCCACCTCGGACGCTCGGGGCTTGGCGATGCGACATCTCCGCATCGACGGTGAAGCCGGAACCTTCCAACCAGGTCGCGACCCGGGCCGGTGACCGGCGGTGCACGTAGACATTCATCGGATGCCCGCCGTAACCCTCCGTCTTGAGCCTGCTGCCGTCGCCGGCGTGGAAGCCCAGCAGCAGGGCTCCGCCAGGCCGCAGCACCCGAAAGAACTCGGCGAAGACTGTGGGGACCTCGTCGTCGGGGACGTGGATCAGAGAGAACCACGCGAGCAGGCCGGTCAGGCAACCATCGGCCAGTTCGAGAGCCGTCATCGAGCCGACCTCGAACCGTAGGCCGGGGTGGTCCTGTCGGGCCACCTCGATCATCGCGGACGACAGGTCCACACCGAACGCGTCCAGGCCGATGTCGTGCAGATGGGCGGTGATCTGCCCCGGACCGCAGCCGATATCGGCGACCCGCCCATTCCCCTGGGCTCGCACCAGCTCGGCGAAGAGCGCCAGGATGCCCCGCTGGAACGGCTCGTCGGCGATGGCGTCCCGCAGCAACTCGGCGTAGCTGACCGCCACGGTGTCGTACGAAGTCCTGGTGTCCTCGAGCCAACCGGAAACGCGCATGCGATGCACGATAGCCCGGGCGTGGACACAGCGATCGATCATAGCCACTGAAAGTGTCGTACACCTGTTCTAGTCTCGGGTCATGGTCGAGGAGTTGGCGCAGGCAGACGACGCGGTCGCCGCCTGCGTCGACGCCGCCGCCTGGGCCCTCCCAGAACACGAGCTGATCGCCGCGCTCGACGCCGCGCACCGCTTGGAGAAACGCCTCGCCGCCGTCAAACTCGCTCTGATCCGCGAGGTCGACGGCCGGGGCACCGCCCGCGCCCAAGGCGCCTCCAGCACCGCCGTGTGGCTGCGCGACCGCCTGCGACTCACCATCCCCTCCGCCCGCCGCCTCGTCGACCTCGCCACCACCCTTGACACCAGTAACCCCGGCATCCGACAAGCGCTGGCTGATGGCGTCATCAGCCTGGACCAGGCCCGGGTCATCGCCGACACCGTTGAGACCGTGAACAGGTCGGCCGACGCCGAGACCGCCGACAAAGCGGTCGGTGTGCTCACCGACTGGGCCCGGCAGTTCGACCCCACCCACCTGCGCAAACTCGGCACCCGCATCCTCGACCACGTCGCCCCCGACATCGCCGACGCCACCGCCCAAGCCGCACTCGACGCCGAAGCACGCCGCGCCGCCCACGACCGGCACCTCACCCTGTCCGAGCAGACCGACGGTCGCCTCCGACTCACCGGCACCCTCGACGCCGAAACCGCCGGCCTGCTCCGCGCCGCCATCGACCCACTGAGCGCGCCCTGCGGCCCCGACGACCAACGCTCTGCCGGTCAACGCCGCCACGACGCCCTCGCCGACCTCTGCCGACTCACCCTCCGTACCGGGAAGCTACCCGAGCACGGCGGCGACCCGGCGCAGGTCGTCGTCACCACGACCTACGAGGCGCTGACCCGGCAGTTAGGCACCGGCACCCTCGACACCGGCCTGCACCTCACCCCGGACACGGTGCGTCGACTCGCCTGCGACGCCACCCTGCTGCCCGCCGTCCTCGGCGGCACCGGCCAACCACTCGACGTCGGCCGACAACGCCGCCTCATCACCGGGCCACTGCGCCGCGCCCTCGTACTCCGCGACCGCGGCTGCGCGTTCCCCGGCTGCGACCGACCACCCCGCTGGTGCCACGCCCACCACATCCACCACTGGGCCGACGGCGGCCCAACCAGCCTCACCAACGCCGTCCTGCTCTGCGGCCACCACCACCGACACCTACACCACAGCGACTGGACCGTCCAACTAGCCGGCGACGGCCACCCCGAATTCATCCCACCCGCCTGGCTCGACCCCGAACAGGTCCCCCGCCGCAACCACTACCACCGACGAACATAGACACGACCAGCCCCTGCACCACCCGCCCGGCGAGGGCCCGTGCCGCCACCGTGAGGACCACCGTCGCCACGCTCAACAGCAGGAGGCGGCACTCGACCGGCGGTGACGGTCACAGGCCGGCGTGCATGGTCAGGCTCTGCCGCAGGTGGAGTTTCGGCCTTGACCCGACGACCGAGCCGACGACCTCGCCACGACGGAACACCAGCAGCGTCGGCAGGGACATGACTCCGTAGCGCCGTGTGGCCTGCGGGTTGTCGTCGGAGTTGAGCTTGGCGATGACCATACGGTCGCCGAACTCCCGCGCCAGCTCGACGAGGCTCTTCTCGATCATCTTGCACGGCGGGCACCACTCCGCCCAGAAGTCGACCACGACGGGCCGGTCGCTGGCCAGCACCAGCTCGGCGAACGTGTTGTCGGTGACGGTGGTCAGGGAGCTGACGCTCGTTTCTTGGGGCATGTTTCTTCCCGGTGCGCGATGGCGTGGCTGAGCTGCGTGTGCAACTGCCGACGGACCGCTCCGAGCCGATCGAGGTAGTCGTCGACCTCGGCGAGCTTGCGTCGCAGCACCAGCACGGAATCCGGACAGACGTCGCCGGACGCGTTACCCGCTCGTAGACAGGCGACGAACGGACGGACGTCCTCAAGGCCGAAGCCGACGTCGAGCAGCGCCCGGATCTCCCGGACGACTCGCAGCTCCGCCTCGTCGTAGACGCGGTAGCCGTTCGCCGAGCGCTGCGGGTGTACCAACCCGTGGGCTTCGTAGTAGCGCAGCGTTCGGGTGCTCGTGCCCGCCCGTTCCGCCAGCTCGCCGATCAGCATCAGACCTCCTCGACCAGCCCGTCGCGACCACGCTAGACCTTGTCGTCAGCGTCAAGGCAAGCCTGCTCCCGGTCCCGAGCACGGTTCAGGGCGCCGCGAGGCGGCGCCCTGAACGTCTGCGCGTCAGCCGATGCGGAACTGTTCGCCGTAGACGGCGAACACCAGTGGGGTGTTCAGGTTGAAGTTGCCGTTGTTGAGGAACACCCGCTGGGCCGTGTCGACGCGGGAGGTGTCCGAGTGGGCCTGCTCCTTCTTCATCTCGATGACCCGTTCGTCGAGGAAGGCGTTGAGCCAGGTCCGCTCGTCGCCGCCCTGGGCCGGCGGCTTGGCCCGGTTCAGGGCGCGGCTGCGGATCTGGCGCATGCCCTCGTACCCGTGCATGACCGCCGCGTCGTAGTAGGCGAACTGACCGAGCGCCCGCACCTGGTCGTTCTTGCCGTCGCGTACCGACGGGTTGAAGTAGACCCGGTCGCGTTCGGCCTCCTGGGCGGCCTGGAACACCGGGTCGGTAGCCGCGGTCCGCCAGTCGCGGGGGAAGTTGGGGTCGAGGCCGGCGTGCGACGCGGTGCCGTTGACGTTGCGCAGCGCCGGCAGGTAGCCGGCGAGCACGTTGCCCGGCTTGGTGCGGGTGTACGCCTCGACCAGTTCGAGCATGTCGCCGGTGCCGGAGCAGAAGCCGATGATGCCGGCGGTGTAGCCTCGCCCGTCGCCGATGTCCTCGATGTAGGAGAACTGCGCGCGCCAGTCGAGCGAGGAGTTCTCCGCGGCGGAGACGAGTTGCATGGCGACGTTCTTCTTCGCCGGGTCGTCGAGGTTGGTCCCGCTCGGGGTGGTGGGCGTGGGGGTGCTGCCGCCGCCCGGCAGGGTCCACTGCTGATTCGTGGTGCCGCCGCAGGTCCAGATCTGCAACCGGGTGCCGTTCGCGGTGCTCCGGTCGGTGACGTCGAGGCACTTGCCGGAGCCGGAGTTGACGAGCGCGCCGTTGCTGGCGGTCCACTTCTGCGCGCCGGTGCTGTTGCAGTCGTACAGCTGCACCTTGGCACCGTTGGCGGTCGACGCGGCGGTGACGTCGAGGCACTTGCCGAGTGCCCGGATCGAGTTGTCGGTGTTGCCGACGGTCCACGTCTGGGCCGCGCTGCCGTTGCAGTCGTAGAGCTGGACGGGCGTGCCGTTGGCCGAGCTGGCGCCGGCCACGTCGATGCACTTCCCGCCGAGGCCGGTGATCGGGCCGGCGGTCGCGGCGCTCGCCGACGGCAGGCCGT
>NZ_JAKKFF010000039.1 GCF_022229015.1 Micromonospora foliorum
ACCGCCGCTGGCCGGGCGGCCGGCAACGCCGGCGCGCGCGGCGTCCGGCTGCGGTTGGGTCATCCCGGGTGTGATCCGCGGCTGGGTGCCGGTGGACCCGGTTGACGCCGCCTGACCGGGCCGGACGCCGATCGGCTGGGTGGTCGTCGGACGGGCCGAGGGTGCCGCCGCCGGACCCGGGGAATTGGCGGCGGCCGACGTCGGCGCCTCGGCGCTGGCCGCCTCGGTCTTGTCGCCCGACCCGCCATCCTCGCCCGGCTGCTCCGGCGGGGGTGTCATACCTGGAGCCCTGGTGAACTTCGGGGCAGGCGCGTCGGCGGGGACCGTCGCCCGGCCCACGGCCGCGCGGCCGGTCGCTGGTGTGCCGCCCTTGGCGGCCTCCTCGTCGACCGGTTTGGCCGAGGTCCCCGTGTTCCCCGACTTCGCCTGTGTCTCCGTCATTCAACTAGTCCTGTTCGTCAGGCTCGTCGGCATTGCGAGCAATCGCCACGATAGTCACGCCGTCCGGGAGGTCCATCAGCTTGACCCCCATTGTGTTCCGGTCACGCGTACGGCGTACAGGCTTCACCGGAGTCCGAATGACACCACCATTGCTGGTGATCGCGAACAGCTCGTCGTCCGGATCGATCACCACCGCGCCAACCAGACCACCGCGCCGTTCGGTGATCTTCGCGGTCAACACGCCCTTACCTCCCCGGCCCTGCACCGGGTATTCCTCGATCGGGGTGCGCTTCGCGTATCCCCCGTTCGTGGCCACCAGAACGTCCAAACCTTCCCGCACGACCTCCATGGCCAGCAGGACGTCGTCGTCCGTGAAGCGCATGCCGATCACACCCGAGGTGGCCCGGCCCATCGGCCGCAACGCCTCGTCCGAGGCGTTGAACCGGATCGCCTGTGCCTTCTTCGAGACCAGCAGCAGGTCGTTCTCCGGCGCAACCAGCGCAGCACCGACCAGCTCGTCCTCATCGCGCAGGTTGATCGCGATGATGCCGCCGGAACGGTTGGAGTCGAACTCCTCGAGCCGCGTCTTCTTCACCAGGCCGTTCTTCGTGGCCAGTACCAGATAGGGGGCTACCTGGTAGTTCGGGATCTCAATGATCTGCGCTATCTGCTCGTCGGGTAGGAAGGCGAGCAGATTGGCCACGTGTTGGCCCTTGGCTACCCTACTGGCCTCCGGCAACTCGTACGCCTTGGCCCGGTAGACACGGCCCTTGTTCGTGAAGAACAAGATCCAGTCGTGGGTCGAGCAGACGAAGAAGTGGCTGACGATGTCGTCCTGCCGCAGCGTGGCGCCGCTGACGCCCTTACCGCCGCGCCGCTGCGAGCGGTACAGATCGACCTTGGTCCGCTTGGCGTACCCGGTGCGGGTGATCGTGACGACCACGTCCTCGCGGGCGATGAGGTCCTCCATCGAGACCTCGCCGTCGAACGGGATGATCTGCGTTCGGCGGTCGTCGCCCCACTTGGCGACGATCTCGCCAAGCTCCTCCGAGACGATCCTCCGCTGCCGCTCCGGCTTGGCGAGGATGTCCTTGAGGTCGGCGATCTCGATCTCGAGCTTGGCCAGGTCGTCCACGATCCGCTGCCGCTCCAGGGCGGCGAGCCGGCGCAGCTGCATGTCCAGGATCGCGGTCGCCTGGATCTCGTCGATCTCCAGCAGCCGGATCAGGCCCTGCCGCGCGTCGTCCACGGTCGGCGAGCGCCGGATCAGGGCGATCACCTCGTCCAGCGCGTCCAGCGCCTTGCCCAGACCGCGCAGGATGTGCGCCCGCTCCTCGGCCTTGCGCAGCCGGAACGCGGTCCGCCGACGGATCACGTCGATCTGGTGCTCGACGTAGTAGCGGATGAACTGCGCCAGGTTGAGCGTGCGCGGCACGCCGTCGACCAGGGCCAGCATGTTGGCGCCGAAGGTCTCCTGGAGCTGGGTGTGCTTGTAGAGGTTGTTCAGCACGACCTTCGCGACCGCGTCGCGCTTGAGCACCAGCACGATCCGCATACCGGTACGCCCGGAGGACTCGTCGCGGATGTCGGCGATGCCGGCGAGCTTGCCCTCCTTGATCAGCTCGGCGATCCGCTCGGCGAGGTTGTCCGGGTTGACCTGGTAGGGCAGCTCGCTGACGACCAGGCAGGGGCGACCCCGCTTGTCCTCCTCGACCTCCACCACGGCGCGCATCCGGATCGAGCCGCGACCGGTGCGGTACGCGTCCTGGATCGCGGTGGTGCCGACGATCAGGCCGTGGGTCGGGAAGTCCGGGCCCTTGACGATGCCGAGCAGGGCTTCGAGGGTGGTCTCCTCGTCCTCCTCCGGGTGCTCCAGGCACCACTGCACCGCCGCGCCGATCTCGCGCAGGTTGTGCGGCGGGATCTTGGTGGCCATGCCGACCGCGATGCCCTCGGAGCCGTTCACCAGGAGGTTGGGGATCCGCGACGGCAGGATGGTGGGCTCCTTGGCCCGGCCGTCGTAGTTGTCCTGCAGGTCGACGGTGTCCTCGTCGATGTCCCGCAGCATCTCCATGGCGAGCGGGTCGAGCTTGCACTCGGTGTATCGCATGGCCGCGGCCGGGTCGTTACCCGGCGAGCCGAAGTTGCCGTTGCCGTCGACCAGCGGGTAGCGCAGCGACCAGGGCTGCGCCATCCGGACCAGCGCGTCGTAGATCGCCGAGTCGCCGTGCGGGTGGAACTGACCCATCACGTCACCGACGACGCGGGAGCACTTCACGTAGCCGCGGTCCGGACGGTAGCCGGAGTCGAACATCGCGTAGAGGATCTTGCGGTGGACCGGCTTGAGGCCGTCCCGGACGTCCGGCAGCGCGCGACCGACGATGACGCTCATCGCGTAGTCGAGGTAGGAGCGCTGCATCTCCACCTCGAGCCCGACCGGTTCGATCCGGTCGTGCGCGACCACCGCGGCGATGGCCTCGGCGGGGACCTCGGGCTCGTTCGGTGTGGACTCGGGAGAATCGGTCACTGTATACCCTTATCAGACTCAGAGTCGTTTTCGTGCTGTGGATAACGGCTGTGGATACCGGCCAAGCTGTGGATAACTCTGTGGACCGCCGGATCGGCCGGGCACCGCCCGGCCGATCCGGCGCAGTCCGTCAGATATCCAGGAACCGCACGTCCTTGGCGTTGCGCTGGATGAACGACCGGCGCGCCTCGACGTCCTCACCCATCAGCACACTGAACAACTCGTCGGCGGTCGCCGCGTCGTCGAGAGTGACCTGACGCAGGGTACGCGTCGCCGGGTTCATTGTGGTTTCCCACAGCTCGGGATAGTTCATCTCGCCGAGGCCCTTGAAGCGCTGGATGTCGTCCGGCTTGGCGTTCGGCTTCTTCTGCTGGCGCAGCGCGATCAGACCGTCCCGCTCGCGGTCGGAGTACGCGTACTGGGCGTCGTCGCCCTTCTTGTTCCACTTGATCTTGTAAAGCGGCGGGGCGGCCAGGTAGACGTGCCCCATCTCGACCAGCGGACGCATGAAGCGGAACAGCAGGGTGAGCAGCAGCGTCTGGATGTGCTGGCCGTCGACGTCCGCGTCGGCCATCAGCACCACCTTGTGGTACCGCAGCTTCTCCATGTCGAAGTCGTCGTGGATGCCGGTGCCCAGCGCGGTGATCAGCGCCTGGACCTCGTTGTTCTTCAGCACCCGGTCGATCCGGGCCTTCTCCACGTTGAGGATCTTGCCGCGGATCGGCAGGATCGCCTGGGTCCGTGGGTCGCGGCCCTGCTTGGCCGAGCCGCCGGCCGAGTCACCCTCGACGATGAACACCTCGGACTCGCGGGGGTCGGTCGACTGGCAGTCGGCCAGCTTGCCCGGCATCGAGCCGGACTCCAGCAGCGACTTGCGCCGGGCCAGCTTGCGCGCCTGCTGGGCGGCGATCCGGGCCCGGGCCGCCTGGGAGGCCTTCGTGATGATCATCTTGGCCTCGGCCGGGTTGCGGTCGAACCAGTCGACCAGCCGGTCGTTGCAGACCCGCTGCACGAAGCTCTTCACCGGGGTGTTGCCCAGCTTGGTCTTGGTCTGGCCCTCGAACTGCGGATTGGCCAGCTTGACCGAGATGATCGCCGCGAGACCTTCGCGGATGTCCTCACCGGAGAGCTTCTCGTCGCCCTTGAGCAGCTTCTTGTCGGTGCCGTACCGGTTGACCACGCTGGTCAGCGCGGACCGGAAGCCCTCCTCGTGGGTGCCGCCCTCGTGGGTGTTGATCGTGTTGGCGAAGGTGTAGACCGACTCGCCGTACGACTCGTTCCACTGCATGGCGATCTCGAGGGACATGCCCTCCTCTTCGGCCTCGAACTCGACCACTGTCTTGTGGATCGGGCTCTTCGAGGCGTTGAGGTGCCGGACGAAGTCCGCGATGCCGCCCTCGTAATAGAAGGTGACCTCGCGCTGCCGGCCGTCCTCCTCCTCGGCCACCCGCTCGTCGAGCAGGTGGATGCGGAGGGCACGGTTGAGGAAGGCCATCTCCTGCAGGCGCCGGTAGATGGTCTGGAAGTCGAAGTCGACGGTCTCGAAGACGTCGGGGTCGGGCCAGAAGGAGACTGCCGAGCCGGTGCGGTCGGTGGTCTCGCCCTTCTCCAGTGAGCCGGGCTTGGAGTTGGTGTAGTGCTGCCGCCACACGGAGCCGGACTTGTGGATCTCGACGAACATCTTGGTGGAGAGCGCGTTCACCACGGAGACACCGACGCCGTGCAGACCGCCGGAGACCGCGTACGCCTTGCCGTCGAACTTGCCACCCGCGTGCAGGATGGTCAGCGCGACCTCGACACCGGGCTTCTTGAGCTTCGGGTGGAGGTCGACCGGGAAACCACGGCCGTTGTCGGTGACCCGGACGCCGCCGTCGGCGAGCAGCACCACGTCGATGGTGTCGCAGTATCCGGCCAGCGCCTCGTCGACCGCGTTGTCGACGACCTCCCACACGAGGTGGTGAAGACCGCGCTCGCCGGTGGACCCGATGTACATACCGGGCCGCTTGCGAACCGCCTCCAGCCCCTCGAGAACGGTGATCGACTCTGCGCCGTACTCCTGCTTGTCCTGCGCTGCCACCCTCGGCCACTTTCTCGCGTCCGCCGCGCCGGTAGGGGCGCGTCGGGCGCGGGTTCGGCGGACAGGACGCGACGTCGGCGCGCGGACCGGTGCCGGAGACCTCCGGACAGCGGGTCGAACGCGCCGGTCGCCGCGGTTGCCCGCGGATCGCGATCGGCTCGACCCGACGTGGAGAATGAATCTGGGGCCACCGGCCCCGTCCCACTCCCGCACCGGGTCTTCGTCTCGCTGTCAATCCTACTGTGCGCGGAGGACAGAACCACCACTCGGCACCCTCAGCGAGGCGGCTGAGAAGTCCATAGCCGGCAGAACCCCGTCGCCCACGACTCCCCCCACACGCCAGGCCCCCATCGCACGCGCCGCCCCGGAACGGGTTGACCCGCGGTCGGGCGGGTCGGGGGTCGCGGCCGAAGCGTCCGTGCCGTACGTTTGCGGCGCCCCGGAACCAGCCTTGATCTTTACCGGTTGGAACCGGGACGATCGACCCGATCGACCCGACACGTGCTCTTTAAGAGGTGACAGATGGGGCTGGACAACGTCGCGGTGCACTGGCCGCGGACCGGCCGCTTCTACGATCCGGTCGCGCCGGCCGAGTTCGTCGACTTCGGCGAGATCGTCGACCTGCCGCGCATCTCCGCGCCGACCGCGGCGCTGGCCGAGCTGATCGCGAAGACCGGCACCATCCGGGCGACCGCGTACACCGAGTTGGTGGATCTGCTGCTCGGCCTCGAAGGTGTGTTGTATGCCACAGACGCCGCCGCCGAGGACGAGGACCCGGTGATCGACCCGGACGGGTGCTCCTGGATCGCGAGCGGCATCGAGCGCTTCGTGGCCGCGCACCGCCCGAACGGCGAGGCGGTCACCTTCGAGTCGGTGAGCACCGTGCTGCGCTCCCTGCTCGGCGACGGCCGGTTGGCCGAGCAGCAGCTGCGCTGGCTGGAGAGCCGGCTGGACGCGCTGCGCGACGAGCGCGGCGACCCGCCGCAGTGGAACTTCACCTGCGCAGAGCTGGGCGTGCTGGCCGCGTTCTACCGGCGCTGCGCCGAGCGCGGGTTCGCCGTCTACGCCGACGCCTGATCCGCCGCGTCGGCCTCCGTGGAGGCCGGCCGGTTGGCGGCCGAGATCAGCTGCGTGAGCACCGCGTGCAGGTGTTGCAGATCCTCGACGGGCAGCCCGAGCCGCTGCACGATCGCGGCCGGGATCAGCTCGGCCTGACTCCGCAGGGCGGCACCGCTGGCGGTGAGGGTGACAGCGAGGCTGCGCTCGTCGCTCGGGTCGCGTTCCCGGCGCAGGTACCCGGCCGCCTCCAGCCGCTTGAGCAGGGGTGACAGCGTGCCCGGGTCGAGCTGGAGCAGGCGACTGAGGTCGCGGCCGGACAACGGCGCGTGCTGCCAGAGCGCCAACATCACCAGGTACTGCGGGTGGGTGAGCCCCATCGGCTCCAGCAGCGGCCGGTAGACCGCCACCACGCTGCGCGCGGCGACCGAGAGGGCGAAACAGACCTGCTGCTCCAGGGCCAGCGGGTCGACGCCGTCCGGTTGTTGGCTCATCGGTTGCCCTCTCTGCGCACGATGACTATCGTACCGATCATTGGTACACCAACCATTGGTGCCCCAACGGTCTGCTCGTGCGACGGGCGAGCACCGGCGAGGCGACGCGGGGAAGAGGGCGGCAGATGAGCGAGGACGGCGCGATCACCAGGGCCCCCGGCGAGGGCGGCCGATTGATGCGGTGGGCCTTCCGGCACCTCGCCGGCCCCGCCGAGGGCGTGCAGGGCGCGGTGCAGGGCGGCTCGGCCGAGGCCCGCGAGGCGTGGAAACGCGACCTTGCCGAGCGCAAGCGCTTCACCCGGGAGCAGCGGGAGCGCAAGCGGGCAGCCCGCGAGGCCGACCGGCGCCGTTGAACGGCCGGTTCAGCCGTAGGTGTCGCGTGGGCCCCGGCCGCGTACCCGGCGTGGGCCCTTCCCCCAGGAGGGCGCGGCCGGGCCGTGGATGTGCAGCTTGCGCACCACGTTGTGACCGACCTCGCTGGCGATCTGCTTGAGCAGCGAGCCGGCGAGCAGCCGCAGCTGGGTGGCCCAGGCGGTCGAACGCGCCTCCACGGTCAGCTCGCCGTTCTCCAACTTCACCGGGCGACTGTTCTGCGCGACCTCCGCGCCGACGACCCGCTCCCAGGCGCCGAACACGGTGGCCTCGGCCGCCGGCTGCTGCCAGCCACGCGCCTTCACCAGCCGGTTCAGCACCGCGCTGAGCGGCTGCGGATCGCGCGGGTCGGGGCCGGGGCCGGAGTAGCCACGCAACCGCCGCCCCGAGCCGCCGGCA
>NZ_JAKKFF010000390.1 GCF_022229015.1 Micromonospora foliorum
GGCCGTCCGCGGGCGGTGTGGCACCCCCCGGCGCCACACCGCACGCGGACGGCCCGCTGGCCGCACCAGCGGGCACCGACGGCGCACCGGCCACCACAGCAGGCTCGCAGGGCCCACCGAACGCCACGTCGGGCTCCGTCGGCCGGCAGGGCGGCTCACCGGCACGGCGGTGGGCACCGGTCCTGGTACCGGCCGTCGTGGCCGTCGCGTTGACCGCCGGGGGTCTGCTGGTGCCGGTCGCCACCGCCGGGTCCGGCAACAGCGTCACCGTGGCGATCGTGCAGGGCAACGTGCCGCGACTGGGCCTGGACTTCAACGCCCAACGGCAGGCGGTGCTCAACAACCACGTCGACGCCACCATCGACCTGGCCGCGCGGGTCGCCGCCGGGCAGCAACGGCAACCCGACCTGGTGGTGTGGCCGGAGAACTCCAGCGACATCGACCCGCTGCGCAACCCCACCGCCGGGGCGCGGATCTCCCAGGCCGCCGACACCATCGGCGCGCCGATCCTGGTCGGCGCCGTGCTGCTCGGCCCCGACGCCGGGCAGGTCCGCAACGCGGGCATCCTGTGGCACCCCGGCACCGGCGCGGACCTCGACCAGCTGTACACGAAACGCCACCCGGTGCCGTTCGCCGAGTACGTGCCGCTGCGCGACGTGGCCCGGATGGTCAGCAAGCAGGTCGACCTGATCCGCAACGACTTCGTGCCGGGAAGCACCCCGGGCGTGGTACGCGCCGGCCCCGCCGTGCTCGGTGACGTGATCTGCTTCGAGGTCGCCTACGACGAGGTGGTCCGCGACACCGTCACCGGCGGCGCGCAACTGCTGGTGGTGCAGACCAACAACGCCACCTTCGACGTGGCGGAGGCCCGCCAGCAGATGGCCATGGTGCGGCTGCGGGCGGTGGAGCACGGACGGCCGGCGTTGATGGCCTCCACGGTCGGAGTGTCCGGGTTCGTCGCACCCGACGGGCGGGTAAGCGATGCCACCGGGTTCAACACCCGGGAGGTCGTGGTGCGGCAGTTGCGGCTCGACGACGGGCGCACCCTCGCCACCCGCCTCGGCTGGTGGCCCGAGGTGGCGCTCGCCGCGCTGGCCGCGGCGGCCCTGGTCGGCGCGGCGGTGCTGCGCCGGCGGCAGCGGGTCAGGCCCGGATAGCAACAGCCGGTACGCCGGCGGGAGCGGAGGAACCGTGATCCAGGCGACCGATACGATCCGACGCGCGGACGAGGTGCCCGGGGTGGGCCGGGTGCTGGTGGTGATCCCCACCTACAACGAGGCCGACAACATCGCCGTGATCGTGGGCCGGGTCCGGCGCGCCGCCCCGGCGGTGCAGATCCTCATCGCCGACGACAACAGCCCCGACGGCACCGGCGCGATCGCCGACGCCCTCGCCGACGGGGACGCGCACGTGCAGGTGCTGCACCGCCACGGCAAGGAGGGCCTCGGCGCGGCGTACCTGGCCGGGTTCGGGTGGGCGCGCGAGCGGGGCTACCAGGCGGTCGTGGAGATGGACGCCGACGGCTCGCACGCCCCGGAGGACCTGCCGGCGCTGCTGGCCGCCGCCCGCGACGCCGACGTGGTGATCGGCTCCCGGTGGACCCGGGGCGCGCGGGTGCTCAACTGGCCGCTGCGGCGGCTGCTGCTGTCACGCGGCGGCAACCTGTACGCGCGCCTGGCGCTGGGCATGCCCGTCTCGGACGCCACCGGCGGCTACCGGGTGTACCGGATCAGCGCGTTGGACGCCATCGACCTGGAGTCGGTGACCTCGCAGGGCTACTCGTTCCAGGTGGAGCTGTCGCGGCTGGCGCACCGGGCCGGGGTGCGGATCGTGGAGGTGCCGATCACCTTCGCCGAGCGGGAACGCGGCGACAGCAAGATGAGCCCGAAGATCGTGGCCGAGGCGCTGTGGCGGATCACCGCGTGGGGTGTGCGCGACCGACGCCAGGCGGTACGCCGGGGCCTGCACGGCACCGCCACCGGTCAGGCACGGTGGCCGTGAGCGGTCAGGCACGGTGGCCGTGAGCGCGGCCGTGTCATGCTGGATGAGCGGACCACGTCCGTGGTGTCCGCAGGAATGGCGATGAGGTGAGATGCGCCGAGGACTGAGGTTCGTACCGTTGGCCCTGCTGCTGGCGGTGGTGCTGGAGCTGGCGGTGTTCGTCGGCGTGGGACGGGCGCTGGGGTTCGGGGCGGCGGTGTTGCTGGTGTTCGCCGCGTCCCTGCTGGGGTTGGTGCTGCTGCGCCGCGAGGGCATGCGCGCCTGGCGTGGGTTCCGGGCCGCTGCGGCGGCCGGGCAGCCCCCGGGTGGGCAGGTGACCGACGGGCTCGTCGGGTTGGCGGGCGCGCTGTTGCTGGCGGTGCCCGGCCTGGTCAGTGGGCTGGTCGGGTTGCTGCTGCTGGTGCCGCCGCTGCGTCGACTGGCCCGCGCCGGGGTGCGACGCGCCACCGAGCGGCGGGTGTCGTCGATGGTCGCCGGTGACCTGTTCGGGCCCCGCACGGTGCGGGTACGCCAGGGGGCGCCACAACCGACCCCGCGACCGACTCCGCAACCGGAACAGCCGGTGGTGGTCGACGGCGGCCGGGCCATCGAGGGTGAGATCGTCGAGCCCGGTCGGCACTGAGACCGAGCCACCCACCGCGCACCGACACGACGACGCCCCCGGGGGATTCCTCCGGGGGCGTCGTCGTTGTGCGTCGTGCGGCTCAGGCGCGGCCGCGGCGGGTCCGAACCTCCTGCAGGCGCTCCTCGAGGATGTCCTCCAGCTCGGCGATCGAGCGCCGCTCCAGAAGCATGTCCCAGTGGGTACGCGGCGGCTTGGCCTTCTTCTGCTCCGGCTCGCTGCCGTCGACGAGTCGGGCGACGCTGCCGTCGAACTTGCATTCCCAGGTCGTCGGGACCTCGGCGTCGACGGCGAACGGCACCTCGAACTGGTGGCCCTTGGCGCAGAGGTACTCGCGGGTCTGACGCGGCGCGAGCTCCGTGTTGCGGTCGGATTCGTAGCTCACCGCGCCAAGGCGGCTTCCGCGCAGCATACGCTCGCCCATGATCGACTTCCCCTCGTTCGTGGTGCTGGTCTTCTGGGTGTAACGGTGCGTCCCCGTCGAGCCATTCCCGCCCGAGGGCGTGAGGCGTCCACGGGTGGGCCGGGACCAAGGGTAGCCGGCCGGGACGCTCACCCGGTGAGGTGATCCCCAGGCGGGTCGGGACAACGGTGTGTGTCCGCCGCCACCGGGGAGGTTAACCGCCCGAGCCTACCGAAGGTTGCGCCCCGATCATCAGGTGGCGTCACCGGGAGTGGCGGCACCGAGGCGGGCCAACGCCAACGCCAGGTCACTGACCTGGTCGCCGAGCTGCGCCACCCGCCGCTGGGCCAGGTCCCGGTCGGTCTCGGCGGCGTCGAGTCGTACCGTCAGGGCGGTGCGGTGACCCTCGGCGGTCGCCGCGGCCTGCCGGGCCACGGTCAGCTCGGCGGTGAGCGTGTCGCGCTGGGCGGCCAGGGCCGCCACCTCCGCGCGCAGC
>NZ_JAKKFF010000391.1 GCF_022229015.1 Micromonospora foliorum
CACCACCACACGGGTGTCCGGGCGGGAGAAGGCCGTGGCGTTCTCCAGCAGCTCGGCCAGCAGGTGCACCAACTCGCCGACGGCGTGCCCGACCACGTGTACGTCGGCCACCGACTCGATCCGGACCCGCTGATACTGCTCGATCTCGGCGGCGGCGGCCAGCAGCACCGCACCGAGGCCGACCGGCCGGTTCCACCGGCGGGTGGAGTCGGTGCCGGCGAGCACCAGCAGGCTCTCGTCGTTACGGCGCATCCGGGCGGCCAGGTGATCCAGCTTGAACAGGTTCTCCAGCTGGTCCGGGTCGCTCTCCTCGCGCTCCAGGTCGTCCAGCAGCTCCAGCTGCCGCTCCACCAGCACCTGGCTGCGACGGGCCAGGTTGACGAACATCGCGTTGACGTTGCGCCGCATGAGCGCCTGCTCGACAGCGACCGTGACCGCGCTGCGGTGCACCGCCACGAACGCCTCGGCCAGCTCGCCGATCTCGTCGAGCGAACGGACCACCGCCGGCGCGACGTCGATGCGGGGCACCCCTCCGGTGACGGTCTTCAGCCGGTCCAGGGTGTCCGGCAACTCGACCTGGGCGATCCGCAGCGCCTGGCTGCGCAGCAACCGCATCGACCGGGCCACCGACCGCCCGATGAGCAACGAGATCAGCAGGGCGGCCAGCAGGACCGTGACGACCCCACCGACAACCAGCAGGGTCGTCCGCAGCTGATCGTCGCTGGCCTCCTCGGCCTGCCGCACGGCGTCGTCGAGCACGCCCGCCTCAAGCTGACGCAGCAACTCCTGGCGCTGCTGGCTGGCCGACCACCACTGCTCCGACGGCAGCACCTGCGGCGACGCGGCGCCGGAGGACAGGCTGCGCTCCTCCAACCCGGTGGCGACCAGGAACATCGGCGACACCGAGGTCTCGTCGTAGCGGCGGATCTGATCAGTGGTCGCGGCCACCCGGAACGCGCCGAGCGCGGTGAGCTGCTGGCCGCGCAGGTCGGCGAGGACCACCCGGTCCTCGGTGCCGTACGCACCGGCGCGGGCGGCGGCGTAGAGCTGCGCCCGCACCCGGGAGGACAGTTCCTTGACCCGGGCCAGCTGCACGTAGCGCAGCACCGCGTCGTTCAACGCCGGCTGGTTCTGACCCGGTGTCGGTTCGGCGAGCAGGTCGAGCAACGCCCCCACGGCCCGGTGGTAGTTGCCCAGGATGGTCTCGCTGCTCAGCACCGCCGGCGGAATCGCCGCGCGGATGTCGACCACCTGGTCGTACGCCTCCAGCGCCTCGGAGAAGGCGACCCGCCAGGACGCGTCCGCGTCCGCCAACGGCTCGGCGGCCCGGCTCAGGTCCACGATGGCCTTGTCGGTGGACGCCTGCAACGGCTTCAGGTCGTTCGCGGCGGCCTGCCGGTCACCACCCTTACGCAGCTCACCCAGCTCCCCCGCCGAGCGGTCGCGCTCCTGCTGGAGCTGGTGCACCGCCGCGGTGATCTGCCGGCCGATGCCGACCTGACTGGAGAAGTCGTTCAACGCCGTCGTCCGCCCCACCAGCGTGCTGGTCTGCACCCCGGCGAGCAGGAGGAACGCCATCGACGGCACCAGCAGCACGGTGGCGAGCTTCGTGCTCATCCGCCAGTCGCGCAGCCGGAACGGCGACCGCCGTCGATGCGGAACGACTCGGACGTCGAAGCGGCGCCGGCGATGGTTCGACACCGCGCCGTTCGCCGGGTCGGGACCTGCCGCCACCCTGCCTCCTCCGTCCTACCGCGTCCACCGCGGTCGGGGGAGCGCAGTCCATCCAACCAGGCTCGGTACCGCTGTCAACGGCCCGGGCGAGGCCGAGGTTCAGGAAGGATACTGCGGGTGGGAACGTCCTGCCGTGGTCGGCAAAACCAGCTCGTCCGTCCGGCCGATGTCGGCGAGCTCGATCGCGTCACCGAAGCGCCCCAGCGCCACCAACGCGGCACCGGTGGCGCCGATTTCCGGGTTGCGTTGGTGCGACACCGGTCGCGGCGCGAGCGCGGTGGCGAAGGCCTGCCGCCACCACACCGAGGCGGCCACCGCGCCGCCGCCCAGCACCACGCCGACCGGTTTGTCGATGGTGGACTCCAGCACCCCGAGATCCTCGGCGACCAGCTCACACAACCCCTGCATCAGCCCGGCCAGGATGTCCACCGAGGTGGTGCTGAAGCTCAGACCGCGCAGCTCACCGCTGCCCGCCGGGGCCAGCCCCGGCGCCCGGTCACCACCGAAGCGGGGGTCCGCCGGTCGACCGCCACCCGCCGGCACCAGTGCCAGCGCCGCGTCCAACTCGGCGCCCCGGGGCAACCGCAGCTCCCGGTCCGCCCAGGCGAAGAGGTTGCCGCCGTTGGCGTACGCGGCCCCGGTCACCACGTGGTCGTGGTCGACCCGGTACCGCCACAGCCGTTCGGGCAGGCGGGGCATCGGTTCGCCGGCCGGGATCCGCTGCATCAGCCGTACGGCCGCGGACGTGCCCACGGTGACCGCGGCCCGGCTCGGGTCGACGCAGCCCGAGCCGACGTTCGACGCCCCACCGTCGCCCACCGGCGGTGACCATCGGGCCTGCGCCAACTGCGGCCACCGACGGGCCAGGTCGACCCGGAGCCGGCCGTGCCAGTCCAGCTCGCCCAGCGGCGGCAGCTCCTCCGGTCGCGCCTCGGCCAGGGTCAGCGCCTCCTCGTCCCAGCGCAGGGTGCGCAGGTCCAGCAGACCGGTCCCGGAGGCCTGGGAGATCGACATGGGCGCCGCGTCGAGCAGCTCGCCCAGCACGTACTCGGGCAGACCGACGAACCGGGCGATCGGGGTGCCGGACTGCTCGCGCAACCAGGGCAACCGCATCGACCAGTACGAACGGTGCCACCAGCAGCCGGTGCGCTGGTGGAAGCCGTCCGGGTCCGCCGGCCCGGAGGTACGCCCTACCGGGGCGGGCCGGGTGTCCAGCCAGGTGACCACCGGGCCCAAGGGTGCGCCGTCGCGGTCCAGCGGGAGCACCGAGTGCCACTGGGCGGAGACCGCCACCAGACCGACGTCGTGCAGGTGCCCCGAGTCGGCCAGCTCGTCCAGGCACTCGACCAGGTTCGCCAGATAGTCCCGACCGGACAGCGTGCCGGTGCCGTCGTCACCGATGGCGAGGTCGACCTTGCGGCGGGCCAGGGCGCCGGGCAGCGGCTGGGTGTCCGCGTCCAGCACCAGCCCGCGTACCGAGGAGGTGCCCAGGTCGAGCGCGAGAATGTTCATCGCCGGTCAAGTTACCCCGTGCCAGCCGGCCGACGGGCGCGTAGGGTGGATCACATGCTCGCGCACCTGACCAGTTGGTGGCCCGCCGACCCGGCGGCCATCTCCCGCGCGTAGCTCCATCCACGCGGCCGCCATCGAGGCGGTCGCCGGATCTCCCGGCCAGCGGGCCGCCCGACGGCGGCGCCCCTGCCCGACGGAGACACCCGATGACCCACCTGACCGACCTGCTCGCCGCCGTCGCCCACGGCGTCGACCCCGGCCCCTTCGCGCTGCTGCGCCGCGACAACGCGAACGAACTGGACCTGTTCACCGGCCCGGTCGACACCGTCGAAGGGCTCACCGACCTTCCGCTGCCGCCCGGCCCGCCCGGGGCGCGGACGCTGGCCCTGGTGCCGTACCGGCAGATCACCGAACGCGGCTTCGCCTGCGTCGACGACGGCGCCCCGCTGGAGTTCCTCCAGGTCCGCGAGCACCAGCGGATCACGCTGACCGACGCCCTCGCCGCGCTGCCCGACGAACCGGTGCACACCAGCGACGTCGGCTTCGACATCAGCGACGAGGAGTACGCCCGGACCGTGCAGCGGGTGCTGTCCGAGGAGATCGGCCGCGGCGAGGGCGCGAACTTCGTCATCCACCGCGCCCTGCACGCCACCGTGCAGGGTTCGCCGCCGGGGGCCGCGCTGGCCGCGCTGCGCCGGCTGCTGATCGCCGAACGCGGCGCGTACTGGACGTTCGTCGTGCACACCGGCGCCCGGACGCTGGTCGGCGCCAGCCCGGAGCGGCACGTCAGCGTCGACGACGGACTGGTGATGATGAACCCGATCAGCGGCACCTTCCGCTGCCCCGGTGGCGTCGCCGACCGGGCGGCCCTGCTGCGTTTCCTCGCCGATGAGAAGGAGACCGAAGAGCTGTACATGGTGCTCGACGAGGAGCTGAAGATGATGGCCACCGTCGCCGAGCACGGTGGGCAGGTGATCGGCCCGTACCTGAAGGAGATGTCGCACCTGGCGCACACCGAGTACCTGCTCGCCGGGCGGGGCACCCGCGACGTGCGGGACGTGCTGCGCGAGACGATGTTCGCCCCCACCGTGACGGGCAGCCCCATCGAGAACGCCTGCCGGGTGATCGCCCGGCACGAGCGCCGGGGCCGGGGCTACTACGGGGGCGTGCTGGCGCTGCTCGGCCACGACGAGGCCGGCCGACAGACGCTCGATGCCCCGATCCTGATCCGGACCGCCGAGATCTCCCCCACCGGCCGACTGCGGGTGCCGGTCGGCGCGACCCTGGTCCGGCACTCGACGGCGGCCGGCGAGGTGGCCGAGACACACGCCAAGGCCGCCGGGGTGCTGGCCGCGCTCGGCCTCGGCCCGACGGCGGCCGTCGG
>NZ_JAKKFF010000392.1 GCF_022229015.1 Micromonospora foliorum
CGCGCCGCGGCGGCAACTCGCCCCGGCCAGGGTTGGTCTTGGGTGGTTGCAGGCACGGTCAGCCCCCACAAAGGATGGAAACGATGAGTCTCGGCCCGTTCACCCGGACCACCCGTCCCGCCTCGGCCCGCCGTTCCGGCGCGCTCGCCGGTACGGCCGCCCTGCTGCTCCTGACGTTCGGTGCCGCGGCCTGCGGCACCGCCGACCCGAAGGCCACGCCCGCTCCGGCCGAAACGGCCACCGCCACCGCCACCCCCGTTCCGGCGACCGGCGACACCTCGGCCGCCGGCACGGGCGGCTCCGTGCCGGATGCGGCTTCGGCGGCGCCGGCCGTCGCGCCGGCCCGCCCGGCCGTCGGCTCGACGCAGTGGCCGCAGCTGATCTGGTACACCGCCAAGGAGAACGGCCGGAAGCAGAACGACCCGGCCCGGATCTGGCGGCGTACCCCCGGTGGGAGCTGGCAGTTGGTGCGCGAGGGCCGGCCCTACGACGGCAAGGCCATCATCAGCCCGCTCGCCATCTCGCCGGACGGCCGGCGGGCGGCCTGGCTGGAAGAGTCCGCCGGTCGGCTGGTGATCAGCGGGTTCGACGGCACGAAGCGGCACGCCATCGCGACCCCGGGTCAGCAGGCATGCGCGCCGAGCTGGCTGGACTCGGGTCGGGTGCTCTACGGCCTGGGCCGGGAGAAGGACATAACCCTCATCGCGGTCAACGCCGACGGGAGCGGGCGGAAGGTGCTCGCCACCCGCCAGGCGAAGTGCCCGACGGTGTCCGGCGGATGGATCGCCCAGTTCAGCGATCGGACGGTGCGCATCCGCAACGAAGGTGGCGACTCCCGCTCGATCAGCCCGCGCATCCCGGCCGGCCTCGTCATCGGCGAGGTGGCTGCGATCTCCGGCAACGGCCGGACGCTGGTGATCAGCGCACACACGACCAGCCCCGGGGGATGCAGCTGCGGCTGGCGGTTCCGCAACTACCGGCTCGACGCCGCCAGCGGGGCCGTCACCGAGTTGGCGCCGTTGGACCCGGCGTGGAAGCAGCCGACCGGGCACGGCGAAGCCATCGACGGGCTCGTCCTGGCCGACGGCGGCCTGGTGGTCCAGGTCAAGACGGATACGTCGGCCGACGACGCGCCGGCGTACCGGCTGGTCAGGTACGCCCGCAGCGGCCGGGTGCTGGCCTCCGCGTCGGGGCCCGACGGCCAGCGGTGGGGCGCACTGCTGGGCTGAGCCACCGGCGCACTGCCACCGGGTACGAGGGACCGGCCACTCACGGGGGTGGCCGGTCCCTCCCGTCGTGTGCGCCATGACCTCCGACACGTCGTGGATTCGGGGCGGTGCCGGGCGTTCCTGCGGTGACAGACTGGTCGCCGCAGGCAACGGGTGGCGTGAGGGAGGCGCGGGTGCGCTGGCGCAGTTTTGTCGCGGTCGGGGACAGCTTCACCGAGGGTATGGACGACGCGTACCCGGACGGCACCTACCGGGGCTGGGCGGACCTGGTGGCGACCCGGCTCGCCGCCGACGCGGGGCCCGACTTCCGGTACGCCAACCTGGCCATCCGGGGCCGGCTCTTCCCCAGCGTGGTCGCCGAGCAGGTGCCCTCCGCCGTGGCGATGAAGCCGGATCTGATCAGCTTCGCGGCCGGTGGCAACGACGTGCTGCGTCGCACCTTCGACCCGGACACGCTCGTCGCCCGCTTCGACGAGGTGGTCCGGCAACTGCGCTCGGGTGGCGCGGACGTGCTCCTCTTCCGGTTCGCGGACGTGATGGCCCGACTGCCCGGCCAACGCCTCGTCGCCCCCCGGGTGCAGTTGCTCAACCAGGCGGTCGGCGAGACCGCCGAGCGGCACGGCGCCATCATGGTCGACCTGTACGCCGACGACACGTTCCTCAACCCGATGCTCTGGAGCACCGACCGGTTGCACCTCTCCCCGGCCGGCCACCGCCGGGTCGCCGGGCAGGTGTTGAACGCCCTCGGGGTTGGTTGCGAAGAGGAGTGGCTGATGGTCCCGCCGCACCCGGCGCCCTCGCCGTGGCTGGCCGCCCGCGCCGCCGACCTGCGGTGGGCCGGCCAGCACCTCGCCCCCTGGGTGAAGCGGCGGCTGACCGGTCGCTCGTCCGGCGACACGGTGACGGCGAAGCGCCCGCAACTCGGCCCGCTCGCCGACTGAACGTGCTCACCCTGCACACCGCCGCACTGCTGCGCCGCGACCGGGACGGCGAGCCGGTGCCGGAGCACGCCGTACTGGTCAGTGGCGACCGCGTCGAGGCCGTCGGCCCGCTGGCCGAGCTGAGTTCGGCGTACGCCGGTGCCCGGGTTCGCCGCTGGCCCGGCACGCTGGGGCCGGGTCTGCTGCACGACCGGCCGCTGCCGCCCGCGCCGACCCCGCGCGAGCGGGTGCACGCGCTGCTGCGTACCGGGGTGACTGCGGTGCTGGCGGAGCACCTGGCCGACCCGGCGCTGCGCGCCGCCGCCGAGCGGAGCGACCTGCTGGTGCTGCCCGCCGCCGTGGCGCCGACGCTGCGTCCCGACGGGCGGGCCGACCTCGCGGTGCACGGCGTCGACGGTACCTGCCTGGTGACCGTGATCGCCGGTCGGATCGACCACCGTCGCGCCTGAACAGAGCGTCGGTGACCTGCGACCAGTCAACCGGCCGGCCGACCGGCCCACCATCCCGTGCGGGGGGTG
>NZ_JAKKFF010000393.1 GCF_022229015.1 Micromonospora foliorum
GGGCGGGCGTCCACGGCGCCGCAGGCGGCTGGGGCGTCCACTGGGTGACGGGCGGGGCCGGCTGCCAGGGCGCGGCCGGAGGAGGTGGTGGCCACGGCGACGGTGTCCATGGGGCCGGCGGTGCCCACGGCTGGCCCGGGGCCAGCGGGTCGGGGGCCGGAAACGGAGCCGAGGACGGCGGCGCCGTCGGATCCGGTGGGGGTGCGGAGGAGGCCGGGTCCGGAGCGGATGAGGGGGATGGGTCGGGCGACGGCGCGTCGGACATGGCTGCTCCGGGCGGGAGTGGGTATGGAGCGAACGGGCCGTGGACAGGAGCGCCAAACCCGCCGAGAGACTGTCGTACCCGAAGGCGTGTCGCAACCCCGCCTTCCAGGGCGGGGCGCGCGCCGCCTGTGACGCTCGTCCCGTTGAGGCCGCCCAGGCCCCGATCGCTCAGATTCCGTGATTGATAACCCGACTTTCGAGCACCCACCATGAGTGAAACTGGGTTAGGCTGCGGGCCATGTGTGGAATCGTGGGATACGCGGGCGCGCGCCCCGCACTCGGC
This sequence comes from Micromonospora foliorum, assembly GCF_022229015.1. GTDB lineage: Bacteria > Actinomycetota > Actinomycetes > Mycobacteriales > Micromonosporaceae > Micromonospora > Micromonospora foliorum. Next base: position 548 of record NZ_JAKKFF010000393.1, read on the forward strand.
ATCGTCCTCGACGGGCTGCGGCGGCTGGAATACCGCGGCTACGACTCGGCAGGCGTCGCGATCGTCTGCGACGACCAACTGCTGACCGAGAAGAAGGCCGGCAAGCTGGCCAACCTGGAGAAGGTGCTGTCCGAGCGGGCCGCCGACGACCCGACCTCCTGCGCGGCCAGCCCGATCGGCATCGGTGACGGCACCACCGGCATCGGGCACACCCGGTGGGCCACCCACGGCGGCCCCACCGACCGCAACGCCCACCCGCACGTCGCCCCCGACGGCCGGGTCGCGGTGATCCACAACGGCATCATCGAGAACTTCGCCAAGCTCCGCGCCGAGTTGGAGGCCGACGGCGTCCAGTTCACCAGCGACACCGACACCGAGTGCGCCGCGCACCTGCTCGCCGCCGCGTTGGCCGACCTGCGTGCCGCCGGCCAACCGGACAGCCCGCAGTTGCTCGCCGCCGGCATGCGCGTGGTCTGCCAGCGACTGGAGGGCGCGTTCACCCTGCTCGCGGTGGACGCCGCCGTGCCCGGTGCGGTCGTCGGTGCCCGGCGCAACTCGCCGCTGGTGGTCGGCCGCGGCGACGGGGAGAACTACCTGGCGAGCGACGTGGCCGCGTTCATCGAGCACACCCGGGAAGCGGTCGAGCTGGGCCAGGACCAGATCGTGCTGATCACCGATGACAGCATCGAGATCACCGACTTCGAGGGCCAGCCCGCCGCCGGCAAGGACTTCCACATCGACTGGGACTCCTCGGCCGCGGAGAAGGGCGGCTACGACTGGTTCATGCTCAAGGAGATCGAGGAGCAGCCGCAGGCCATCGCCGACACGCTGCTGGGCCGGCTCACCGAGAGCGGTGAGATCGCCCTCGACGAGGTCCGCCTCAGCGACCAGGATCTGCGCGACGTCGACAAGATCTTCATCGTGGCCTGCGGTACGGCGTACCACGCCGGCATGGTCGCCAAGTACGCCATCGAACACTGGACCCGGATCCCGTGCGAGGTGGAGCTGGCCAGCGAGTTCCGCTACCGCGACCCGGTGCTCGACCGGTCCACGCTGATCGTGGTCATCTCGCAGTCCGGCGAGACGATGGACACCCTGATGGCGCTGCGCCACGCCAAGGAGCAGAAGGCCCGGGTGCTGGCGATCTGCAACACCAACGGCTCGACCATCCCCCGCGAGTCCGACGCCGTGCTCTACACCCACGGTGGGCCGGAGATCGCGGTCGCCTCCACCAAGGCGTTTCTCACCCAGGTCGTCGCCTGCTACCTGATCGGCCTGCACCTGGCCCAGGTGCGCGGGATCAAGTTCGCCGACGAGGTGGGCGCGGTGGTCGCGCAGTTGCAGGAGATCCCGGGCAAGCTGCGTGAGCTGCTCGACCGGATCGAGCCCGTCCGCGAGCTGGCCCGGGAGCTGAAGTCCGAGCCGACAGTGCTGTTCATCGGCCGGCACGTCGGCTACCCGGTGGCCCTGGAGGGCGCGCTGAAGCTCAAGGAGTTGGCGTACATGCACGCCGAGGGCTTCGCCGCCGGTGAGCTGAAGCACGGCCCGATCGCCTTGATCGACAAGGGCACCCCGGTCATCTGCGTGGTGCCCTCGCCGGTCGGTCGAGGCATGCTGCACGACAAGGTCGTCTCCAACATCCAGGAGGTCCGGGCTCGTGGCGCGCGGACCATCGTCATCGCGGAGGAGGGTGACGAGGCCGTCGTCCGGTACGCCGACCACCTGATCTACGTGCCGCGTACGCCCACGCTGCTGGCCCCGCTCGTCACCACGGTGCCGTTGCAGGTGCTCGCCGCCGAGATCGCGGCCGCCCGGGGGCACGACGTGGACCAGCCCCGCAACCTGGCCAAGTCGGTCACCGTCGAATAAGCCTCAGCGGCCCAGCACGACCCGGGCCATCCCGTCCAGCGCGGGATTGCCCGGGTCCCAGTAACCGGTGTGCCCGCCTCGCCCACTGCCGAAGACCCGACCGCCGAACCCGGGATCTGACGGGTCGTGCCCGAACCACAGCTCGTGCCCGGTCTGGCCCGGCCAGCCCAGCACGGCGGCCAGCGGAGCCATCCGCAGCAGGGCCCGTCGGCCCAGCTCGTCCGGTGGCTGGGCGGCCCGGATCACGTCGTCGGGGGCGCTGCTCGCCCACACCTCCCCGGGCGGCACGCCCAGCTCGGCGGCGTGCGACGCGCCGACGCCGGGGGAGCCGACGAAGACCAGCGCGTCGGCGGCGAGCCCGTGCTCCCGGGCGGCCATCCCCACCACCAGCGACCCGTAGCTGTGCCCGAGCACGGTCTGCCGGGACGGTGGCCCCTCGTGGCTGGCCCGCAGCCCCTCCTGGAAGCGGTGCAACGCCGGGCCGGCGTCCCGCGCCTGGCCCGCCGAGGAGGCCTCGGTCAGCAGATCCGGAGCGTCGTAGTCCAACCAGAGCACCGCCGCGCTGCGCTCACCCGGGGCGAGCGCGGCGCACCGGTCCAGCACCCGGGCCGCCCTGCCCAACTCGCCGGTGGCGTCGTCCAGGCCGGCGGTCATCCCCGGCACGTAGGTCAGCACCCGGTCGGCGTGGTCCGGGTCGCCGAGCGCCACCACCGCCCGGCCCTCACCGGCCGGATCCAACCCGAGCAGGTACGCCCGCGAAGCCCCGCCGGCCGTCAGCCGCCCGACCAGCGCGTCCAGGCCGGCCAACCGCCCGGCCACCCCGCGCAACCGGATCGACGCGAGCGGCCCCGGCGGCACCCGGGACAGCAGTCGTCGCCGCTCGGCCAGCAACTCCGCACGCCAGACGTCGAGCCGTAACCGGTTGGCCTGGTCGCGGGCGGCCACCGGCAGCCCGTCCATCTGGCCGACCAGGGCCGGCTCGCGCCCGATCAGCCACCGACGCTGCGCCGGGGTCAACCCGGACCACCAGGCGCTGACCAGCGCGGGCGCGGCACCAACGGCCGGTCGGCCCGGCAGGGGCGGGGACGCCCAGCCGGGGCCGGCGGCCCTCGCCAGGTCAGCCAACCGG
>NZ_JAKKFF010000394.1 GCF_022229015.1 Micromonospora foliorum
CCGCTGGCCGACCAGCTCGCCGAGATCGCCGCCGAGCTGGACGTCGCGCCGAACCAGCTCGTGCTGGCCGGCGCCGGCGCCACCGAGGGGAATCCGGTGCCACGACGCGTGCCGCTCGGCGCCGAATCGGGAAACTGGTCGGACGAGTTGCGCGCGGCGGGGCTCACCCACCGGCTGCCCAGCCGACGCTGGAGCGGTGGCACACCCGTGCCGACCACCGCGTCGAGCGCGCTGTCGCTTGACGACTTCGTGGCCGGCCTGGACGTCCAGGTCGACTACCGGCCGGTGACCGCCGACGCCGTCGCCGAGGTCGCCGAGGTGGTCGCCCGGGCACACGACTTCGCCCTGGCCCCGGCCCCACCGGCCGCCGCGCTGGCCGAACGGGCCGGTGACCTGCTGGCGGTCCGGGTACGTGACCGGCTCGGCGACTACGGCACATCGGGGCTTGTCGCGCTCGACCGGTCCGTGCCGCGCTGGACGGTCGACGTCTTCTCGCTCTCCTGCCCGGTGCTCGGCAAGGGCGTCGAAGCGGCGGTGCTCCGGGAGCTGACCCGGCGCGCCAAGCTGGCCGGCGCGGACGAGGTGCTGGTCCGCTGGACCGACACCGGTCGCAACGGCACGGCCCGACGTTTCCTGGCCGACCTGGACGCGGTCGTACCCGCCGATCCGGGGGTCCGGCTGCGGGCCGCGCGTGCCGGCGAGGGCGCCGACACGACGGCGGCGGCGGACCGGGTCACGGCGGTGCGGCGATGATCGCGCCACCGCCGGTCGGCGTCGGAGTGGCCGCCCTGGCGCACGTCCTCGGCGAGCAGGTCGACGTGGCGGCGGCCGCCGCCGCGTACACCGATGATCTGGACCGGGTGCGGTCCTGGGAGTACCGGGGATTTCACCGGGCCGGGCCCGGCGTCGGGGTCACCGACCTCGCGGTGGTGGCCGGCGGCACCGCGCTGGACCGGGCCGGGTTGTCCGCCGCCGACGTGGACCTGGTGGTGCTGGCCATTCCCGACCTGGCCGAGTACCTCTACTGGGATCCGGCCGCCCACACCCAGGCGCGGCTCGGCGCGCACCGGGCCGAGGCGGTGCTGCTCAACCAGGCCTGCGGCGGTGGGGTGGCCGCGTTCGACACGGTCGCCGGCCGGTTCGCCACCCACCCGGAGTATCGGACCGCCCTGCTGATCGGGGCGAACCGGGTCGCTGAGCCGTACTGGAACCGGATGGAGGTCAACACCAGCATCTTCTCCGACGGCGCGGCGGCAGCCGTGCTGGTCCGTGACCACGGCCGGTGCCGCTGGCTGGCGACCGAGACGATCAGCGACGGCCGGTACGCGGGGTTCATGCGGATGCCGGTCGGTGGCGCGGCGCGGCCGTTCACCCCGGACGGCGACACTCCCCGCGTCGGTGACCCGGCGGACCGGCTCAACGAGTTCTTCGCCGGTGACGTGCGGAAGATGTTCGGCTTCGTCGCCACCATCCGGGAGCGCAACCGGCAGGTGGTGGAGGCGGCCTGCGGCCGGGCCGGCGTGACGCTTGCCGACGTCCGCCGGTTCCTGCACTTCCACGACAACGCCCGCCAGTTCGCCGAGCTGGCCAAGGACCTCGGCGTGGAGCTGGAGCGGACCAACGTCGAGTTGGCCCTCACCCACGGCCACGTCGGCTGCGCCGACCAGCTGATCGGGCTGGAGCACCACCTCGGCACCGGCGAGCTGACCGACGGGGATCTGGTCGCCCTGACCAGCACCGGCAGTGGCATGCACTGGGTCTGCACCCTGCTGCGGGTCTGACCGGCCGTGTCCACCGACGGCGGCGCCGTGACCGGCCCGCCGACAACGACCCCGCCCGGCGGGGAGAGGAAGGAAGACGGAATGAGAGTCGAGGAGGTCCTCCTCCGGATCCGCCGGCTACGCCGTCCCGACGCGCCCGGAGACCCGGAGCTGGCACCCGGCCTGGTCCACCTGGACGACGCGGCGGTCACCACCGTCGCGTCCGCCGGCAGACTGCTCGCCGACGTGCCCGCCGAGAAACTGGCCAGCCCGAACTTCCCGCTCCGGCCGCTGCGGGTCGCCATCACCGGCACGTTCACCCCGGGCACTGTCGAGCCACTGCTGCGGGTGGCGTTGCTGCGCATCGGTATCGCCGCCGAGATCCACGTCTCCGGTTTCGACCAGGTGGTCCTCGACCTCAGCGACCCGGGCTCCGCGCTCGCCGAGTTCCGGCCGGACGTCACGCTCTGCCTGCTGCACGACGGCTGGTTCCTGCCCGCCGAGTGGGACCCCGGCGACCTGGGCGGCCTGGCCGACGCGCTGGGCGAGCGGGCGGCCGTGCTGGAGGCCGCCGTTCGCGGCTACGCCGCCCGCAGCGACGGCGCGTTGCTGCTGCACACCGTGCCGCTGTCCCCGCTGGAGCACCGCAGCCTGGTCAGCTTCCGGGGCCGGGCCGCACTGGGACGGGTCTGGCGGGAGCTGAACGGGCGACTGCTGGAGCTGGGCGAGCGGGACACGACGTACACCCTGGACCTGGAGACGTTGCTGGTGGACCACGACGGCCCGGTGCGCGACGAGCGCCTGTACCGGTTCGCCAGCATGGCCTGGACGCCCACAGTGGACCGCCGCTACGCCCACGAGGCCGCCGCCTTCTGCCGGGCGGTCCTGGGTCGGACGGCGAAGGTGCTCGCGCTGGATCTGGACAACACGCTCTGGGCGGGCGTGCTGGGCGACGACGGGCTGGCCGGCATCATGCTGGGCGCCGACTACCCCGGCAACTGCCACCGGGACGTGCAGCGACGTGCCCTGGCGCTGCGCCGGCAGGGCGTCCTGCTGGCGGTGTGCAGCAAGAACGACCCCGATGTGGTGACCGAGGCGTTCGCACAGCACCCGGATCTGCTGCTGCGGGCCGACGACTTCGTTGCGCAGGCGGTCAACTGGGGGCGGAAGGACGACAACCTGCGTCAGCTCGCCAACACCCTCAACCTCGGCCTGGACGCCGTGGTGTTCGCCGACGACAGCCCGTTCGAGTGCGAGCTGGTACGCCACGAGTTGCCGGCCGTACGGGTGGTGGAGCTGGCCGGCGACCCGGCCGGCTTCTCCGGCAGACTGCTCGCCGAGGGGCACTTCACCGTGCTGGCCACCGGCGCCACCGACCGCGAGCGCACCGAGCTGTACCGGGCCCGCAGCGGCCGGGAACGCTTCGCCGCCACCTTCGACTCGGCGGCGGACTACCTGCACGAGCTGAAACTGCGGGTCACCGTCCGCCCGGTGGACGACCTCAGCCTGCCCCGGGTCGCCCAGCTCGGGTTGCGCACCAACCAGTTCACCATGACCGAGCGGGCGCACACCGAGGCGCAGACCCGACAGCGCGCCGCCTCACCCGACCACCTGGTGCTCACCGTCGAGGTCACCGACCGGTTCGGCGCCGAAGGGCTGGTCGGCGGCGTGTGGCTGGACCGGAGCGACCGGGACGCCTGGGTGATCGAGAACTTCGTGCTCAGTTGCCGGGTCTTCTCCCGCGGCGTCGAACAGGCCGCGCTGCACCGGGTGGCGGAGCTGGCCGGCTCGACCGGCGCCACCCGGTTGGAGGCGCTGTTCCGACCCACCACCCGCAACAAGCCCGGCGGGGCGGTCTGGCCCGCCACCGGTTTCACCATGGCGTCCGAACAGGACGGCACCACCCGGCACGTGCTGCCACTGCACCCACCGCCCCGGCTGTTGCCGGCGTGGATCGCCCTGGAGGAGGGAGACGTCCGTGCCTGACCTGTTCACCACCGTCGCGGACCTCATCGAACAGGTCGCCGACGTACCGGCCGAGCGGCTCTCGCCCGATGTCCGGTTCGCGACGCTCACCAACTGGACCAGCCTGGAGGCGCTGCGGCTGCTCGCCGCGCTTGAGGACGAACTCGGGGTCCGGCTCGACCTGCGGGCGTACCTGGCGGTGACCGCCGTCGGCGAGCTGGTCGGCCTGGTAGCCGGCGAGCTGGACGGGGCAGCGCGGTGACCGCCACCCGCACCGAGGCGCCGCCGACCGCGCCGACCCGGCTCGCCGACGTCGACCTGGACCTGCTGCTGCTGATCCGGCACTTCGAGCTGTCGCTGCTGGACATGTTCGGCCGGGGCGAACTGCACGGCACCACGCACACCTGCCTCGGCCAGGAGTACGTGCCGGTCGCGCTGCGTCCCCTGCTCACCGACGGCGACTTCGTGTTCAGCAACCACCGGGGCCACGGCCACTACCTGGCCCGGTTCGACGACCCACACGGGCTGCTCGCCGAGGTGATGGGACGCGAGGGCGCGGTCTGCCACGGGGTCGGCGGCAGCCAGCACATCCTGCGCGACCGTTACCTGTCGACCGGGGTGCAGGGCGAGAGCGCGCCGGTGGCCGCCGGAGTGGCGCTGCACCTCAAGCGCGCCGAGCCGGGCCGGCTGGCGCTGGTCTACCTCGGCGACGGCACCTGGGGCGAGGGCGCGGTCTACGAGGCGCTGAACATGGCGGCGCTGTGGGGGCTGCCGCTGCTACTGGTGGTGGAGAACAACGGCATCGCCCAGTCCACGCCGACCACCGCGCAGCTCGCCGGCAGCATCGGCGGGCGGGCCCGGGCGTTCGGGGTGGACCACCTCCGGGTCACCTCCACCGACACCGCAGTGGTCCGGTCCGCGCTGGGGCCGGTGCTGCGCCGGGTCCGCGAACGCTGCACGCCGTACGTGGTGGAGCTGCTCACCCACCGGGTGGGGCCGCACAGCAAGGGCGACGACAACCGCCGCCCCGACGAGCTGGCGTACGCCAAGGCGCACGACTGGTACGCCCGCTACGCCGAGGCGTACCCGGAGCAGTTCACCGCGCACGACGAGCGGCAACGCGCGTACGTGGCGCAGGTGGTCCGGGAGGTCACCGGCCGACCGGCGAGTCGCTGGGCGGAGGCGGACCGTGGCTGAGCGGGTGGTGGAGAACCTCAACCAGGCGTTGCACGCGTTGCTGGCCGACGATCCCGGGTTGACACTGCTCGGGGAGGACGTGGTCGACCCGTACGGCGGGGCGTTCAAGGTGACCCGGGGGCTGTCGACGCGGTGGCCGGACCGGGTGCGGTCCACCCCGTTGAGCGAGGGAGGCATCGTCGGCGTGGCCGGGGGCCTGGCGCTGGCGGGGCAGAGCGCGATCGTCGAGATCATGTTCAGTGACTTCGTGGCGCTGGCGTTCGACCAGATCCTCAACTTCGCCAGCAAGTCCACCGCCATGTACGGCCGGCGGGTGCCGATCCGACTGGTGGTGCGCTGCCCCACCGGCGGCAACCGGGGGTACGGGCCGACGCACAGCCAGAGCCCGCAGAAACACTTCGTCGGCATCCCCGGCCTGAGCCTGCACGAGGTGTCGCCGTTCCACGACAACCGGACGGTCCTCGCCGGCATGCTCGCCACCGGGCGGCCGGGGCTGCTCTTCGAGGACAAGGTCCTCTACACCACCCGCATGTACGCCGACGGCGTGGTGGACGAGCTGTTCCGCTACGACCTGATCGGTCCGGACGCCGACGTGGCCCGGATCTGGGTGGACGACCCGGGGCAGGCCGACTGTGTGCTCGTCGTACCCGGCGGGTTGGCCGCGCGGGCCGTGTCGGTGGCCCGGGAGCTGCTGCTGCGCGACGACATCGTCTGCCAGGTGCTGGTGCCGTCACGGCTCTGGCCGGTGGACGCGGACACCCTGCTGCCACCGATCGCCCGCGCCGGCCGGGTGGTGGTCGCCGAGGAGAGCACCGCCGGTGGCACCTGGGGCGCGGAGTTGGCGCACGTCGTGCACCAGCGGCTCTGGGGCGCCCTGCGGGCACCGGTGCGGCTGGTGCACTCCGCCGACAGCGTCATCCCGACCGCCGCGCATCTCGAACGCACCGTGCTGGTGCAGGACGCCGACATCCACCGGGCCGTGAAGGAGGTCGTCAGCGGTGACTGACCTGGTCGTTCCCAAGCTCAACAACAACGACACGACGTACGTGCTGATCGACTGGCTGGCCGCGGACGGCGAGCAGGTGCGCGCCGGTGAGCCGATCGCCGAGGTGGAGACCTCCAAGGCGGCCGAGGAGTTGCTCAGCGACCACACCGGCGTGCTGCACCGGGTCACCGAGGTCAACCAGGAGTGCGCCCCCGGCGACGTCATCGGCCACGTCTTCGACAGCGAGGAGGCCCGGCAGCGCTTCCTCGCCTCGACGGTCGCCCCGGCCGGGCCGGCGTCCGACGCCCACCCCGGCGGGCCGGTGCTCACCGACTCGGCCCGGGAGTTGGCCGCCGCACACGGTCTCGGTGACGACGAGCTACGCGCGCTCGGCAAGGCGGTCGTGCGGCGTACCGATGTGGAACGTCTGCTGGCCGACCGGTCGGCGGCGCCCGCGGTGACGACCGAGCCGGTGGTGGTGGC
>NZ_JAKKFF010000395.1 GCF_022229015.1 Micromonospora foliorum
GCCGGCGGCCGAGGTGTCGCCGGTCGCCGGAACGGGGGTGGCGGTGGCGGTGGCCGTTTCGGCCGGAGCGGGCGTGGCCTTCGGGTCGGCGGTGCCGCAGGCCGCGGCACCGAACGTCAGGAGCAGCAGGGCGGCCGTACCGGCGAGCGCGCCGGAACGGCGGGCCGAGGCGGGACGGGTGGTGCGGGTGAACGGGCCGAGACTCATCGTTTCCATCCTTTGTGGAGGCTGACCGTGCCTGACACCACCCAAGACGAGCCCTGGCCGTGGCGAGTTGCCGCCGCGGCGCGCCACTACCGGACAGTCGGATCCGCTCGCACCGGCAACCTTTTCCGCAGTTCACCGACGGTGATCAACGCGGTCCCGCCGACGGTGCGCGGACGCGGAAAGGGCGGGCCACCCGAGGGTGGCCCGCCCATCTCGCGCTGATTGTCAGTCGACGACGCCCAGGATCTCCATGTCCTTCAAACTCGCCGGCTCGGCGGTCTCGGAGATCTTCTTGCCGTCCTCGTCGACCAGCAGCACCGCGTACCCGCTGCCGGCCTGGACCCGCACGACCATCGAACCGTCGGTCTGGAAGTAGACCTGTTGCAGGGCGCGCCCGCCCAGTGGCAAGGTGACCTGCTTGCCACTGCGGGTGTCCAGTACCGCGTTGACCCGCAGCTCACGAGCAATGTCGCCGGACTGCTCGCCGGGCTTCCTCCGCAGCAGAGCGATCCGAGAGCCGTCCGAGGACAGGCTGGCGATGTCGTGGGTGAGCCAACTGTTCGTGGAGAAGCCGGGAACAACCCGCTTCTTCGTGCCGTCAGGGGCGTAGAGGGTGACCCCGATCTCGAAGGCCACGGCGATGGTCCGACCATCCGCCGACCAGAGGGCGTGGCAGCCGCGGACTTGACCGGGCCACCAGGTGACGGTCCGCTTGTCGCTGCGGGTGTCCAGCACCCCGCGCCGAACGGGCTCACCTGTCGCCGTGGCGGCCTCCACGAACAGCAGGTGCCGCCCATCCGGTGACCAGACCGGGGAACAGCTGCCTTCCACGTCCGAGCGCATCTCCTGCCTGTTGGAGCCGTCGGCGTCGGCGACGACGAGGGTGCGTTCGCCGCTGTCGTCACTCTCCACCCAGGCCACTCGGCGCCCGTCCGGCGAGATGCTCGCGTTGCTCGCTGCCGGGCCTGCGGGCAGTGCCAGCAGTCGCACCGGACTGTCGCCAGGACGCCAGGACCGCAGGTTCGCCGTCGCCGCCTCGACAACCGTGGCGGGGCCGTAGAAGAGCTTGCCGAACTGCACGGACGGGGTGTTCGTGCCCGACCCGCCGCTGGGCGGGGCACCGGGCGTGTCGCCGGCGCTGGTGGAGGGCGTCGGGGTGGGCGACTGAGTTGGCGTCGGCGTCGCGGTGACCGACGGGGTGTCGGCCGGCAGCGGGTTCGGGGACCGGTCCGGTCGGATGGCGAAGGCGGTGCCCGTCGCCGCGGCGATCAGCACCAGCGCGGCGGCCGACGTGGCCACCGCCCGTTGGATACCGAGCCGGCGGGACGTGCGCAGCGTACGGTCCCGCAGGTCGACCGAGGTGACCTCGTCGGCCAGGGCGGTCAGGTCGAGCCGGAGGCGCTGGTCGTTCATCGGGTGCTCCCTTCCAGGACGTACAGCTCGGCGAGTTCGGGTGCGACGGCGCGCAGCCTGGCCAGGGACTTGGCCGTCTGGCTCTTCACGGTGCCGACCGTGACGCCGAGCAGGTCCGCCGCCTCCGCCTCGGTGCGGTCCTCGAAGAACCGCAGCACCAGCACGGCACGTTGCTTCGGGGAGAGCTTCGCCAGCGCCGCCCGCAGGGTGAGCCGCAGGCTGGTCTGGTGGGCGTGGTCCGGGGCCGAGTCGCCTCCGCGTGGCTCGGGCAGGTCGCCCGGCATCGACTCGGGGACCCGGCGCCGTCGCCACCAGGACACCTGTAGGTGGTACATGATCTTGCGGGTGTACGCCTCGGCGTTGCCGCTGTGGTGCAGGCGGTTCCAGGAACGGTGGGTCCGGGCCAGGGCCGACTGGACGAGGTCCTCGGCCAGGTGCTGGTCGCCGGTGAGCAGGTAGGCCGAGCGCAGCAACGCCGGCGTGCGGGTACGGACGAACGAGTCGAACTCACTCAGCAGAGGGTCCACACGGGCCGATCCTTGGGGTCAGGGTGCAGCGGGCTTGGTGTCATTGCAGACGTCGGCAACGGTGCCGATGGTTGCCGGCAGCGGGTGCCGCGCGGATCGAAATGGATCGCTCATCCTGTCGCACCGGTCGTAGGCTGCTCGGATGCTGCTACGCATGTCGACCCTGTTGCTGCGGACCCTGCGCGAGGATCCGGCCGACGCGGAGGTGCCGAGCCACCGGCTGCTGCTGCGCGCCGGCTACATCCGTCGTGCCGCACCGGGCGGCTACACCTGGCTGCCGCTGGGCAAGCTGGTGCTGGATCGGATCACCGAGGTGGTCCGGAGCGAGCTGCTCGCGATCGGTGACCAGGAGGTGCACTTCCCGGCGCTGCTGCCCGCCGAGCCCTACCGGACCAGCGGCCGGTGGACGGAGTACGGCGACGACATCTTCACCCTCGCCGACCGGCGCGGCGCCGAGCACCTGTTGGCGCCCACCCACGAGGAGATGGCGGCGCTGCTGGTCAAGGACCTGTTCACCTCGTACCGGGATTTCCCGGTGACGCTGTTCCAGGTGCAGACGAAGTTCCGCGACGAGGCGCGGCCGCGTGCCGGGCTGTTGCGCGGTCGGGAGTTCCTGATGAAGGACGCGTACTCCTTCGACCTGGACGAAGCGGGGCTGCGGGACGCGTACGGACGGCACCGCGCCGCGTACCGGCGGATCTTCGACCGGCTGGGCCTGGACTACGCGGTGGTGCGGGCAATGTCCGGCGCGATGGGCGGCTCGGCGTCGGAGGAGTTCCTGGCTGCGACGCCGGTCGGCGAGGACGCCTTCGTGGCCTGCACCTCCTGCGACTACGCGGCCAACACCGAGGCGGTGGCCACCCGTGCGCCCAGCGCGGGTGACCCAAGCAGGCAGCCGGTCGTCGAGGTGCACGACACTCCGGAGACCCCGACGATTGCGAGCCTGGTGGAGTTGGCCAACGCTCGCCGGTTGGGCGGTCGGGACGGCTGGACCGCCGCCGACACCCTGAAGAACGTCGTCTTGTCCGTTCGTCAGCCGGGCGCCGAGCGGGCCGAGCCCCTGGTGATCGGGCTGCCCGGTGACCGGGAGGTCGACCTGAAGCGGGTCAGTGCCGCACTGCACCCCGCGCAGGTGACCGTCTTCGAGGAGTGGGCCGAGCATCCGGAGTTGGTTCGCGGTTACATCGGGCCGCAACTGCTCGACAAGCTGGGCATCCGTTATCTGGTCGATCCTCGGGTGGTGGCCGGGTCGGCCTGGCTGACCGGGGCGAACGAGCCGGGCCGCCATGCGACCGACGTGGTGTGCGGCCGGGACTTCACCCCCGACGGCACCATCGAGGCGGCCGACGTGCGCGCTGGCGACCCGTGTCCGGACTGCGAGGCGGGCGAGCTGACCATCCGGCGGGGCATCGAGATCGGGCACATCTTCCAGCTCGGCCGGCGCTTCACCGACGCCTTCGCGGTCGACGTGCTCGGGCCGGCCGGCAAGCCGGTCCGGCCGACCATGGGCTGCTACGGCATCGGGGTTTCCCGGGCGGTGGCCGCTGTCGCCGAGCAGCACCACGACGACCGGGGGCTGGTCTGGCCGGCGGCGGTCGCGCCGTGTGACGTACACCTGGTGGTCGCGGGCAAGGGCCCGCAGCTCGACGCGGCGCTGGAGCTCGGCGGGCGCCTCGCCGCCGCCGGCCTGCGGGTGCTTGTCGACGACCGCACGCACGTCTCGGCCGGGGTCAAGTTCACCGACGCCGAGCTGATCGGCATCCCCCGGGCCGTCGTGGTCGGCCGCCGACTCGCCGACGGGTACGTCGAGCTGCGCGAGCGGGCCGGTGACGGGCGCACCGAGCTGCCGTTGGACGGTCTGGTGGATCGACTCGTCCACGAGGTGACCCAGGAACGTGCGAGCCTGGTGTAGCTGCGGTGTCTCGGGGTAGTGCAGTCGGATCGGGTGGATACGTCTTCGGAGGCTCTCATGACCGGTTACCGGGTCAGTGACGTGATGACCAAGCAGGTCGTGTACCTGCCGGCCGAGACCACCCTGGACGAGGCGGCCAGGGTGATGAAGGAGGCCGACATCGGTGATGTGGTGGTCACCGACGGCGCCAGCCTGGCCGGCATGCTCACCGACCGGGACATCGTGGTGCGGGCCGTGGCGGAGAACAGCTCCCCTGCGGCCACCACCATCGGCTCGATCGTGACCCGCGAGGTCGTCATGATCGAACAGCACTGCACGGCGGGTGAGGCGGCGGCGCTCATGCGGGATCGGGGCATCCGACGGGTGCTGGTCTGTGACAGTGACCGCAAGCTGGTGGGGATCGTCTCGCTCGGCGACCTGGCCATGCAGCTCGATCCGACCAGCGCGCTCAGCGAGATCAGCGAGCAGTCGCCCACGGTGTGACCGGGCCCCTCCCACGACGGCGGTAGCCTCGACGCATGGCTGACATGCCGGCCCGACTGGCCGAGATCGTCGACGAGTTCGCTGCCGCGCCGCGCGACCTGGTGTTGGAGATGCTGCTGGAGTACGCGGACGTCATTCCGGCGCTGCCGGAGGGCGCCGCGGAGCGCGAGGGCATGGAGCAGGTGCCCGAGTGTCAGACGGCGTTCTTCCTGCGCGCCCGGGTGACCCCGGAGGGCACCGTGGAGACGCTCTTCGACTGCCCACCGGAGGCGCCCACCACCCGGGCGTTCGCCGGGATCCTCGCCGAGGGGCTGGCGGGGGCGAGCGCCGAGCAGGTGCTGGCCGTGCCGGACGACCTCTACCAAAGGATGGGGCTGGCGCAGGCGATCAGCCCACTGCGGATCCGCGGGGGCACGGCGATCCTGGGCCGGCTCAAGCGGCAGATCCGGGAACAACTCGCCTGACCGTGGGGTTGCCACCGATCATGGAGATCGAGATCTACGCGGACGTCATCTGCCCGTGGTGCTACATCGGCAAGCGCCGCCTGGATGAGGCCCTGGCCAGCTACGAGGGCGAGGTGACGGTCCGCTACCGACCGTTCCAGCTCGACCCGTCGCCGGTGCCGCAGCCCCTCCCACTGGTGCAGGCGCTGGCCGGCAAGTTCGGCGGCCCGGAGCGCGCCCGGCAGATGGTCGACCGGGTGACCCAGGTCGCGGCGGCCGACGGGCTGCGGCTCGACTACGACCGCGCGGTGATCGCCAACACCTTCGACGCGCACCGGCTGGTCTCCTGGGCGACCGACCAGGGCAGGGCGGCCGACATGGTGGAGGCGCTGTACCAGGCGCACTTCAACCACGGGGTCTACGTCGGGTCGCGGGAGGCGCTGGCCACCCTGGCCGGCGAGATCGGGCTGGACGCGGCCGACGCACGCCGGTTCCTCGACTCCGACGAGCGCGTCGCCGACGTCGCCGCCGATCTGGCCGCCGCCCGGGATCTGGGCATCACCAGCGTGCCGACCTTCGTGCTGGCCGGGAAGTACGCGGTCTCCGGCGCGCAGGAGGTGCAGACGTTGCTCGCCGCGCTGGCCGAGGTCGAGCAGCGCGAGGCCGCCGCCCACTCACACTGAGTCACCAACAGCCGGACGTCCGGCATCGATGATCACGATGTTTCACGTGCAACAACATCGATGCCGATGGCTGGTCAGGCCGGCCTGGCCAGCCCTTCCACCACCTGCGCTCCCGGCAGCGCGCCCAACGCCGGCCCCGGCAGCGCGATCTTGCTGTGTCGTACGCCGGACCCGACGATCACGTGTGGTGTGGCGATGACCCGCGCGTCGACCAGGATCGGCCACTGGGCCGGCAGGCCGATCGGGGTGATGCCGCCGTACTCCATGCCGGTCAACTCGACCGCGTCGGCCATCGGAGCGAAGCTCGCCTTGCGGACGTCCAGTGCCCGGCGGGCCACCCCGTTCACGTCGGCCCGGGTGGTGGCCAGGACGATGCAGGCCGCGTAGCGGACCACGCCCTCGCGCTTGCCCGCCACCACGACACAGTTGGCCGACACGTCAAGCCCCACCTCGTACGCCGCGCAGAACGCGGCGGTGTCGGCGAGGTCGGCGTCGATCGGCGCGACCAGCACGTCGTTGACGTCCACCGGCGCCTCGGCCGGCCACTGCGCGATGGCCTCCGCGACCGGCGGGGCGAGCAGATCCAGGCGGGCGCGGGCCGGTTCCGTCTTCAGCGTTCCCATCACGGGTGCGATCCTCGCATCCGCGACGCTGAACCGCCCGGTGGCTCCCCGGCCGCCCGGCGACGCCACCGGCCCGGGCCGGATCGATCCGGCGCTCAACTGCCGGCGAGGAAAGCGTTGTCGCGCATGAAGGAGCGGTCGCGGGCAGCCGCCAACTCCTCCTCGCGCTGGGCCTTGGCCCGTTGCAGCTCCAGATCCTCGAACGCGTGCCGGACACCCAGCCGGATCACGCCGTAGAGGAAGACGAAGCCGAAGACGTAGAGGATCACCGTGGTGACGACAGCGAACATGGCGTCACGGTAAGACGAACGTGAACCGTTGTTGCTCTCATTTCCGCCCGGTTCCCCCGTACGTGTCGGTCAGGTGGTCGGCCCGGGTGCGGCGGCTCACCCCGAACGGATCAGGTCCAACACGGTGAGCAGCGCGAAGAACGCGATCACGATCTCGTTGACGATCCAGGCGTGCCCCTCGGCCCACTCCCGCATCCGGGTCAGCACCCGCGCCGCCCTGCTCCCGAGCAGCAGCAACGCCAGCAGGGGCAGCGCCAGCAGAAGCACGGTGAGTAGCACGAACGGCACCAGATGCCACCACGGCAGCTCGTGTCGGGCCACACTCGCCCCGACGGTGGCCATGGTCAGGTCGTCGGTGGGCGTCGCCACGAAGAGCAGCGCACCCAGCCGCAGCGCCTGAGGCGGGCCGGCGTGCTCGATGCTCCCCAGCCAGCGCGGCGGTCCGGAGCGGTTCCGGCGTACCCGGATCAGCACGGCCAGGCACACCAGCAGGGCCAGCACCACCAGGTCGATGGCGGGGCCGCGATCGACCTTCCCGGCGACGGCGCTGGCGTCGGCGGCCACCCCACCCACCAGCCGGGTCAACAACCAGGCCACCGTCACCCCGGCGGCCACCACCAGCCCCGCCCCGGCGAGGAAGCCCAGCGACGCCGCCCGGGGCCGATCCGACGAGGCCAGGAAGACCGCCACCACCAACTGCGTCCCGGCGACCATGACCACGGCGAGCGGCAGAATGGTCAGCAGGTTCATCGCCCGCCATCCTTCCGGCACGGGCAGGTGAGACGCGGCCGAATCCACCGATCACCCGGCCGGGCGCACGCCCCCGCCCACCACGACCCGGCCGGCCAGCAGCGCCCCGAGCAGCGCCAACCCCGCGGTAACCACCAGCGTCGTCGTATAGCTGGCCGGGCCCGGCGCACTTCCCGCCGCCAACACGGCCCCGGTCAGCGCGAGCACGGTCGCCGCGAAGAGAGAGTCGCTCAGTTGCAGTGACGAGCTGTTGCGGCCCTGCTCACCCGGTGCGGACAACTCCAGGGTGAGCACCGACAACGACGGATAGAGCAGCCCCATGCCCAGACCCGCGACCGCCCAGCCGAACACGGCGACGGCCACCGGCAGCTCGGGCCGGACGGCCAGCGCGACCGTGGCGGTGCCGACGGTGATGCAGATCAGCCCGGCGCGCGGCAGGCTGGCCCGCGACACCGGCACCGGGATCCGGCCCTGCAACCAGGAGCCCGCCGACCACGCCAGCGCGCCGACGGTGAGGACCAGCCCGGCCGCGGTCGGCGAGAGGCCCCGTTCCCGGGAGAGCATCAACGGGATGACCACCTCGGCACCGACGAACGCCGCCGACGCCAGGCCACGCAGCCCCACGACGGTGGGCAACCCTCGCGCGGCCCGGAGAAACCCGGCGGGCAGCAGGCGCGGAGCACAGACCAACAGGCCGACCACGGCGAGCGCGACCAGCACCAGGGCGGTGGCGCCGCGCTGCTGTCCCCCGATGTGCAGCAGTGCGGCACTCACCGCGGCCCCGCACGCCCAACCGATCCGCGCGGCCGCACCCGCCGGCGGGCTCGTTGTCGCGCTCCGGGCCAGCGACCGCAGGCCGGGATGGATCAGCAGCACCGCCGGCACGGCCACCGCCGGCACCGCCAGGAACACCCACCGCCAGTGCAGGTGCTGCACGATCAGGCCGGCAACCGCCGGCCCGACCAGCGACGGTACGACCCACGCCGCCGCGAACGCCGCGAAGATCCGCCGGTGCAGTTCCTGCGGGTACGCGTGCCCGACGATCACGTAGAGCGCCACCGAGAGCAGCCCGGAACCGAAACCCTGCACGACCCGCCCGACGACCAGGGCGCTCATCACGGGGGCGGTCCCGGCGATCAGCAACCCGACCACGAACCACCCGACGCCGTGCCACATCGGCCCCCGCGGACCCCGGGCGTCGCACCAGATGCCGGAGACCACCATGGCCAGCACACCGGTGGCGAACGGGCCACCGAACGCGATCCCGTACAGCGCCAACCCGTCCAGGCTGCGCGCGACGGTCGGCATCGCCGTGCCGACCGCCAACGCCTCGAACGCGAGGAGTGAGATCAACGCGACGCTGCCCACCGTCATCGCGCGCAGCCGGGGTGCGAAGAGTCCAGGTGCGGCGGGTGCGGCGGTGACGGCTGTGCTCGGCATCGACCGAGCATGCGACCTCAACCCTGATTCATGTCAACCATCCGGTGAGCTGGCTCTCGTCAGGCGTCCTGCAACGCCTCCCCGACACCGCGCACCAGTCCGGAAAAATGCTGGTCTGCCAGCAGGTGGCCAGCGGTGATCACCACAGCGATCGGCCACTCGATGACCTGTAGCGCGGCGAGCACCCCGAGCCCGGCGTAGTAGGCGACCTTGTCCGGGGGCGGCACCGCCACCTCACCCAGCATCGGCAGTTGAACCCGCCGGCTGTACATCTTGACGTTCTCCCGTGAACCGTTGAGATGTCGCGTCAGCGTGCTCATGCCGGCCTCCCCATGTCCGGTGATGGTCGTCGGTTTCCACGGCCCACCCCGTCCATGCGCCAGCGACGGCGGAAAATTCCGCCGCTCAGGGGGCATAACGGATGACAGGTCGGGAAGCCAGGCCGCCGGACGTGAGCGCGGTGGGAGGACGACATGGCCAAGGTCAGGACCAGCGGCAACAGGGAGCCGGGCCGGCGCCCGTCCAGCCGTACGCCTCGATGACGGCGGCGGGTCGCGCTGCCGGCCGCATCCTGCCGTCCTTCGGCGTACCGCACCTGGTCGGCGAGGCGTCCCGGACGGTCAGCTCGGCCGCGACCCGGCTGGCCCGGACGGCCGGGCTGACGCGGCGTCGGGTCTGGTCCCGGCCGGGCCGGCACCACATCGAGGTGCACGGTGTCTGCCAGGACGGCGGAAACCGGCTGGCCCGTCAGGTGGAGGGCGCGCTGGAGCGGATGCCCGGGGTTGCCTGGGCCCGGGTCAACGCACCCTCCGGGCGGGTGGTGGTCGCCGTCCAGACCCCCGAACCGACGTTGCGCGACCTAATCGCCACGATCGACCGGGTCGAGCGGACCTGTGACCACGAACCCGACCCGGAGATCCCACCGCCGCACCCACCGGAGGAAGGTCCCCGAACCCCGCGCACCCTCGGCGCGCTCGCCTCGGACGCGCTGGGCCTGACCATCTCGGCGGCCACCCGGATCCTCCCGTTCGCGCCGCTGCCCGGCGAGGTGGCCGGCCTGCTCTCCGCAGTGGATCTTCAGCCGAAGCTGCACGAGTTCATCGGCAGACGGCTGGGCTCCGACCCGCGCGCGGACGTCCTCTTTCCGCTGGCCGAGGCCGTGGTGCAGGGCCTGACCGGTCGCTGGACGGGAATCGTCCTGGACGGTGCGCAGCGGGTGGTGCAGTGGGGCGAGGCACGGGCCCAACTCTCCGCCTGGGAGCGGGCCGAGCCGCGACTCACCGGCGACGCCGAACGGGCCATCGCCCGCTGGCCGGTGATCGACCGCCCCCGGCCGAAGCCGGACGGCCCGGTCGAGCGGTACGTCAACCGCATGCTCGCCGCGGGCGCGGCCGCCGGCGCGGCGGCG
>NZ_JAKKFF010000396.1 GCF_022229015.1 Micromonospora foliorum
TCTACCCTCTTTCCCACCCCCACGCTCTTCCGCTCTTCGCCGGTGACCTCGACGACGCGCTTCGGCTGGCGGACCGGCTGCTGGCCACGGCCGCTCCCCCGGAACGCTCCGAGGCGGCCGTGGTCGCGGCTACCGCCCTGGCCCACCGTGGTCACGTCGGTCGCAGCGTCGAACTGTTCCGGTGGTCGGGCACCGCCTCAGCGGCGGCGTTCGCCATCGTCGGCGGCCTCGCCGCCGGCGACCTGGCCGCCACCACCGAGTCACCGGCGGGTGACCCGGCGGGCGAACCGCCCACCCTGCACGCCAGCGCCGCCCGACTGATGGCCAACGGCGTACGGGAGAGCGTGACCGGCCCGCCGACCGCCGCGCTCTCCGCGCTCGTGCAGGCCGCCGCGCTGCTGGAGCCGGACGGACGAGCGGCGCTGCTGCCGGACAGCCCGGCGGCCCTCGCCGCGTTGACGGCGGTGCACTGCGGTGAGCTGGAGATCGCCGAGCGGGTGCTGCACCGCGCCCTGGGCGCCGGTGTCGGCGGCCCGCTGATGGCCCGCCGCCACCGGCTGTTGCAGGCCTGGATCCTGATGGTCCGTGGCGAGATCCACGCCGCCGGCGAGCGCCTCGCCACGGTGACGCTCGACGGGCGGCAACTGGAGTCACGCGACCAGCTCTTCGCCGCCGCGATCCGGATGGGCATCGGCCGGCGCAACAGTGACCTCGGGGCGCTCAAGCGGGGTTGGGGGCAGGCGCTGGAGGCCGTGGTGCGGCACCCGATCGACCTGTTCACCCTGCTGCCGCTGGGTGAACTGGCCATCGCGGGCGCGCGGCTGGGTGACCTGGCCCGGCTGGAGCCCTACTTGCACCAGGGGCGTTCGCTGCTCGACCGCCTCGGCAACCCGCCACTGTGGAGCGTGCCGTTGCACTGGAGCGGGCTGCACGCCGCCATCCTGACCGGCGAGCCGGCGGTCGCCGACGAACACGTCGCGGCGTTGCTCGCCGCCGCTGGCCACAGCCGGTACGCGGCCGTGGTCGCCGCCGCCGCGGAGAGCTGGGTGGAGGTGCTCCGCGGGGATGTCGACCCGACCCGGGTGGAGGCCGCCGCCCGTGGACTGCACGACACCGGGTTGTGCTGGGACGGCGCCCGCCTCGCCGGGCAGGCCGCCATCCGCACCGCGGACCGGCGGGCGATGACCACCCTGCTGGAGTGCGCCCGAGCGTTGCAGGGACGGCCCTCCGGCGGGCACGCCGGGCAGACACCGACGACCGGTGCGAGCACCGCGCGGGTCACCGGTCCCACCCAGCACGGGCTCAGCGACCGCGAGTACGAGGTCGCCGAGCTGGTGCTGGCCGGGTTGACCTACCGGGAGATCGGCGACCGGCTCTTCATCTCGGCCAAGACCGTCGAACACCACGTGGCGCGGATGCGTAACCGGCTGAACTGCGCCAACCGCACGGAGCTGCTGGCGTTGCTGCGCACCCTCGTCGCCGACCGGGCCAGCGACAGCGCCGGGCAGCCGTGGCCGCAGCGGACGAGCCGATGACCCGTGACGATGTCCGGCTGATCCGGACCAGGCTGGCCGTGCTGGCCGCCGTGCTGGTCACGCTCTGGTCGCACGCGGCCTACGTGTCCAGTCAGGATGCCGTCGACCTGCTGCGCGTCCGGGCGCTGGCGGACACGCTGGGCCAGCCCATCGACCGGCTGATCCTGAACCTGCAGACGGAACGCCGGATCACCGCCGAGACGCTCGCCGGGGCGGGGCAGACGACGCCGGAGCTGGTCGGGGCCCGCCACGGCACCGACCGGGCCGCCGCCGAGATCCGCGAGTTCACGAAGGGGCGCGACCTTCGGCTGCTCAGCGCCGGCACGGTCCGCGACCGGGCCGGCGAGCTGGTCCGACGGCTCGACGGCCTCGGCACGACCCGATCCCAGGTGGACACCGGGCGGCTCGACCAGGCCACGGCCACCGGCGGGTACGACGAGGTCATCGCCGTCGCCTTCCGGGTGTACGGCCCGGAGTGGGGCGCGTACGAGAGCGGGTTGGCCGCCGACACCCGGGCGGTGATCGCGCTGGCCCGCGCCCGGGAGCTGCTCGCCCGGGAGGACACCCTGGTCAGCGCGGCCCTGACCGGGGCACGGCTCGGCGTCGACGAGCGGCGCCGGCTGAGCGCACTGGTCAGCATCCAGCGGTACGCGCGCACGGAGGCCGCGACCGGGCTTCCGCCCGACGGTCAGGACGAGCACCAGCGCCTTGCGACCGGCCCCGAGTTCGCGGCTCTGCTCGCCCTGGAGGACCGGCTGCTGCTCCAGGCCGGCACCGCCAACGCCCTGGCCGGTTTCACCGTCCAGGGCTGGCGGGCAGCGGCGGACGCCGCCCTCGGCGCGCTGCAGACACTGGTGACGAGCACCGCCCGCAGCAGCGTCGAGCGGGCCACACCGGGTGCCGCCGTTCTCATCGCGCGTACCGGGGCCGTGGTGGGGCTCGGCCTCATCGTCGTCCTCGTGCTCCTGCTGAGCTGGGCGGGCACCGTCCGACGTCTGACCAACGAGCTGACCCGGCCGGACGCCGGCCCTCCGGCTCCGGCGCAGGACGCTCCGGCCCCGGCGCGGGAACCGGCGACGCCGGGGGGTGACGCCGAGCGGGAGCTGTTCCTGGGGCTGACCCGACGCAATCAGGTCCTGCTGCGCGAACAACTCAGCCTGCTGGACGGGATGCAACGTCGGGAGCGGTCCACCGAGGAGACCGGCGAGCTGTTCCAGCTCGACCACCTCACCACGCGGATCCGACGCAACGTGGAGAAACTGATCACCCTGGCCGGCGCGAGACCCGCCCGCCGCTGGCGACGCCCGGTGCCGCTGCTCGACGTGGCACGCGGCGCGGTCGCCGAGGTGCCGGACTACCACCGGGTCCTGATCGCGCCGCACTGGCCGTGGTCGCTCGCGGGGCCGGCCGTCACGGACGTCATCCACCTGCTGGCGGAGCTGATCGAGAACGCCCTGGCCTTCTCCGGGGCGGACACCACCGTCCGGGTCAGCGGCGAACAACGACCGCAGGGGTGCGCCGTCCTCGTCGTCGACGACGGGCCCGGCCTGGACGCCGCCGCGCTGGCCGAGGCGAACCACCTGCTCGGCAGCCCGCCCGCGGACGGCCCGCCGGCGGGCCTCGCAGGCTGGTACGCGGCGGCCGTACTGGCCGGCCGTTGCGGCGCCCACGTCTCGCTGCGCCCCAGCCGGCGCGGTGGGGCGGCCGCGATCGTGCTCCTGTCCGCCCAACTGGTCACGGTCACCGACAGCGGCCGTACACCGGCCCGCGCACCACCCGACACCCCGTACCCACCGGCCGGCGCCGACCTGACCCACCCGAGCGGCGACGGCGCGCTGCCGACGCGGGGCCGCCCACCCC
>NZ_JAKKFF010000397.1 GCF_022229015.1 Micromonospora foliorum
GGCGGCCGTGGTGGACCGGGACGCGACCGTCGACCTGCCCAGCACCCCGGGCGGCGCTGGCCCCACGGTGCCGCGTGGCGGCGACTCGGCCGATGCCGCACCGGAGCGGCCCCGGTTGAGCCGACGGGTGCCGGGAGCGAACCTCACCGCCATCCCGGCCTGCCAACCGCCCAGCACGCACCTCGGTGACCCGGCCGAGGTCCGCGACCTCATCAACGAGTTCGAGGAGGGCGTCGCCCGCGCTCTCCGCGAAATCAGCCCCGCCCACCGGAACGAAGAAGGATCATCACGGTGACCAGCCCCTTCCTGCACGACAATGTCGACCAGAGCCAGCCCAGCGCCAATGGGGACCTCAGCCCGGAGGCCCGTACGTTCAACTGGCTGCTGGACTCCTTCACCTCCAGCACCGCCGGGGTCCTGGAGGCGATCGCGGTCTCCTCGGACGGTCTGCTGATGGCCATGTCGGCGATCAAGGATCGGTCCAACGCGGAGCGGTTGGCCGCCGTCGTGTCCGGGATGACCAGCCTCGCCGGTGGGGCCGCCAGTTGGTACGCGCTCGGCGGCCTGAACCGGGTGATCGTCGACATGGCCGACGGCTACCTGTTGATCAGCGCGATCAGCAGTGGTTCCGTGCTCGGGGTGGTCGCCGACCGTTCGGCGAACCTGGGCACCGTCGCGTACGAGATGACGCTCTTCGCCGGGCGGGCCGGTGGCGCCCTGACCCCGCGACTGATCGTCGAGTTGAAGAACGCCGTTCAGCAGTGACCCCCGACGTCGCCGGCGAGGATCCGGATCCGGAACCGAGGGTCCGGATCCGCCCGTACCTGCGTACGTCACCCCCGACCGGGGACGGCGCGGCGGCGACACCGGCCCTGCCCGAGCCGGAGCCGGACGGGGGCCAGCCGCCCGGCCCCCGTCCGTTCGTGCTCACCTCCGGGCGGGTGGCGGGCGCCGACCCGGCGATCGGGCTGGAGACCCAGGTGACCGCCCGGATGGACAGCGGCTGGTGGGCCGGCCCGCCCGGTGCCCTGCTGGCACCGGAACTTCAGACGATCATCGCGCTCTGCGCGGAGCCGATCTCGGTGGCCGAGATCTCGGCCCGCGCCCGACTGCACTTCGGCGTGACCCGGGTCCTGGTCGGCGACCTACGCGCCGCCGGGCACCTGGACGTGCACGTCACCGACACCGACGACGCTGTCGACCCCGATCTCATCCTGCGAGTGATTGATGGACTCCGTGCGATCTCCTGAATGGCCGGTCGCCCCGCTCGGCGGGGTCGCCGCGAACAGCGCCGCCGCCCGTTACGGCATGTCCCCGGGCACCGGGCCGATAGTCGGGCGTGCCGGCCCACCGGCGTCCGCGCCGCCGCCGTACCGGCCCTCGTCCGAGACGGGGCCGGTGCCGCCTCCGGCCGGTAAGCGGGCCGCACCGCCGATCCCGGTCAAGATCCTGGTGGCCGGTGGCTTCGGGGTGGGCAAGACCACCACCGTGGGTGCGATCTCCGAGATCGCGCCGCTGACCACCGAGGCCGAGATGACCACCGCCGGGATCGGGGTGGACGACCCGGGTGCCCGGTCCACCAAGACCACCACCACGGTGGCGATGGATTTCGGCTGCGTGACGATCGACCGCAGCCTGAAGCTCTACCTGTTCGGCACGCCGGGGCAGACCCGGTTCGGCTTCATGTGGGACGACCTGGCCCGGGGAGCGCTCGGCGCGTTGGTGGTGGTGGACAGCGCACGGCTGGACGACTGCTTCCCGGCCGTCGACTTCTTCGAGCGGGCCGGGCTGCCGTTCGTCGTCGGGGTCAACGCCTTCGACGGGCGGCTGGCCCTGGAACTCGGCGAGATCCGCTGGGCGCTGGCCATCGGCGATCATGTACCCCTGGTGCAGTTCGATGCCCGCGACCGGCTCTCGGTGCGGGACGCCCTGTTGGTCGTCCTGGACCGCGCGCTGGACCGCGCTACCCGGGACAGGAGGGCCTGAGCCGACCAGCTCCGGCCGTGGCGGGAAGAGGTGATCTGGTGAGGGGCGACCTGGACGAGACGCTGGCCCGGCTGGCCCGACGTGAGGAGGCGTCGCGCCGTCGGGCCACCGACCGTGACGACACCACCGCACCGTCGAGGCCGCCCGGCTCCGGTGGCGACACCCGCAACGCCCGGTCGGGCCGGCACGCGGGGGTGGAAACCCCGAGCGAGGTGGCCGGATGGGGGCCGGTCGAGGAGGTGGCCGAGGCGGTCCGTCAGGTCGTCGGGGCCTACCCGGGGCTGGCGGTGACGGTGCGGGTGGAGCACGCCGGGCGGACGTACCCGATGCGGGTCTCCTGGGACGGGCCTGCCGTCACGGTCGGCCCGGTGCCCCCGCCGACCCCGGTGGAACCTCCGCCGGCCTGGCCGCTCTCCGGCCGGACGGTGTCCGCCTGGGCGCCCGGCCCGGACGGGTTCACGCCGGACCCGGCGGCCCGGTTGGCCGAGCTGATCCGGCGCGACCCGACGTTGTTGGACGAGCTGGATCCGCGGCGCTGACCGGCGGGGCTGGCTGCTGGCGGCTACGGTCGGGCAGTGGCGCAACCCGACCTGACCCTGACGGCGAGCCTGCGGCCGGCGGCGCTGGACGCCCGACGGGGCATCGTGCGCCTGCACCCGGAGGCACTGACGGCGCTGGGGCTGCGCCCCGGCGACACGGTCCGCCTTGCCGGCCGCAGGCTCGCCGTCAG
>NZ_JAKKFF010000398.1 GCF_022229015.1 Micromonospora foliorum
ACGTACACCAGCAGTGCGCCGTGGCGACGGGCGGCGGTGACCGCCGCCTCCGCGCCGGCCAGCAGCTCCGTGGCCCAGCCGGCGCCGGCCGGGCCGGGGTCGCCGGCCTCCTCCAGCCGCTGCGCCACCACCAGCACGTCCGGCCGGGTCTCGGCGAGGAAGCCGTCGGTGGCCAGGCACTGCTGCACGACCTGTTGGAACGGGCCGACGCTGAGGGCGGCGGGCAGCCCGGCGTCGTGCAGGCCCAACCCCAGGTACGGCACCAGCGGATCAACCGTGTAGCTGGCCAGCAGCGCCACCCGCAGTACCGGCTCCGGACGCTGGCGGGTGACGGCCTGCCAGCGGGTGCGCCGGGCGAGCAGGTCGGCGCTCATGTCGCCTCCGTGCCCTTGGCCCGCAGCACGGCGCGCAGGTCGGCGACGCTGCGGACGTCGCGGATGTCCTCGAAGGCGAAGGAGAGCCCGTAGACCTCCTCCAGGGTCACGACGAGCTGCAGGTGCCGCAGGCTCGTCCAGGTGCCGATGGTCTGCGGTCCGGAGTCGTCGGTCACCTCGGCCGGGTCGACCTCCAGCACCCCGGCGACCACCTCGGTGAGCGTCACTTCGCCACCACCGCGCGGTCGTCGGTCAGCTCGTCGGTGCCGGTCGGTGCCGGCAGTGGCGCGGGCACGGCGGGGGTCTCGTCGTAGTCGGGCAGGTCGACCTCCATGCGGCGGATGCTGGGTGAGGCGAAGCCGGCCGCCGCGACGCCGATGCCGAACAGGCCGACGATCACGAAGATCAGGCCCATGCCGGCGCCCGGGCCGCTTCCCACCAACCAACCGAAGTACGGCACCCCGGGCCCGCCGTCGCGCATCATCGGCTCGAACCAGCGGTCCGCGGCGATGCCGGCAAGCGCGGTGCCACCCGGGTACGCCAGGTCCTCGATGAACTGCCGCGCGGCGAAGACCCGACCCTGGTGCGACGGTTCCACCTTCTCCTGCCAGACCGACTGGGCGTACCCGTCGATGAAGGGAATGGACAGGTGCAGGAAGAGCAGGGCGACCGACCAGACGATGATGCTGTCCCCGACGCCGTAGACGATCCGGCCGAGGACGCTGAAGACCAGGATGGCGACGAGCATCCGGCGGATCTTGTGCCGGGTGTTCGGTAGCAGCCCCAGTAGCAGGGCGCCGGCCACACCGCCGACCGCGCCGATGGTCTGCACCAACCCGACCGCGTTGGTGCTGCTGTCGGTACGGGCGAGGATCTGTGGCACCAGCAGGGCGAAGCCGACCGCCGCGAGCACGTTGATGGCGAACATGATCGCCTCCAGCCCGGTGAAGGCCCGGCTGGCCAGGATGTAGCGGAAGCCGTAGATGGTGTCGGACCAGAAGCCGCCGTCGTCGGGCTGGGCCGAGCGGGGCACCGGCGGTAGTTGCACCAGCAGCACCGCGCCGATCGCCACCACGTAGGACAGCGCGTCGATGAACAGAATGACCTTGATGTCCATCAGGCCGAGCAGCGCGGCGGCGAAGCCGGGGGCGAAGATCACCGGGATGGTCCGGACCGCGAACATCATGGCGTTGGCCCGTGGGTACTGGCCCTTCTCCATCATCACCGTGATGGTCGCCTGGTACGCCGGCAGCTGGAACGCGAGGAACGCGCCGGTGACCAGGTTGACCAGGTAGAGATGCCACACCTCGACCGAGCCGGTGAGGAAGAGCAGCAGCACGACGGCGGTGGTGACGGCGGACCCGATGTCGCTGAGCACGATGGTCAGTCGCCGCCCCCACCGGTCCACCAGCGCGCCGGCGATCGGGCTGAAGATGACCGTCGCGCCGAACGCGCACGCCATCAGCATGGTCAGGTCGAAGGCCCGGCCGGTGGCGTCCCACACCCAGATGCTCAGGGCGAAGTTCGTCATCCGGGTGCCGAGCGCCGACAGCAGCTGGCCGAACCAGATCGTGGTGAACCCGGCGAACCGGGTCGGGCGTCGGAACGCCATTGGGGTCTCCTCCTACTGCCGTGGCGGTTGCCCGTGGTTTCCGGCCAGGCGCAGCAGGCTGGTCCGGATGCCGTCGAGCAGTTGTTCAGCGGACCCCGACCGGAAGGCCGGGGTGGCGTAACTCAGGTCGACGCGGAGCCGGGGGCCGGTGAGCGACCCGGTCACGTCGAAGGGGAAGGGCCAGTGCCCGTCGCTGTCCTCGGTCGGCCCGAACGGCGCCGCGCAGACGTCGAGGAGCTGGTTGGCCGGGGCGACGTCGTCGAAGCCGAAGCCACCCATGTAGTTCACCGCGACCATCGGCGGTGCCGTCGCGGCCAACCTGGTGCGAACCTCCTCGTCGGGGCAGAGGTGGCGCAGCAGCCCGTAGCCGATGCCGTTGTCCGGCACCCGGGAGAGCTGCCGGATCACCGAGCGCACCGAGCGGGTCGGGTCGGCGGTGGAGGGCAACTGCAACCGCAGCGGATAGAGCACCTGGAACCAGCCGGTCGTGCGGCTCACGTCCAGGTCGTCGAAGAGCGCCTCGCGGCCGTGGCCGGTGGTGGCCACGGTCACCGCGCCGCCGTCGGTGCGCTCGGCGATGGTGGTCACCACCGCCCACACCAGCAGGTCCCGCACGCTGGCCCGCAGCCGCCGTGCGGCGGCGTGCACCCCGCTGGTAGCCGCCTCGTCCAGCGTCACGGTGGCCAACCCCAGGTCGCCGAGGCGGAACGGCCCGGAATCCGGCTCGTCCGCGAGTCGGCGCAGCACACCGTCGTCGGCCTGGGCGAGCCAGAACGGCAGCTGTTCGGCGAGCCGCGTCGAACCGGCGTACTCGGCCAGCCGCCGCGCCCAGGCGCGGTAGGACGTGGTCTTCGCCGGCAGGGCCGGCGTCTCGGCGCGTTCCAGCTGGCCGCAGAGGGTTTCCAGGTCGGCCAGGAGCAGGCCGCGGGAGACGGCGTCCACCACCAGGTGGTGATTGACGATCAGCAGCCGGTCGGGCAGCTCCGGGCCGAGCCGGAAGTGCGCCACCCGGGTCAGTGGGCCGAGGCCGAGATCCAACGAGGTCTGCGCCTCGGCGCAGCGCGCCTGCACCGCCGCCTCCCGCCCCTGGCCCGGCCCGCCC
>NZ_JAKKFF010000399.1 GCF_022229015.1 Micromonospora foliorum
GGGCGTGGTGGCCGACGGAAAGGGTGGCACCCACGCGGTGTCGCCCTTCGAATACCCACCTGGGCGTTTCCTGACACCAATCCTGGGTACGGCCGCCGAGACTCGCCCTGACCGGCCTTGACCGGCCTTGGTCCCGGCTCGGCCTGGCCGTGGTCCCGGCTCGACCCGCCTCGGTCCCGGCCCTGACCGGCCTTGATCGACTCGGTTTCCTGGAAGTCGGGGTGTTTCGCTCATCGCAACACCCCGGTTTCCTGAAACCCGAGTCGATCAGTGCGCGGCCCGGTCGGGCGGGGCTGGCTATCCTTGGCACCTGTGCCAGAGGGACACACGATCCACCGCCTGGCGGCCCGGCACGCCGAGCTGTTCGCCGGGGACAAGCTGCACGCCGCGAGCCCGCAAGGTCGTTTCGCCGAGGGTGCCGCCCGGCTCTCCGGGACCGTGCTGGAGGGCACCGAGGCGTACGGCAAGCACCTGCTGCACCACTACGCCGGCGAGCTGACGCTGCACGTACACCTCGGGTTGTATGGCAAGTTCACCGACGGGCCGGGAGAGCCGCCGGAGCCGGTCGGTCAGGTACGGCTGCGGCTGGCCAGCGACCGGCACTGGCTCGACCTGCGCGGGCCCACGGCCTGTGAGCTGCTCACCCCACCCGAGGTGGCCGCGCTGCGGGACCGCCTCGGGCCCGATCCGTTGCGCGGCGACGCCGACCCGGAGCGGGCGTACGCCCGGATCGCCCGCAGCCCCACACCGCTCGCCGCGCTGCTGCTGGACCAGTCGGTGGTGGCCGGCACCGGCTTGATCTTCGTGACCGAGGCGCTGTTCCGGGCCGGGCTGCCGCCCAGGATGCCGGGCCGACAACTGACCGGAACCGGCTGGGACTCGCTCTGGGCCGACCTTGTCGGACTGATGCGGCTCGCGGCCGAGCACGGGCGGATCGACACCGTCCGCGACGCTCACCTGCCGGAGGCGATGGGCCGGCCGGCGCGGGTGGACCGGCACGGTGGCGAGGTGTACGTCTACCGCCGCTCTGGCGCGCCCTGCCACATCTGCGGCACCGAGATCAGCCGCGGCGAATTGGCCGGCCGCAACCTCTACTGGTGCCGTACCTGCCAGATTGGCTGACCCGGTCGACCCGGTCGACCTTCGGTGCCCGCCCGCGCCCCGCGCCGCCCCGCGCCCGCGCCCCGCGC
>NZ_JAKKFF010000004.1 GCF_022229015.1 Micromonospora foliorum
CCGGCACGGGCAGCAGGCGGAGCTGCTGGCCCAGCGGCCGGCGCTGCTGCCGACGTGGTCGCCGCTGGCCCGGGCGGTCGCCGTCTACGCCGGTTGCGGGGCCGCCGCCGGGGTGCTCGTGCTGATGCTGGTGCTCGCCTCCGGGGTCGGCCTCGTCGACGGGTTCACCCTCGGCGCGTGGATCTGCGCGGGGCTGCCGGCCGTGGCGTTCTTCGGCGGATACCTGGTGCTGGGTCGGTGGGGGCGGCCCGCCATGGTCGCCGGCACCCCGCCGCGGTACCTACCGCTCGGGTTCCTGATCTGCTTCCTGCTGGTGCCGATGGCCTACTGCGCGTACCTGCTGCTGGTGCGCGGTTTGCGCTGACACTGGCTCGGCTCCGGAGGCTTCATTCCGGCGTGATCCACTCGGCTTTCCGGAAATCGGGGTGTCCGGGCCGGTGGGATACCGCGACATCCTGAAACCCGTGTCGATCTTCGGCGGCCGGTCGGTTCTGCCGTCTCTGATGAGCGCCCAGCCCGGCCATCCACTGTGTTCGCCTCGGTGCCGTAGTCTCGCGCCCCGAGCGCAGTCGGTGCGCAATCCGCTTGCCGAGGCTCTGGATGATCACGCCTCGACGTCTCGTGAGCGGCAGGTCGAAAGGTTGGTCAGGAAATTGCAGGGACACACGTCCACCCAGGTTGAGCCGATGTCGGCAGGGGACAGGATCGCCGTTCCGCCGGTCACCGCCGATGCTGTCGGAGGAACGGCGACGCCTCGCCCCGAGCAGGAGCCAGGGTTGTCGGTCGTCGCCGCGTCGCAGCAGGCCGGCGCGGGCGCGGTGGTTGCGGGTTTCGGGCTGATCGCCGTCGGCGCTCTCGCCGGCTGGATGATCTGGCGCAGTGGCGCCTCCGCGGCGAAGATCCAGCCCAAGGACACCACGGGCGTCTTCCTCACCCTGTTGGTCTTCGCCGCGGCGGTCGAGCGGATCCTGGAACCGTTCTCGCGATGGTTGCCGGGACGCGCCGCCGAGGCCGCGCTGTCCCAGACGGTGACCGACGTGAACAGTCGGGTCAACGGCCCCACCGAGGCCGACCGCGAGGCGGTCACCGCGGCCACCGCCAAGGTCGCGCGGGCGAAGGCGAACCGCACCATCGTCGCGTGGGGTCTCGCCAGCGGGTTGGCCACCGTGGCGTCCAGCGCCGGCGGGTTCTACGTTCTGCACGCGGTCGCCGGTGGCGACTGGAACGGGGTGGCGGTCTGGGTCGATGCCGTCGTGACCGGTGTGATGGTCGGCAGCGGCACCAAGCCGTTGCACGACCTGATCACCCGCGCGCAGAACGGCCCGCCGTCGCCGTAACGCGCTGCCTGGCCGTCCGGCGGCCTCCGCCGCCGTCCGGCGCGCCTACCCGGCCTGCCGGGTCTTTCCCGGCCCGCCGCCGGGCATGATCCACTCGGTTTCACTGAAGTCGGGGTGTCCGTGCCAGCGGGACACCCCGACTTCAGCCATCTCGTGTCGATCTTTCGCCGTGTCGCGCTCACTGCCGGTCGGTGGCACCTGCCTGATGGGGATCCGCGCCGTGCGTCGAGTCGTCCGCGGCGTCTGCGGCGGCCACCAGGACTTCGTCGAGTTCGCGGTCGGTGAGACCCTCGTCTTCGAGCAGGCCGAGCAGCAGCACCGTCCGCGCGACGATCGCCGCCGCGCCGTGAGGCACGGGTGGACGTTCACCGAGCGCCGCCCACACCAAGGCCTCGGCCAGCACCGGGTCGACGTCGCGCCCGGTCACGTCGTAGCGTTCCCGAGCGGACGCCACGAACCGGATCACCGGCGCGCGATCCTGCCCCGCGACGAACCGCCGCCGTACCGCCACCAGCAGCGCACCGGCGAGCAGGTCCGCGTACCGCCGCCAGTCCGACTCGGCAAACCGGCCCAGCCGGCGTTCGTGGCCGCGCAGCCGCCCGGTCAGCAGGCCGCGTAGCGCCGCCTGCGGGTCGGTCACCATCGTCGCCTCCTGATCATCGTGAGTGCTCTCCTGTGTGGGTTTTGCCTGGTCAGTCGGTGCCGCCTGGTCACCAGCGCGCTCGCCGCCTGGCATCCGTGTGCGATCACTTCGGCGCTGTCGGCGTCGCCGGCCCTGTCGTTCTCGTGCTTGGCCTCGCCGTCGTGTTCGGCCTCGCCGTCGTGTTCGGCCTCGCCGTCGTGTTTGGCCTCGCTGTCGTGCTCGGCATTGCTGTCGTGCTCGGCATTGCTGTCGTGCTCGGCATTGCTGTCGTGCTCGGCATTGCTGTCGTGCTCGGCGTGGTTGTCGTGCTCGGCGTGGTTGTCCTGACTGGTGGGCCGGGGCGGCGCGGGCGGTGCTGCCGGCTCTCCGGTCAGTCCCGTCAGCGAACGGTCGGTCAGTGCCGCCGGCTCTTCGGTCAGTGCCGTCACCGAATGCTCGATCCGGCAGCGGCCGATCGCGAGCCGGGCAACGACCAGGTCCAACCGGGTGATCGCCGCCGCGAGGTGCCGGGCCGCGACCACGTCCGCCACTTCCCGGGTACGCCGAAGTCGGTCCTCGGTCGCGCTCAACCGCCAGCGGACCCGAGCGGCCAGAATGGCGGCGCGGTCCGCGTCGAACCGAGCAGCGTGCAGACCGGCGAGCAGGTCCCCGACCGAGCCTCCCGGTGACTCCCGATCGGCGGCCAAGCCGGCGTAGACCAGGCTCAACGCCCGCCAGCACTCCGTGACCGCGTCCTGCCAGGGCAGCGGCCGGCCGGGCGGCCCCGCCCCGTGCAACTGCGCACCGGCCCGGTCGGCAGCGGAGATCGTGGCCAGCCAGGCAGCACGCAGGTCGTCCACGGCATCGGCGCTCATTCGCCCGCCTCGGCGCTGGACTTGACCAGCAGGGCGAAGCGCACATCGGTACAGGGGTAGTCGATGCCGCACTCGCACACCCAGCGACGGACCACGCGGGGCGGATGGGCGAAGAGAACATCATCGGCGTCCTCGACGTCCTGATCGGACACGAGGCGATGGCCTTGCTCGGCTGGTGCTGGTGCTGGTGCTGGTGCTGGTGCTGGTGCTGGTGCTGGTGGGTCGGTGGGGGATTCGTCGAGTCGATCGGGCATCGGGGGCTCCCGTCGGGTCGTCTCCTAGCTGCTCGCGGCTCTTGCGTTCGGGGCGGCATGCGGGCACGCCCCGGCACGCCCGGCCGAACGGGGGGACCGACCGACCGGGCGCTTCCTGCGCGGTGGGAACGAACCAGCTCCGGGTTGCAGACCTGGGAGCCAGCCAAGGGAGAGCGTATATAACAGGTAATGCAAGCGCAAGCATCGACTGCACATTGCTTGCTATACAAAGTTCCTCGTGATCGAATGGCAGGGCAGACCTGGGAGACACCAATGCCCGCCAAAGCGAAGTGGGCGCTGATCGCCGACGGCATCCGCGCTCAGATCAAGTCCGGCGAACTTGCGCCGGGCGACAAGCTGCCCTCGACCTCCGAGCTGTGCCGTCAGCACGACGTCTCGGCCATCGTCGTTCGTCAGGCCATCAACGCGCTCAAGATCGAGGGCTTGGTGGAAGGCGTCGGTGGCGTCGGAGTGTTCGTCGCCGAGCGCTGAACTGCCCCAATCTTGTGGCATCGCTCTGAATCTTGGACAGTTTCCGTTAGCTCGTAACGGAAACTGTCCAAGATCTGGTCGCCGTCCGGGCTCCGTCGAGGTCCCGTCGGCAAATCCGTCAGACCGGCTCGCTTGCCGCATCCACTACCCACGAGGTGACGCGGGAGCTAGCAGCCGGTCGCGCTGGGTGCGCGGATCTCGTACGCTCCCATGTGGTCTCTGCCGGTGCGGTGGTGGAGGCGATGGTCGATCACGGGGAGGTGCGCGTGAGCGCAGCACAGATCATCGCGAGGTTGGCGGCGGCGTCGCAGAAGCTGGACGAGGCGAAGGCCAAGACCGCAGCGGCAGCACAGGACGCGGCCGAGGCGCGAGCACTCGTCGCCGGTGCGCTGGAAGGCGTAGCCGCTGGCCCGCTGGTCGGCATGATCGATTCATACCGCCAGGCGCTCGCGCAGGCGTCCCAGGGTGGCGACCCCGCCAAGCAGCACGTGCAGGAGACGATCGCCAAGGTCCGAGCGCTGGGAAACTGACCACGGGTGGTGGCAGCGCAATCCACCAGCCACCCGCGGCAGCCGGCCTCACCTTGCGACCCGCAATACCAAGCCAAGCGACAGCCCCTACGCCGAGCGTCAGCGGTCTGTCTCCTGCGTTCCGCGATCAGAGTGCTGCCGAGGCGCCGAGTCCAACGCGCAGAGAGCGGGTCAGCCCTGAGGCCTTCGCTCTTGGCGGTTCTTTTGCTTCAACCGCCTGGGCTACGTTCGTCGAGTTTCTGCCGCTCGCACCCAAAGCCATTGGCGGCGTTCTGATAGCAGGTGCGGCGACGGCGGGCGCCTACAAGGCGTGGCAGGCTAAGCATCGACAACAGGGGAGTCCCGATGAAGATCGATGACCGCACTGAACAACGCGTCCGAGACACCCTTCATTGGGTGGTGAAGCGGGACCTGAACAAGTTTGATGCGGCGCTGAAGTCGTTCCCCGACGAGGCGGCGCAGAAGGCAGCTCTTGCGCTGGTGGTTGCTGTCTCAGGCTTCGTTCTCATCGATCTGCACGGTGCGAGGCCCACACCCCAGCAGGTCGATGTGCTGGCCGAGGAGATCGGCCGGATGGAGACGTGGGCTTCCGTCAGCGCCGATGAGGCCGCTTCCTTCATGAACGCTGTCGTCACGGGTCGGCCATTGACCGAGCGGTTCACGCCCGGCGACGTTGTCGTCCTGGCTTTCGTCGTTGCGGGCAGCCTGCTTGCGGCACGGCCAATGCCCGAGGGGGAGTGGTGGTTCAACTACCTGGACAAGGTGGAGGCCGCGATTGAGGCGGCCGGGTGACGGGCGCGCCTGATCCGGTCACCGGGACGGCGCCAGTGATCAGGTGATGAAGAGTAGGTGTCGGAAGCGGCTCTGACCTACTTCTCATCACCTGATCAACGGGCACTCCCTTGGTGGCGTGCGACGACGGCTCTCAGCGGGTGATGCGGAACGTCTGCTCGAAGTTCGGGTAGTCGCAGACGTCCTGGTTGCACAGTTCGAATCCTCCGCTGATCAGCGCGACACCCTTGTGGAGGACGAGCCCACCACCCTCGACCCAGGCTCTCCCGGGCACGGCTTGCGGCTCGCCGGTGCAGCTGTTGAGGGGCGCCCAGCCGGACGCGTAGGCGACCCGGTCGCCCGACCGCTGCCGGACGATCAGCTCGGTCGCGCCGGACAGGCCGGCTGGGCAGGTCACGGTGAGGGTGATGTCCACGGCGACGCCTCGTGCGACCAGGGTCGCGGAGGTGACTTCGACGGTGCTCGCCGCGCTTGCCGGCGTCGGCGCCAGCATGACGGAAAGCGCAAGCCCGAGCAGTGCGATGGTGGTGATGATGCGGCGCACGACGGTCCT
Organism: Micromonospora foliorum; assembly: GCF_022229015.1. GTDB lineage: Bacteria > Actinomycetota > Actinomycetes > Mycobacteriales > Micromonosporaceae > Micromonospora > Micromonospora foliorum. The sequence goes on from NZ_JAKKFF010000004.1 coordinate 5,456, forward strand.
CCTTGCCGGAGTGGGGTGCTTACCTGCGGTCACCCTAGCCCTCTCCAGCACTGGCGGATATCAATCGGCGGCGGGTTCGCGTTCGATGACGACGACCGGGATTTCGCGGTCGGTCTCCTTCTCGTAGCGGGCGTACGTCGGGAAGACCTTCGTCATCACCGGCCACAGCCGGACGCGCTCCTCGCCGGTCGCGGTCCGGGCCCGGCCGACGATCCGCTCCGCGCCGACCTGGATCTCCACCGCCGGGTCGGCGCTGAGGTTCAGGTACCAGGCGGGGTGCTTGGCCGCGCCGCCGTTAGAGGCCACCAGCAGGTAGTTGTCGCCGTCGCGTCCGTACATCAGGGCCGTGCGGCGCAGCGTGCCCGTTCGGCGTCCGCGGGTGGTCAGCAGCAGCGAGGGTACGCCGTGGAAGGTGCCCCCGTCCGCGCCGTCGGTGCGCACGTAGCGCTCGATGTGGCTGGCTACCCAGCCGACCGGGCTGTCCTCGACCGTCTCGTGCTGCTCGTGTGTGGTCACGCCATCGCCTTCATCGTCGAGTCGAGCGGACGCATCGACCATACGTCGGGGTCGGAGCGCCCGAAACAATCAGGAGCGCGAGCGCGGGAGGCAGCACTTCTTGTATTTGGCGCCGGACCCGCACCAGCAGGTGTCGTTGCGGCCGGGCGGCCAGGCGGTCACGCCGGTCTCGTCGAGGCTGTCGGCGTACTCGTCGAGGGTTTCCTCGCTGGTGGGGTCGCTGCCGGTGCGTTCGGCGAAGGCCGCCAGGTCGGTGACCGTGCCGACGACCACGCCGAGGTCGGCGCCGCCCATTCCGGAGGCGTCGACGAGGGCGCGTTCGATCTGGGCGCGGTGCTCGTCCCAGGTGGTGGGGTAGCTGTCGACGAGGGTGGGCCAGCGCAGCAGCAGCGCGGTGAATTCCGCCTGCGGCCAGAAGAGCAGCGTCGCCGGGCCGTCGTCGAGGGCGTCGAGCGCGTGGGTGCTCGCGGCGCGCAGCCGGTCGGCGAGGTTGTCGTACTCGTCGTGGGGTAGGCCCTGCTCTTCGCGCAGGTCGTGCCGCTGCTGGGCCAGGCCGTAGATCATGGCGGCGGCCTCGTCCTGGGCGTCCTCGGACGCGTGCTGCTGGTCGCGGGTCCGTTCCAGGATGGCGTCCAGCGCCCCGGTGAGCCATTCCACAGCCGTATCGCTGTGGCCGGACTCGGCCAGCTCGTCGATCAGGTACATGGACTTGGGGTTGGTCTCCAGCAGCGGACGCAGGGCGGCCAGTTCGGCCATGCCCTCGTCGGTACGCCCGATGCGCAGCAGCAGACCGCCGCGCACCGCTCGGGCGTACGCGTTGTCGTCCGGCTGCTCGGCGATGGCGCGGGTGGCCAGGGCGAGCGCGTCGGCCAGGTCGCCGGCCTGCTCCAGGATGTCCACGGCGACCAGCAGGGCGTACCCGGTGTCGTCGGGGTTGGCCACGCGCCCCTCGTCGACGGCGCCCACCAGTTCCGCGACGAGCGCGGCCGGGTCCGGGCTCTCGGAGCCCAGGGCGCCGATCTCTTCGATGCGGTCGGCGGTCAGCAACTCGGACATGGGCGCATCCTGAAAGACGACGGACGGTGGTTGGGGGGAGCGGCCAGCGTACTCCCGAATATGGAGCAGCCCGGGCGGCGAACCGCCCGGGCTGCGACACGAACCGTCAGCGGGTCGCCGGCATGGTGGCGAACTCGCCGGCTAGCTCCGACTCGACGATCGTCGCGGCGGACGGCCGGCGACCGGCCGACGCCCGCCGGGCGGACGGGACGGCGAAGGCCGCGACCGCGGCGGCCAGGGCGATCGCCGTGAGGACGAGAAACCCCATCGTGAAGCCGGCCTCCCGGGGCAGGCCGTTGGCCTGCGGGTGCGCGGTGATCACGCCGCTGACCACGGCGGCGCCGATCGCGCCGCCGATGGTGCGGATGTTGGCGTTCATGCCGGTCGCCACGCCGGTCTGGCTGGCGGGCACGCTGGCGACGATCAGGTTGGCCATCGACGCGAAGGCCAGGCCGATGCCGAGGCCGACCAGGCCACCGGCGAGGGCGACCTCCCAGCGGGTGTCGTGCGCGGCCGCGAGCATCGCGGACGCGGCCACGTTGAACGCGGCACCGGTGGCGAGCTGCGCCTTGGCGCTGAAGACGGCCTGGAGTCGGCCGGCGACGAGGCCGGCGACGAACATCGCGACGAGCATCGGCAGCATGAGCAGACCGGCCTGGCTGATGCTGGCGCCGAAGCCGTAGCCGGCGATGGTCGGGGTCTGCACGAACTGGGGAAGGAACGCGTACACGGAGAACATCGACGCGCCGTAGAGCAGGGCGACCAGGTTGGTGGTCCAGACGCCGGGCAGGCGCATCATCCGCATGTCGATAAGCGGGTTGCTGGACCGCAGCTCGGTGACCAGCCAGCCGGCCAGCAGCACCACGGCCAGCGCCAGCAGGCCGAGCACCCGGGTGGAGGTCCAGCCCCAGGTGGCGCCCTGGCTGATCGGCAGCAGCAGCGCGACCAGCCAGCCGGAGAGCAGCAGGGTGGCGCGCCAGTCGATGCGACCGGGGGTACGGACCGGCGACTCGGGCACGAACAGGTGCGCGGCCACAGCGGTCAGCCCGACCACGACCATCGGGATCCAGAACAGCCAGCGGTAGTCGAGCGTGCTGACGATCGGGCCGGCCAGCACGATGCCCAGGCCACCGCCGACGGCGACGATCGCCGAGATGGCGGCCACGGCGGTGGAGACCCGCGCGGCCGGGAACTCGTCGCGGATGATGCCGAACGACAGCGGGAAGACCGCTCCGCCGATGCCCTGGACGACCCGGGCGAGGATGAGGACGCCGATGTTCGGCGCGATGGCGGCCAGCAGGCAGCCGAGGGCGAGGGCGGCGAGCGAGACGACAAGCATCCGCTCCTTGCCGACCATGTCGCCGACGCGTCCGAGGATCGGCGTGAAGATCGACGCGCTGAGCAGGTAGGCGGTCAGGACCCAGGTCACGGTGTTCTGGGAGGTGTGCAGGTCCTGCTGGATGGTCGGCAGCACCGGGGTGATCAGCGACTGGAGCATCGCGAAGAACCCGGCGCCGGCCGCGAGCACGGTGAAGGTGAGCCGACGCGAGCTGCGTCGGGAGGTCACTGCCACGAGAGAAAACTCCCTGATTACGTACGGGAATGAGGCTTGTCGCCCGTCGTCTGTGACGGGGTGGTCTGTCGGGGTCCGGGCGATCGGGGTGGCCAGGCGGCGATCGGGCGGGTCCCGAGGTAAGGTAACCGGAGGCAGGCCTCCGGGATTCCGGAGGGGTGCCTCCACTAAGCTAGCGGAGGGTTCCCTCCGGATGCAACCAGGGTGAGGTGACGCACGTCATGACCAGCGCGGGGCAGGTGCCCGAGGTCTTCGCGCAGAGGCCCAAGCGGGCCGACGCGCGGCGTAACTACGACGCCCTGATCGTGGCGGCGCGCGAGGCGTTCGCCGAGAACGGCGCCGCCGCCTCCCTGGAGGACGTGGCCCGCCGGGCCGGGGTGGGCATCGGCACGCTCTACCGCAACTTCCCGACCCGCCGGCACCTGTTCGAGGCCGTCTACGTCGAGGAGGTCCGGGCGCTGTGCCACTCCGCCGAGGGCCTGGCCGAGCTGCCACCCTGGGACGCGCTCGTCGCCTGGCTGCACCGCTTCGTCGCGTACGTCGCCACCAAGCGGGCGCTCGCCGAGCAGTTGCTGCACGACTCCGAGATCTTCGCCAGCTGCCGGACGGAGATCTTCTCCGCCGGTGAGCCGCTGATGCGTCGCGCACAGGCCGCCGGTGTGGTCCGCGACGACATCGGCTTCGACGACGTGGTGCGGCTGATCAGTGGCCTCACCATGGCCCAGTTCCCGTCACCCGAGCAGCGTGACCGGGTGCTGGGCGTGGCCCTGGACGGCCTGCGCCCACCCGCCGCGCCACGCTGACGCCCCGTTCGGCCGCGCCGCGTTGCTGACGCCCCACCGGCCGCGTCGCGGCGCTAGACGCCCCGGCCGACCGGTCAGCGGTCGACCAGCAGCAGCCACTCGTCGTCGAGGCGTTCGACGGTCGTGTCCGCCGGCCAGCGGTGACCAGGATCGGCCACCGCGCGGGCCTGCTCGACCTGGGGTGGCCGGCTGAACTGGGTGTCGCGGAAGCTGGCCATGCTGTGGAACCGGGCCCGGCCGAAGTTCGCGGCGTCGAGAAAGCGGGCCCGGTCGAACAGCGCCTCCGCGCCGAACATCGTCCAGCGGAACAGCGCCATGTTGGTGAAACGGACGGAGTGGAAGCCGGCCGACCGGCCGAACTCGGTGTGCTCCATCGACAGGGCGCCGTCGAAGACGGCCTCCCGGAACGTGGCGGTGTCCTCGAAGCGGGTGGCGTCGAAGCTTGTCGGCTGACCGAAGGTCACCCGGCGACAGGAGGTCGGGCCGGCGAAGCTGGCTCGCCGGCAGGACAGTCCGCCGGGGAGGGCGGCGCCGTCGAAGCTGGCCCCACCACCCACGCGAACGCCGTCGAGGATGACCTCGCCCTCGGCCGTGAGCCCCTCGAAGACCACGTCGTCGAAGGTCGCCGCCCCGAGCAGGAGCCGCCCCCGCGCCGTCGCGCCCGCGAAGGTGGTCGTACCGGTGAACACCGACTCGGTGAAGTTCGCGTCGACGAGCGTGCAGCCGGCGGCGTCGAAGTCGACGAGCGTGGCGCCGGCCAGGTCGAGCCTCAGCTCCGGCCAGTGGGCCGCGTCGTCCGCGCGCAGGTGCCGGGTGAGCACGCGCTGCGCGCTGCGCCGGACCTCCGTCTCGCGCGGCTCGCCGTCGGGCGCTGGCATCCGCAGGTACGCGCAGAGCACCGCCGCGATCGTCGGGCGCTGCCCCGGGTTGTCCTGACCGAGGCGCTCCAGCGCGTGCAGCCCGCCGAGGCGTACCGCCGCGCTGTCGTTGCCGAGCAGCTCGACCGCCCGGGTGTAGAGCTCGGTCAGTCGACGCTCCGCCGCGTCGTGCTCGGCGGCGCCGGACTGCCGGTCCTGGTGGCGCTGCGCGGCCTCGGCCACCGCCTCGGCGTGCGCCTGCACCCGGTCCCGGTGCACCTGGTCCCGGGCGGCGACGCTCTCCTGGTGCCGCTGCGCGCGTTCGGCGATCCACTGGCGGCGGGCGGCGAGCAGCAGCGCGAGCCCTCCGCCGGTGCCGGCGACCACGGTCAGGCCGGTGCGGATCGCGTCGATGCGCAGCGTGGCGCGGGTGTCGGGTTGGCTGGCGCGGTCGGCCTCGGTGAGCAGCAGGTCCAGCACCAGCCAGCCCAGGGCGACGGCGGCCAGCAGGCCGACCAGAACCAGCCACCACGGCACCACCCGCAGCTCGCGCTCGGTGGGTTCGTCGACAGCCACGGCCACAGCATGCCAGTCACCGTCGATGTCCGATATGGAGCATGGCGGTATGACCGTTTACACCCCCGCCGGAACAACGGGTTACCGGCGCGTAACAAGTCATTGACGTTTCTGAATTGTTGCGGGGATGATCGTCGCACGGTCGACCGGACACCCCCACCCACCTGCCCGGTTCGCCGGGTGCCTCCCCCCGGAGGTGCAGCGATGCTGCTCCGAAAGACCGCCCTCGTCCTGGCCCTCGCCACCGCGGCGCTGCTCGCGTCCACCGCCACGGCGACTGCCGCCCCCGCCGATCCCGCCCCGGCCACCGCCGCCCCCACCACACCCTTCGCCGCCGCGGCGGCCAACCCCGTCATCGTGGTCGGCGGGCTCAGCGGCGTCGCCGTCGCGTACGAGCCGATCGCCGCCCGCCTGCGCGCCGACGGCTACCGCGCCTTCATCTACCAACTGCCCGGGCTGGGCCTCGGTGGCATCCCCACCTCGGCCCGCGCGTTCGCCAGCTACGTCGACCAGGTCCGCGCCAGCACCGGCGCGGCGACGGTGGACGTCGTCGCCCACTCCGAAGGGGGCCTGGTCAGCCGCTACTACCTCAAGCGGCTCGGCGGCACCGCCACCGTCGGCCGGTACGTCAGCCTGGGCACCCCGCAGTACGGCACGTACGTCGCCAACATCGTGGCGTTCCTGGGTCTTGGCAGCTGCGCCGGCGTGGTGGCCTGCCAACAGATGACCATCGGCTCGACGTTCCTCGCCGATCTCAACGCCGGCGACGACACCCCGGGCGCGGTGCGCTACACCACCATCCGCACCCTGAAGGACGAGTTGGTCCGGCCGACCGGGAACGCCGCCGTCAACGACGGTGCGACGAACGTGCTGATCCAGGCGTACTGCCCGCTGCGGGTGGTGGGGCACCTCGGTCTGGTGCTCGACGGCACGGCGTACACCATCGTGCGCGGCGCCCTGGTCGACGGCCCGGTGCGACCCAACTGCCTCGCGCTCTGACCCACCCCGGTGCGGCGGTCCCGGACGGGACCGCCGCACCGGACCCGCGACGCTGAGTGTCGGGTGCGCGACGATCCCGCGAAACGGTGTGGCAGACATCAGATGTCCTCGATAGCCTGCTCCGGCTGTCCATTCCCGACAGTGGACGCCATCCGTCAAGAGGGAGCAGCGCTCATGACCGAGCCGCCCACCGTGCCGCCGGAGAACACCCCGCCGACCGTGCCGCAGCTCGACGTCCGGGCCGCCCAACCGCCGTCGGCCGACACCCCGCCCACCGGTGGGTTCGCCGACCGCCCACCGGGCTACCCGAGCGCGCTGGTCTGGCTGCGCGCCGGGATCCTGCGGGACTGGCGCGGCGTGCTCGGCGCGTTCCTCGCCACCTGGTTCTACCTGCCGGTCGCGCTGCTCGTGGCGTTCTGGGGTGGTCTCACGTTCGCCGTCGCCGGGCTCTTCGCCCTCGGGTCGGGCGCCGACGACCAGGTGCCCCAGGCGCTGCGCGACGCCCCGCTGATCGGTTCCCTGATCGAGGCGTTCCTGACCCGCTCCGGTGGGGTGCTGGGCGGCGTGGCCGGCTTCGTCATCGGCTTCCTGGTCGGCTTCCTCGTCGTGCTGGCGCTGCCCTGGCTGGGCGTCGCCGACGAGCCCTTCGCGCTGCTCACCGGCCTGATCGGCACGGTCATCGCGGCGGCGCTGATCGGAGTCCTCTACACGCTCTACCGGGTCCTGCTCGAACCACGCCTGCTTGTCGTCTCGGGTGCCCGCCAGCCCAGCCGCCGCGAGTACGCGCGGCTGCGCCCCGTGCTCGACGAGTGCGCCCGTCGGCTCGGCCTGCCCAGCGTGCCACGGCTGCTGATGGAGGACGACCCGGTCCTGAGCAACGCCCGGACGTACGCCCGGCACGTGGTGGTCACCACCGCAGTGCTGACCGAACCGGACGACGAGGTTGCCGCGCTACTGAGCCACGAGCTGGTGCACTGGCGCACCGGGGACGAGATCACCAGCGCCTTCGTCCGCGGCGTCGGCCTGCCGCTGACCCTCGCGCACGCCCTGCCGACCTGGCTGATGCGGACGTTCCCGCACCCGGCAACCAACTTCGTGGTCTTCGTGTTCTTCTGGCCGGTGCTGCTCACCATGCGGTACGTGGTGCTGCCGCTGCACGCCCGCGACGTGCGGGCGGCCGAGTACCGGGCCGACCTCGGCGCCGTGCTCACCGGGCAGGTCGACGGGCTGCGGCGCATCCTGGAACGGCGGCTGTCCTTCGAGACCGGCCGCAGCGGCTGGGACGAGGCGGTCTGCGCCACCCACCCACCACACGAGCTCCGGCTCGACGCGCTGGAGCGGGCGTCGTTGGCCGGTGCGCCCGCCGGCGCGGGTCAGCCCGTCACCGTCGACCGCCTGTTCAACCACTCCGGCCCGGTCGGCACCCGCCGCACCTGGCTGCTGGTCGGCGCCCTCGCCCTGGTCGCCTGCCTCGGCACCAGTGGGCTCGGCGTGGTGCAGTGGGGGTTCTTCCGCCCCCAGGCGGCGATCGACGGCTACTTCTCCGCGCTCGCCGACCGGGACAGCGAGGCCGCGCTCGGCTACCTGACCGACCAGGGCAGCGACACCGACACCAAGCTGCTCGCCCAACTCCTGCGCGGCAAGGGCTACCAACCACCCACCGACGTCGAGATCAGTTCGCTGAAGCGCGACGGCGAGACTGCCACCGCCACGGTGGCGTACCGGCTGGGTGACGCGCGGCAGACCGCCACCCTCACCCTGCTCCGCGAGGACGAGGCCACCGCCGGGCTGTTCCACGGCTGGCGGTTGAGCGGTGGGCCGACCCCACTCAACGCCGCCGTCGCCGACCCCGGGGTACGGCTCAACGGGGTCGAGCTGCCGGTCGCCACCGAGGGCCCGCCGCTGGTGCTGTTGCCCGGCGGCTACACCGCGACCGGCCCCTCCAGTGCGCTCAGCGAGACACCGAGCACGACAGTGCTGGTCGGCCCGGGGGAGACCGCCGCAACCCTGCAACTGGCGCCGGTGCTCAAGCCGACGGCGATCGAAGCCGTCGAGGCGCGGGTACGCGCCTGGTTGGACGAGTGCGCCAAGCAGACGGTCGCCGCCCCGCCGGGCTGCCCGTTCCGCTACTACGGCAGCTCCACGCAGAAGGTCACCTGGAAGATCCTGGAGTACCCGAAGCTCGCGGTCGAACTCACCGGCCCGGCCAGCGCCCAGGTCTCCACCCCGTACGAGACCCAGGGCAGGGTGCGGGTCAGCGGCACCACCACCTACTTCGGCGGCAGTTCCCCGTTCACGGACGAGGACGGGTTGACCGTCGCCGGCGTCGCCACCGCCGACGGGGACAACGTGACCTTCCGACCCGCCGCCGACTCAGCGGGAGACTGAACAGTGACCGACAGCGATTCCGCAGCCCGGCTGCCCGTCCGGCTGACCATCAACCCCCGGCAGCGCCAGCCGTCGTCGGTCGACCTGCTGACCTGGATCCACCGCCGCCCCGAGTACCGGCCGGTGGTCCGGGCGGCCGGCGGCGGCGGGGGCCGGCCGGGCTTCAGCGACGCGGTGATCATCGCGGTGCTGGCCCAGGGGCTGCTTCCGGGGCTGTTCAACCTGTTGCAGTCCTGGGTCGACCAGCAGCGCACCGAGGCCAGCATCCGGATCCAGAGCGGGGACACCGAGGTGGAGTTGCAGGTGAGCGGACGCACCGACTCCGCTCGCCTGCTGGCCCAGGCGACCGAGGCGCTGCGCGCCGCCCGAGAGCCCGGTCCAGAGCCCGCTCCGGAACTCACTCTGGAGCCCGGTCCGGACGCCGCCGACTGATCCGGCGGCCGCCCGGGAGCCCGGCCCGGACGCCGCAGGCTGACCCGGCGGCGTCCGGAGCGGCGGGTCAGCTCGCCTTGGCGAGCGCCTCGAACTCGTCGTCGGTGAGCCGCACGTCGGCCGCGCCGACGTTCTCCTCCAGGTGCGCCACCGAGGACGTGCCGGGGATCGGCAGCATCACCGGCGAGCGGCGCAGCAGCCAGGCCAACGCGAGCTGCGCGGGCGACGCGCCGTGCGCGGTGGAGATGGCGTCCAGCGGGCCGCCCGGGCGGGCCAGCTCACCGGTCGCGATCGGGAACCACGGGATGAACGCGAGGTCGTTGCGCTCGCAGTACTCCAGCACGTCCTCGGCGCTGCGGTTGGCGAGGTTGTAGAGGTTCTGAACCGACGCGATCGTGGTGATCGCCCGGGACTCCTCGATCTGCGCGACGCTCACCTCGGACAGCCCGATGTGCTGGATCTTGCCCTCCTCCCGCAGCAGGGCCAGCTCACCGAGCTGATCGGCGAGCGGCACCTTCGGGTCGATCCGGTGCAGCTGGTACAGCGGGATGCTGTCCAGGCCGAGGTGGCGCAGGCTCAGCTCGCACTGCTGGCGCAGGTACTCCGGGCGGCCCAGTGCCCGCCAGTCGCCGGGGCCGGAGCGGCTCAGCCCGGCCTTGGTCGCGATGACCAGGTCGTCGGCGTACGGGTGCAGAGCCTCCCGGATCAGCAACTCCGAGACGAACGGCCCGTACGAGTCGGCGGTGTCGATGAACGTCACGCCCAACTCGACCGCACGGCGCAGCACCCGAACCGCCTCGGCCGGGTCCTTCGGGTCACCCCAGATGCCCGGGCCGGTGATCTGCATGGCCCCGTAGCCGAGCCGGTTGACGGTGACGTCGCCACCGATCCGGTACGTGCCGGAAGCCTTCGCGGGCTGCTCACTGATATTTGTCGCCATTGCCCGATCCCCAATCGTCTCGTCGTGGCGGGCGTGGACAGCACGGGCGTGAAAAGCCCACCCGCCACCGATGGATCATCCCCCGGAACACCGCCGCCATGCCGCCGGTCGGCCGAGTGTGGGCGCGGACACGCCGTCAGCGCGCCGAGTCGAGTTGCCGGGAAGCGCCCGGTACGACCGTGGTGTCCGTGCGACGCTGGCCGGAGCCGGTGCGTTCCGGAGCGACGGCGGAGGGAGCACCCATGGGAGTGCCGCAGGTCAACTTCGCGCTCGACACGTACGAGTGCATCGTGATCTATCCCGGCGCGGCCGGGCGGGCCCTGCCCGCGGAGACCGTGCAGCGGTTGCAGGCCGAGCACGCCGAGCACATGCAGGCGTTGCAGCGACGCGGCATCGTCCTGGTCGCCGGGTCAGTGGACGGGCCGGCACGCGAGCCGGATCCGCCGATCGGCTTCGGGCTGGCCCGCACCGGCAGCGTCGACGACGTCCGCAGCGTGCTGGAGGCCGACCCGGCGGTGCAGGCCGGGCTCTACCGGGTGGAGGTGCTGACCTTCCTCTGCCCGGCCGGTTCCCTGGAGTTCCCGCTGGTCAAGGCGGGTAGCTGAGCCGCCGGCCCATCGGTGGCTGTCGTGATGGTGACGGCGCTCGCCCGCCGGCCGGTGCTACGGTCGCGCCCAGCGCGGGCCGCCGCCGGGGCGTACCCGGTGTCGTGGGTCGGCCCCGGTCGAGGAGTCGCCATGATCTCCGCCGCCACCCCCGATGCCGCGTCGGCCGCCGCCCGACTGCGTGCCCTGCTCGGCGACCGGCTGCACGAGCCGGGCGATCCCGGTTACGCCACCACCACCCGGCTCTGGAACGGCGCGGTGGCGGGCACGCCCCTGCTGGTCGCCCAGTGCCGGGACGCCGACGAGGTGGCCGAGGTGGTCCGTGTCGCCGCACGGTGTCACCTGCCCCTCTCGGTCCGTTCCGGAGGGCACGACTGGGCCGGCCGGGCGCTGCGCGACGGCGGTCTGGTGCTCGACCTGACCGGGCTGCGCGCCGTCCAGGTCGACCCGGACGCGGCCACGGTGACCATCGGCGGCGGCGTCACGGCGGCCGAACTGCTCGCCGCCGCCCGCCCGTACGACCTGGTGGTCCCCACCGGCGTGGTCGACGCCGTGGGGATGGCCGGGCTCACCCTCGCCGGCGGGTACGGCCCGCTGTGCGGCCGGTTCGGTCTGTCCCTGGACAGTCTGCTCGGCGCGGAGGTGGTCCTCGCCGACGGCCGCCGGGTCACCGCCGACCCCCGGCACGACGCCGAGCTGTACTGGGCGCTGCGCGGTGGCGGTGGCAACCTCGGCGTCGTGACCGAGCTGCGCTTCCGCGCGCACCGGCTGGCCGGCGTACTGGCCGGCATGATCATGTTCGCGCTGTCCGAGGCGCCGGCCGTGCTGCGCGGCTACGGCGCGCTGGTGGCCGAGGCCCCGGACGAGCTGACCGTGATGGCCGGCTTCCTGCCCGGCCCGGCCGGCGAGCCGGTGATCTTCGTCTGTCCGTTCTACAGCGGTCCGGACCTGGACGCCGGGGCGCCGTGGATGGACCGGCTGCGCGCGCTGGGCACCCCACTGGTCGACCAGATCGGCCCGATGCCGTACGCGGACGCCCTGCGGATGTTCGACGGCGGGATGGTCGACGGCAACCACTACCTGCTGCGGACCCGGTGGTTGCCCGCGCTCACCGACGGCGTGGTGGACACCCTCGTCGACGCGGCCCGGCAGGTGACCTCGCCGTTCTCCGCGCTGGCCGTGCACCACTTCCACGGCGCGGCCACCCGGGTCCGACCCGCCGACACGGCGTTCGGGCTGCGCGCCGACCACCTGATGACCGAGGTGATCGCGGTGTGGGCGCCCGGCGACCAGGCCGGCCCGCACCGCGAGTGGGCCGAGCGGACCTCGGCGGCGCTCGCCCCGCACGCCCTGCCCGGTGGTTACCCCAACCTGCTCGCCCCGGAGGAGACCGACCGGGTCCGGCTCGCCTACGGCGCGAACTGGACGCGGCTACGCCACGCCAAGCGCCGCTACGACCCCCGCGACCTGCTCCACGCGGTGCCCACCCTGCCACCCCCGGAGCACCCGGAGTGAGCCCCCGCCCGCCGCCCTCGGGGCACCTGCGGTGAGCCCCCGCCCGCCGCCCTCGGGACCCCGGAATGAGCCGCCGCCTGCCGCACTCGGGGCACCCGAAGTGGGCCGCCGCCGGGAGCACCCCGACACCGCACGCCACCGGAGGCGTACGATTCCCGGCGCGCGGTCGCTGATGCCCGTCGCCACAACGTTCCCGGTGCGGTTCCGCCCGCCGGCCCGACGCGCACCGCGCGTCGTTGGACAACTGTTCCGCTGCCTGCAAGGGGTCGGCCCCGAGTCCGACCTGAAGGAGAGACTAGCCTGATGGGCGTGACACGCCGCGCGAAGATCGTCTGCACTCTTGGTCCCGCCACCTCGTCCCCGGAGCGCATCCGGGGTCTCGTCGAGGCCGGCATGAACGTGGCGAGGCTCAACTTCAGCCACGGCAGCCACGCCGACCACGAGGCGGTCTATCGACTGGTCCGGGAGGCGTCGGAGGCAGCAGGTAAGCCGGTCGCCGTCCTCGCCGACCTGCAAGGTCCCAAGATCCGGCTCGGTCGGTTCGCCGACGGCCCCCACGAGTGGCGCACCGGTGACTCGGTCGTCATCACCGGTGACGACATCATCGGCAGCAAGGAGCGGGTCTCCTGCACCTACCGCAAGCTGCCGCAGGAGGTGAAGCCCGGTGACCGGCTGCTGATCGACGACGGTCGCGTCGCCGTCGAGGTCACCGACGTCACCGGCAACGACATCCGCTGCCTCGTCACCGAGGGCGGCCCGGTCTCCAACAACAAGGGCGTGTCGCTGCCCAACGTGGCGGTCAGCGTGCCCGCCATGTCGGACAAGGACGCCGAGGACCTGCGCTTCTCCCTGGGTCTCGGTGTCGACCTGGTGGCGCTGTCCTTCGTCCGCTCGGCCGAGGACATCAAGCTCGTGCACAACATCATGGCCGAGGAGGGCGTGTTCCGGCCGGTGCTCGCCAAGGTCGAGAAGCCGGAGGCGGTGGAGCACCTGGAGGCCATCGTGCTGGCCTTCGACGGCGTCATGGTCGCCCGCGGCGACCTCGGTGTCGAGATGCCGCTGGACGAGGTCCCGCTGGTGCAGAAGCGCGCCGTGCAACTGTGCCGGGAGAACGCCAAGCCCGTCATCGTGGCCACCCAGATGCTCGACTCCATGATCGAGAATTCGCGCCCCACCCGGGCCGAGGCCTCCGACGTCGCCAACGCGGTGCTCGACGGCGCGGACGCGGTCATGCTCTCCGGCGAGACCAGCGTCGGCAAGTACCCGGTGCTCACCGTCAGCACCATGGCCAAGATCGTGACGACCACCGAGGCCGGTTCGATCGGGGTGCCGCGGTTGCAGCACGACCCGCGTACCCACGGTGGAGCGCTCACCGTCGCCGCCTCGTCGATCGCCCGGGCCATCAACGCCAAGGCGCTCGTCGCCTTCTCGCAGACCGGCGACACCGTGCGACGGCTGTCCCGCCTGCACTGCGACCTGCCGCTGCTGGCCTTCACGCCGGTCCCCGAGGTGCGCGACCAGCTCGCCCTCACCTGGGGCGTGGAGACCTTCCTGATGCCGTTCGTGCAGCACACCGACGACATGTTCCGCCAGGTCGACCAGGCGCTGCTCGGCCTCGACCGGGCCAACCCCGGTGACTACGTGGTGATCGTGGCCGGTAGCCCGCCCGGCACCCCCGGCTCGACCAACACGCTGCGCGTACACCAGCTCGGCTCGCTTGTCGACGCCGCGTCGGCGCGGGCCCTGCAGTGAGCGACGGTCGGGTCGCGGTCGGCCAGGCGGCGGTGGACCAGCTGCTGGAAGTGCTGGACCTCGACCCGACCGGGGAGATGACCTTCCGGGGGATGAGCCCCCCGGTCGGCCCACAACGGGTGTACGGCGGCCAGGTCGCCGGTCAGGCCCTGGTCGCCGCCGGCCGCACCGTCGACCCGGAGCGGTTCGTGCACTCGCTGCACGGCTACTTCGTCCGCCCCGGCGACCCGGTCGAGCCGATCGCGTACGAGGTGGAGAACATCCGCGACGGCCGGTCCTTCTCGGTCCGCCGCGCGGTCGCCCTCCAGCACGGCAAGCCGATCTTCTTCATGTCGGCGTCGTTCCAGCGGGCCGAGGAGGGGCTGGACCACCAGGCCCCGGCCCCGCTGGACGTACCACCGCCGCAGGACGTGCCGACGATGACCGACCGGCTCTCCCGTTACCCCGAGCGGCTGGGCATCTGGGGCCAGATCCCCCGACCGATCGACGTGCGCTACGTGGGCGAGCCCGGCTGGGTCCGCCCCGGCGACCGGCCCGCCGACCCGCACCAGCGGGTCTGGATGCGCATCGACGGCAAACTGCCCGACGACCCCCTGCTGCACGCCTGCGCGCTCACCTACGCCTCGGACCTCACCCTGCTGGACTCGGTGCTCTCCGTGCACGGCGAGGTGTGGGGGCCGGGCGGGTTGGTCGGCGCGAGCCTGGACCACGCGCTGTGGTTCCACCGGCCGTTCCGGGCCGACGAGTGGTTCCTCTACGACTGCCTGAGCCCGTCGGCGTCCGGCGCGCGGGGGTTGGCCACCGGCCGGATGTTCACCACGGACGGCCAGCAGATCGCCAGCGCCGTCCAGGAGGGTCTGCTGCGCCGCGTCGGCGCCTGACGCTCTGGCTCATCCCCGCCAGGTAGCTGTCGCTCATCCCCGCCAGGCCTCTGGCGGGGATGATGTGGTTCAGGCCTGGTGGATGGCTTCCCCGGCGATCTCGATCTGCACCGTCCTGCCGACCAGCACCCCGCCGCTCTCCAGGACGACATTCCAGAGCAGGCCGTAGTCCTCACGGTTCATCTCGGCCGTCGCGCTGAATCCGAAGATGTTCTGCCCGTACGGATCCTGACGGGCGCCACCAAAATTCACCTCCAGGTCGACGGCCCGGGTGATTCCCTTCACGGTCAACTCACCGGTGAGGACGAATCGTCCGGGAATACCGTCGGACTGCGGCGGAACAATGTGACTCCGGCCTCGTCCGGCCAACCGATGGTTGCGCAGACGCGCCCACTGGAATATGGGGTCCTCGTTGCCCTGCCATTTGATGCCGGTGCTTCGATATTCGAGGGTGGGAAAACGCTCCACGTCGAGGAAGTCGGCACTCTTCAGATGCGTGTCCCGGTCGACGCTCCCGGTGGTGATGCTGGCCGACATGATGGTGGCCGTCACGGAGGAGAGCAGCGGGTCCTCCGCCACGAAGATCTGCGCCGTGGCCTCGGCGAACTCGCCGCGCACCGGGCTCACCATCATGTGCCGGGACAGGAAACCGATCCGCTTGTGCGCCTGATCGAGAAGATAGGTGCCGGCAACCGGGATGGTCATGCCATCCCAGGTGCGTGTGGCGACATCGGTCATCGTGTTGCCTTCCCCCCGAGCACACCCGGGTGTTTATCAATATGTTGCTGGCGGCCGGGTAAACGGCCGGACATTCGTACTCCCGCCCAGCATAGGGACGCTCCGGACCGGCATTTCGGCCGCCATCGTGCCGTGGATCATGACGTACTTCACCGGCCCCTGCCGGTGGGCCGGACGGGCAGCGGCAGCGCTACTTTCCATCGATGCGCGGCCGATCGGCCGAGGGTCGGCCGCCCGGCCGGTTGACCAGGGACTAACCTTGCCGACATGCGCCTCTCCGCCCGGGTCGACTATGCCCTCCGCGCGGCCGCCGAGCTTGCCGCGACGGCCAGCGGCCCCGGGCGCGGCCGGCCGGTCACGGCCGACCAGATCGCCCGCGCCCAGGAGATCCCCCCGAAGTTCCTGGAGAGCATCCTTCTCCAGCTGCGCCGGGGCGGCATCGTGCACGCCCAGCGCGGCCCGGAGGGCGGCTACTGGCTGGCCCGCCCCGCCGAGGAGATCTCCCTCGCCGAGGTCATCCGGGTGATCGACGGGCCCCTCGCCCACGTACGCGGGCAACGCCCCGAGCAACTCGGCTACCACGGCCCGGCGCACGCCCTCCAGGAGGTCTGGATCGCGCTGCGGGCGAGCGAACGGGAGATCCTGGAGTTGGTCAGCGTCGCCGACGTCGCCGCGGGCACCCTGCCCGCGCGCGTCACCGAGCTGGCCGCCGACCCACGCGCCTGGATCTGACCGCAGGCTCCGCGTCACCTGGCTGCCGACCCGTGCTCGGCTCTGTTCGCCGGCTCGGTGTCACCTGGCTGCTGACCCGCGCTTGGGTCTGTGCGCCGGCCCGGTGTCACCTGGCTGCCGACCTGCGTTTGGGTCTGTGCGCCGCTCCGCGTTACCTGGCCGCTGACCCGCGCGCTTCGGTCTGTGCGCCGCTCGGTTCCGGCCCGGCGCACCCCGCGCAGCGTCCCATCCACCGATCGGGGGCTTGACCCTGGCTGCCCCATCCCGCATTGTCGACCAAGTCGATAGGAGATGCCGAAAAGTCTGGGGGCGCTCGTGCGCAAGCTGTTGGTCCTCGCTCTGGTCGGGCTCGTCGCGCAACTGATCGATGGTTCGCTCGGCATGGCGTACGGCTTGACCTCGTCCACTCTGCTGCTGGTCGCCGGGATCGCCCCGGCCACCGCCTCGGCCTCGGTGCACCTGGCCGAGATCGGCACCACGTTCGCCGCCGGGGTCGCGCACTGGCGGTTCGGCAACGTCGACTGGCGGGTGGTGACCCGCATCGCCCTACCCGGCGCGATCGGCGCCTTCGCCGGCGCCACCCTGCTCAGCTCGATCTCCACCGAGGCCGCCGCACCGTGGATGGCCGGCATTCTCTTCACGCTCGGCGCGTACCTCCTGGTCCGCTTTGCCCGACCGCTGCGCACCGACCGGGCCGGCGGGCGGCTACGCGGTCGTTTCCTCGGCCCCCTGGGCCTGGTCGCCGGCTTCGTCGACGCGACCGGCGGCGGCGGATGGGGCCCGGTGGCCACCCCGGCGCTGCTGGTCTCCGGCCGCATGGAACCCCGCAAGGTGATCGGCTCGGTGGACACCGCCGAGTTCGTCGTGGCCGGTGCGGCCAGCATCGGCTTCCTGATCGGGTTGGGCGCGGAGGGATTCCTGCTCCCCACCGTCGCCGCCCTGCTCATCGGCGGGCTCATCGCCGCCCCGCTGGCCGCCTGGCTGGTGCGAATCGTGCCCGCCCAACTGCTCGGCGCGGCCATCGGCGGGGTGATCGTGCTGACCAACGCCCGCACCCTGATCCGCTCCGCCGAACTGGACGGTCCGATCCGCCCCGCCGTGTACGCCCTGCTGGCCGCCGGCTGGCTGGCCGCCCTGGTGCTGGCCGTGCGCGCCCTACGCCGTACCCGCCGCGCCCGCGCCGCCGAGGCCGCCAGCGCTTCTCCCGCCGCCGCTGCCGTCGCGTCCGCCACTACCACCCCTGCTGCTGCGGAAGAGGTCCCGACCGACCTGGCCGCAACGGGTACGCCCACCCGGCGCTGAACCCCGTTCGGCCCGCCCGCCGGCCGATGCCCGGTCAACGTCGTCATCGCCAAGGTCGAATCACCAAGATCGCGCAACATCCAGGATGTAATGCCCTCCCGGCGCTTGGTAGCCACTACATCCTGGATCGAGCGTGACCTTGATGGCCGGGGCGTCGCCCACACCCGTCGCGCCTCGCGCCTCGCGCCCCCGTCGCGCGCCTTGCCTCGCGCCTTGCCTCGCGCCTTGCCTAGCGCCTTGCCTCGCGCCCCGTCGCGCGCCGTGCCTCACCTGCCGCAAGATCGCGCTACATCCAGGATGTAGTGCCCTCCCGGCGCTTCGTAGCCACTACATCCTGGATCGAGCGTGACCTTGACGGTGGTGGGCGCCCAGACCCGCTTCCGGTCGGTCGGGCACGGTGTTCGTCGTCAAGATCCGCGCAAGATCAGGATGTTGCTGTCTCTCGCGCGTCGGAGGCAGCAACATCGGCGAAGTTGCGCGGATCGGGGTGCGAGGGCGCATGAGACGTCGGAGGGCGGGGCGACGGCGGTTAGGGGGTGGGCAGGGCATCGGCTGCCTTGGAGAGCAGGGCCCAGGCTTCGTCGATGTGCGCTTCGGTGGTCTGCGGTGAGCCGACCGCCAGCCGCAGCGTGTAGCGGCCGGCGACGCGGGTGTGTGTCAGGTGTACGCGTCCGGTGGCGTTCGCCGAGGCCAGCAACGCCGCATTGGTGTCGTCGTCGGCGCGCAGTCGGAAGCAGACCAGGGAGAACGGGTGCGCCGCGGCCAACTCGAACCGGTCGTCGGCGCGGACCCGCTCGGCGAACCGTTCGGCCAGTGCCACCCCGGAGCGGATGTGCGCCCGCAGTCCTTCGGCGCCGTACCAGCGCAGCACGAACCACAGCTTCAGGGAGCGGAACCGCCGCCCGAGCGGCACCTGCCAGTCCCGGTAGTCGATCACCGCGCCGGACTCGGAGGCCGCGTTGCGCAGGAACTCCGGCAGTACGGTCAGCGCGTCGATCAGTTCGGCGCGGTCGGCCACCCAGAACGCGTCGCAGTCGAAGCCGGTGAGCAGCCACTTGTGCGGGTCGAAGCAGTAGGAGTCGGCGTACTCCAGGCCGGCGTGGGACCACCGCAGTTCGGGGCAGACGGCGGCGGCGCCCGCGTACGCGGCGTCCACGTGCAGCCAGATTCCGTACTCGGCGCAGATGGCCCCGATCTCGGGTAGGGGGTCGACGGCGGTGGTGGAGGTGGTGCCGATGGTCGCCACCACGATGGCCGGTACGTCGCCGGTGGCCAGGTCGGCTTCGATCGCGGTCCGCAGCGCGCCCGGGAGCATCGCCTGGGTGTCCGGGTCGACGTCGATCGACCGGACCCCGTCGCTGCCCAGCCCGGCGATCCGTACCGCCTTCTCGATGGACGAGTGCCCGTGGATGGAGGTGTAGGCGCGGTAGCGCCGGTCGATGCCGGTGTGCCGCCAGCGGCCGCCGCTGGCCCGGTGCAGTGCGGCGAGGGTGGCCACCAGCGTCGCCGAGGAGGCCGAGTCCTGGATGACCCCGCCGCCGGTGCCGGTGGAGCGGAACCGTGGTGGCAGGTCCAGCAGGTGGGCCAGCCAGTCCATCATCACCGTCTCCAGCTCGGTGCAGGCCGGGCTGGAGGCCCAGAGCATGCCCTGCACGCCGAGCCCGGAGCTGACCAGGTCGCCGAGCACGCTCGGGCCGGAGGTGTTGCCCGGGAAGTAGCCGAAGAAGCCCGGGTGCTGCCAGTGGGTCAGTCCCGGTACGACGATCGAGTCCAGGTCGGCGAGGATCGCCTCGACGGGTTCGCCGCCGGTGGTGGGCGGCTCGGTGGGCAGGGCGGCGGCGACCGTGCCCGGGGGGTCGGCCGGGGCGACCGGTCGTTGTTCCACTGTCGCCCAGTAGTCGGCGATCCAGTCGACGACGGCGTGGCCGGCGCGACGGAACTCGGCGGGGTCCATGTGGTGAGCGTTCATCCGGACGAGTTGATCAGGCATCGATCGCGGGGGCAAGACCCCGACCCAACGACAACCATCGATGTTGCGTGGCGGAAAGCGCTTGCCTTAGGATCGCGGTGAGTCGGATCCGTGAGTTCCAGGGCGTTTCACCCCGATCAGATCGCCGTCCGCCGCCGTCGCGGCGGGATTGGTCCACTGTGCTTCCCCGGGCAGGGCTGGTGGGCCGCAGCGATCACCACCGGATCCCCGGAGGCAGTGCATGCACCCGTCCAGACATCGGCTGATCCTGCTCGCCGCCACGACGGCGGCCACCGTCGTGGCCGGCACCCTCGGCACGGTCGTCGCCTCGGCCGCCGCCGTCGGCTGCCGGGTCGACTATCAGATCACCAACCAGTGGCAGGGCGGCTTCGGCGCCAACGTCACCGTCACCAACCTCGGCGACCCGGTCAACGGGTGGGCGCTCACCTGGTCGTACGCCGTGGGCCAACAGGTCACCCAGGCGTGGAACGCCACCGTCACCCAGTCCGGTGCCCAGGTCACCGCGCGCAACGTCGACCACAACGTCGCCATCGCCACGAACGGCAGCGCCGCGTTCGGCTTCAACGGTTCGTGGACCGGCAGCAACCCGGTGCCGACCAGCTTCGCGCTCAACGGCACCACCTGCACCGGCGCCCCGCCCACCGGCGAGCCGACCACCCCGCCACCGACCACCCCGCCGCCCACCACGCCACCCCCGACCACGCCTCCGCCCGCGGCCGGGGTGGTGCAGATGGAGGACCTGGACCGAGGGCTGGTCAGCGTCCGCTCCGGCAGCGGCAACCTGGTCTCCTGGCGGCTGCTCGGCACCGAGACCTCCGGGGTGGCGTTCAACCTCTACCGCGGATCCACCAGGGTCAACGCCAGCCCGATCACCGGCGCCACCAACTACCTCGACAGCGGCGCGGCGGCCGGCTCGGCGTACACCGTGCGGGCCGTGGTGGGCGGCGCCGAGCAGGCGGCGTCGGCGCCGGCGTTGCAGTTCGGCGCGGGCTACCTGGACGTGCCGTTGCAGGTTCCGGCCGGGGGCAGCACCCCGAGCGGCGAGAGCTACTCGTACAGCGCCAGCGACGCCTCCGTCGGTGACCTCAACGGTGACGGCAGCTACGAGATCGTGCTCAAGTGGGAACCGTCGAACGCCAAGGACAACTCCCAGTCCGGCTACACCGGCAACGTCTACGTCGACGCGTACACACTCACCGGCGCCCGGTTGTGGCGGGTCGACCTGGGCCGCAACATCCGGGCTGGCGCCCACTACACCCAGTTCCAGGTGTACGACTACGACGGCGACGGCCGCGCCGAGGTGGCCATGAAGACCGCCGACGGCACCCGCTCCGGCACCGGTCAGCTCATCGGTTCGTCGTCGGCGGACCACCGCAACTCCAGCGGTTACGTGTTGTCCGGCCCGGAGTACCTGACCATGTTCAACGGTCAGACCGGCGCGGTCGCCTCCACCGTCAGCTACGACCCGCCGCGCGGCACCGTGTCGTTCTGGGGTGACTCGTACGGCAACCGGGTGGACCGGTTCCTCGCCGGCACCGCGTACCTGGACGGGCAGCGCCCCTCGCTGATCATGGCCCGGGGTTACTACACCCGCGCGGTGATCGCGGCCTGGGACTTCCGCAACGGCACGCTGACCAAGCGCTGGACGTTCGACTCGAACTCCTCCGGCAACGGCGCCGCCGCCGGTCAGGGCAACCACCAGCTCTCCGTGGCCGACGTCGACGCCGACGGCCGCCAGGAGATCGTGTACGGGGCCGCCACCATCGACGACAACGGCCGGCTGCTCCACTCGACGGGCAACGGCCACGGCGACGCCATGCACGTGGGGGACCTGGACCCGGGCCGCGCCGGCCTGGAGGTGTTCAAGGTCGACGAGGACGCCAGCAAACCCAGCTCCTACTTCGCCGACGCCCGTACCGGTCAGGTCCTCTGGTCCACGCCGGCGTCCGGCGACAACGGCCGGGGTGTCTCCGCGGACATCTGGGCGGGCAGCCCCGGCGCGGAGTCGTGGTCGTCAGCGGTCGCCGGACTTGCCAACACCAGGGGGCAGAACGTGGGCCGCAAGCCGTCCTCGGCCAACTTCCTCGCCTGGTGGGACGGCGACCCGGTGCGGGAACTGCTCGACGGCACGAAGATCGACAAGTACGGCACCGGCGGCGAGACCCGGCTGCTCGACGGCAGCGGGGTGGCGTCCAACAACGGCACCAAGTCCACGCCGGCGCTCACCGGCGACATCCTGGGCGACTGGCGCGAGGAGGTGATCTGGCGGACCACCGACAGCCGGGCGTTGCGCATCTACAGCACACCCACCCCGACCAGCACCCGGATCTACACCCTGATGCACGACCCGCAGTATCGGGTGGCCGTCGCGTGGCAGAACACGGCCTACAACCAACCGCCGCACCCGGGGTTCTTCATCGGCAACGGAATGGGCACCCCACCCACGCCGGACATCCACCTACGGTGATGCACCCCTGGCGGTCCCGAGCGGGGTCGCCTAGGGTGGCAGGCACCGGGCCGCAGCCGCGGAATCCGCTCAGCTCCGGCCCGGTGCGCCACACCGCGGCATTCCCAACCCGTCCCGACCGGGAATGCCGTACCACCACCGGCACCAACATTAGGCACCGTCCGGGTCGGCAGGGTGACGCTGACGTGAAGATCGTGTTTCACGCGCCCTGGCGCAGACCGCCCGCCACCTGCTCGGCGATCAACTCGTACGACCGCACCCGGTCCTGCACGTCGTACACCAGCGTGGTCAGCATCAGCTCGTCCGCGCCGGTGCGCTCCACCAGCTCGGTGAGCTGCCGACGCACCGTCTCCGGCGAGCCCATCGCCTGACCGTCACGGCGCGCCACGACGAACTCCCGCTCGATCTCCGAGTACGGGTACGCCGCCGCCTCGTCGGGCGTCGACAACGGCTCCGGCCGCCCGGAGCGCAACTTCAGGAACGACAGGGCGCTCGGCCCGGCCAACCATTCGGCCCGCTCGTCGGTCTCCGCGCACACCGCGTTGACCGCCACCATCGCGTACGGCTTGTCCAGCCACTGCGACGGCCGGAAGTTCTGCCGGTACAGGGCCAACGCCGGCAGGGTGTTCTGCGAGCTGAAGTGGTGCGCGAAGGAGAACGGCAGACCGAGCAGGCCAGCGAGCTGGGCGCTGAAACCGCTGGAGCCCAACAGCCACACGGCCGGCTGCTCACCGCGGCCCGGCGTGGCGATGATCTGCCCCGGCTTCTCCCCGCTGAAGTAGTTCATCAGGTCCGTCAGCTCGCGCGGGAAACCCTCCGCCGACAGGCCCTCCATGGTGCGCCGCAACGCCAGCGCGGTCACCTGGTCGGTGCCCGGCGCCCGCCCGATGCCCAGGTCGATCCGACCGGGGTGCAACGCCTCCAGGGTGCCGAACTGCTCGGCCACCACCAGCGGCGCGTGGTTGGGCAGCATCACCCCGCCCGAGCCCAGCCGGATCGTCGACGTGTTCGCCGCCAGGTGTGCCAGCAGCACCGCGGGGGCGGAGCTGGCGATCGCCGGCATGTTGTGGTGCTCGGCCACCCAGAACCGGTGATAGCCCAACTCCTCGGTGCGGCGGGCCAACTCGGTGGTGGCCTGCAACGCCGCGCCAGCGGTGGTGCCCTTGGCGACCGGGGCAAGATCAAGAACAGACAACGGTACGGTGATCACACGGTCAGCCAACCCGTCGCCGGCCGGCTTTGTTCCGGCATACGGGTTTTCGTCGGCCACCTCACCCGCCGCTCAACCCACCCCGCGCGCCTGCTCGAAGATCAGACTCGTCTGCGTGTGCTGCACCACCGGGTCGACCGCCAGGTGGTCCAGCACGAAGTCCCGCAACGCGTCGCCGGACGCCGCCCGCACGTGCAACACGTAGTCCTCCGCACCGGCCACGTGGAACACCGACACCACCCCCGGCAGCCGCACCGACCGGGCCCGGAACGCGTCCACCGCCGCCCGCTCGTGCGCGGTCAACCGCACCGACACCAACGCCTGCAACGGCAGACCGAGCGCCGCCGGATCCACCTCGGCGTGGAAACCGCGGATCGCACCGCGCTCGCGCAGCGCCCGGGTACGCGTCAGGCACGTCGACGGCGCCACACCCACCCGCTCGGCGAGGGCGTTGTTCGGCAGCCGGCCATCCGCGGCCAACTCGGTCAGGATCGCGCGGTCCACCTCGTCCAGGGCCGGATACGGCCGCACATCATTCGGCTCAGGGGGCATCCCGCCATCCTCACCCGAACCCAGCACCGACACAAACGCTATTCACAGAATCATCTGCCGAACTGTTGCCCACCAACCGCAAGATGTTCGACGCTACCGCCATGACAACGATGGACACCCGGGCCGTGCACGCCGGCCGCGACGACCTCCGCACCCTCGGCGTGCACGTACCACCCATCGACCTGTCCACCACCAACCCCCTGCCCTCCGTCGACGACGGCGGCGCCGCGTACGAACAACTCGCCACCGGCGGCACCCTCCCCGCCGACGGCAGCGCCGTCTACCAACGGCTCTGGAACCCCACCGTCGCCCGCTTCGAAACCGCCCTCGCCGAACTCGAAGGAACCACCCAGGCCGTCGCCTTCGCCAGCGGAATGGCCGCCCTCACCGCCACCCTGCTCGCCGCCGCCCACGACGACCGCCGGCACGTCGTCGCCGTCCGACCCCTCTACGGCGGCACCGACCACGTTCTCGCCACCGGCCTGCTCGGCACCACAGTCACCTGGACACGCCCCGACGACGTCGCCGCCGCCATCCGCCCCGACACCGCCCTGGTCATCGTCGAGACACCCGCCAACCCCACCCTCGACCTGGTCGACATAGCCGCCCTCGCCGCCGCAGCCGGTGACATCCCGCTGCTTGTCGACAACACCGTCGCCACCCCCGTCCTGCAACAACCCGCCCGACACGGCGCCACCCTCGTCCTGCACAGCGCCACCAAGAGCATCGGCGGGCACGGCGACGTCCTCGCCGGCGTCGTCGCCTGCGACGACACCTGGGCCGTCCGCCTACGCCAGGTCCGCGCCGTCACCGGCGCGATCCTGCACCCCCTCGGCGGCTACCTGCTGCACCGCGGCCTGCAAACCCTGCCGCTGCGCGTCCGCGCCCAACAGGCCACCGCCGAAAAACTCGCCGGCTGGCTCGCCAGCCACCCCGCCGTACACCGGGTGCACCACCCCTCGGTGCACGACCCGGCGGCGCTGGTCGGGCGACAGATGGCCGGACCCGGCAGCCTGCTCGCCTTCGAGGTACGCGGCGGCGCGCCCGCCGCGGCCGCCGTCGCCGGCGCCTGCCGCCTCATCACCCACGCGGTGTCCCTCGGCGGCGTCGACACCCTCATTCAGCACCCCGCCTCCCTCACCCACCGGCCGGTCGAGGGCGACGCCAAACCCGCCGCCGCCCTGCTGCGCCTCTCCGTCGGCCTCGAAGACCCCGAGGACCTGCGCGCCGACCTCGCCCACGCCCTCGACACGATCGCCTGACCCTCAGCGCAGCTCGCAGTTGCCCAACACCCGCACGGGCGAACCCTGCCGAGCCACCCGCAACATCGCCCGACCGATCCCGTCGGTAGTGGTGACCTGGTTCGGCAGCAACCGACGCAGCACCGGAAACAGCGGACGGGTGGCCGCGTACGCGAACCGGTACCACCGCGTCCTCGACACCGCCCCGTACGTCGGCTGGATGAACCCCGGCCGCGCCGCGTAACCGTTGGGCAGCAGATCCATGATCGCGTTCTCGGCACGACCCTTGACCCGCGCCCACATCACCCGACCCTGACCCGACGAATCGGTCCCCTGACCCGAGACGTAGACGAACGTGACCTGGGGGCTCACCTCCGCGAACAACCGCGCCGCCGCCAACGGGTAGTCGTAGCTGACCCGCGTGTACGCGGCCTCGTCCAGACCCAACGAGGACACCCCCAGGCAGTAGAAACACGCGTCGACCCCGGTCAACTCCGCCCGCACCGCGTCCAACTCGCCCACGTCCGCGACGGTCAGCTCCCGCAGCTTCGGATCCTGCCGACCGGTCGGCCGCCGACCGACAGTCAGCACCTCCCGCACGTCATCGGCGAGCAGGCACTCCCGCAACACGCCCTGACCGACCATCCCGGTCGCACCGAAGACAACCACCCGCATCAGATCCCACCCCTGTCGTCGCCCACCGCCACCGGCCATCCGGCCGCGCGTCAGCCAGGCTGCCACGGTTGGCGTGATCGCGCGGTCAGGACTTGGGGCCGACGTGCCGGTCCAGCGTGGCGACCGCGTTGCGTCGCGCCACCGACAGCGAGTTGCGCCGGTTCATCCGCCAGGCGACGCCGAGCAGGTCGAGGCTCCACTGACAGAGCGCCATGATGTCGGCCGACTCGTTGACGAACATGTAGCGCGGGTAGACGTACCCCTTGCCGCGCACTGTCACCCGGTTGGCGACGCGGCAGCCGTCGGAGTGGAACAGCCCACGCAGGAAGTCGCCCGGGTGCCGTTCGAGGATCGGTCGCTGCCAGTCGGCCAGGACGATCGGACGCTCGTGCTTCTTACCCGGGCCGTGCTGCGGGAGGAGGCACGGCCAGTGGGTGCCATAACTCTGCACGCCGACGCAACCCTGTTTCTGGACCCGTTGCACCTTCGACGCCAACACGGCCCGCATGGCCACGTCGCACGCCTCGATCAGGCCGGGCCAGGCATTGGAACAGTAGATGCGCAACACCGGGACGCGTGCCGTCGTCACCAGGTGGCCGTCGCCCAGGTAGAGACCGAGGAGGTAGGCGTATGCCTTGGGATCTGTCGGACTGTCGACATCTTCGCGGCAGCGGAAACACCGGAGCTGCGTGCCCTGGAACTTCGCTTCCGGCCGGTCGTTGCACCAGTGCCAGACCGTCCGATAGGGCAGACCGACAGCCCGAGCGGTGTCGGCGACAGTGCCGCCAGCGAGGAAGAACTGTCGTGCGCGGGCACGGACCTCAGGTGGATGCACGAGGTCATCCTCGAACACCCGTACGACATTAATTTGTGCCCTCGGTGGGATTCGAACCCACACTGTATGGAGTTTGAGACCATTGCCTGCTGCCAGTTGGGCTACGAGGGCGCTTCCCTGATTCAGCCCTGACAGGATACCCACTACGCTGAGGGCGGCGACACCCGGCTGGGCGGGTGCCGCGTTCGAACTGGTGGGGGTAGGGCTGGTGGCTGAGATGCCGACGGATGCCGAGCGCAGGCGCGTACTGATCGCCGAGGACGAGGCGCTGATCCGGCTGGACCTCGCCGAGATGCTGGTCGAAGAGGGTTACGAGGTGGTGGGGGAGGCCGGTGACGGCGAGACAGCCGTGCGCCTCGCCGAGGAGTTGAAGCCCGATCTCGTCATCCTCGACATCAAGATGCCGATCATGGACGGGCTGGCCGCGGCCGAGCGCATCGCCGGTGCCCGGATCGCCCCGGTGATCATTCTGACCGCGTTCAGCCAGCGTGATCTGGTGGAGCGGGCGCGGGCGGCGGGCGCTATGGCGTACCTGGTGAAGCCTTTCCAGAAGAGCGACCTGGTCCCGGCGGTGGAGATCGCCCTGTCGCGGTACTCGGAGGTCGCGGCCCTGGAGGCGGAGGTCGCGAGCCTGACCGACCGCCTGGAGATCCGTAAGTCGGTGGAGCGCGCCAAGGGCGCGCTGATGACCACGTACGGGATGACCGAGCCGCAGGCGTTCAAGTGGATCCAGCGCACGGCCATGGACCACCGGATGACCATGAAAGAGGTCGCCGAGCGGATCCTCGCGGAGACCGCCGGCGGCGAGGTGTCGCAGCAGCCGACCGTCTGAGCGCTCCTGGTGACAACGGGCTGCGCCGGGCCACCGTGCGCGGGGTCTGGTGGTTAGCATCGACCGGTGTCCGTCCGACGGGTGATCGCGGTGTTCGGCCTCTTCGCGCTGCTGCTCGCCGGGTGCGACGGGCCGGCCGCGCCGAGCGGCGGGGGGTCGACGCCGGCCACCGCGCCGGCACTGCGGCCGGGTTGGCA
>NZ_JAKKFF010000040.1 GCF_022229015.1 Micromonospora foliorum
CACTCTTTCCCTCCCCGACGCTCGCCAGCCGTGAGCCGCAGTCCACCCAGCTGGGCGCTGGACCAGCCGTGCCCCTGGTGGGCGTCCTCTCGCCGGGTGTCGGCGGCCGAGGGTCGGCCGTCGACGAGCGGCTGCGCGTAGAAGGTGCGGTCCGGCACCGCCGTCACGACGTCCGGCAGGCCGGCCAGCCGGCCGACGAGCTCCGCCGCCACGGTGGCGGACCACGGCCGGGTCGGCACGAACTGGTCGGCCGACGCACCCGCCTCGGGGCTCTGCACCACGACCGCCGCCCGCGTCAGCCGGTCCGGCACCTGCGGGCGGCCGGAGGCGAGCAGCAGGGTGGCCGCCGCGACAAGCGTGACCCCGATGGCGACGGCCACGAACGCGCTTGCCGACCGCCGGACGCTCAGCACGACGACTCCGCGACGGTTTCCCGTTCGGCGATCCGGGCGGCCACGGCGGCGGCGTTGATCCCGCCGGTCAGCTCGTCGACGACGCGGCCGTCGGCCAGCAGGAGGACCCGATCGGCGTACGCGGCGGCAGCCGGATCGTGGGTCACCATCACGACGGTCTGCCCGTGGTCGTCGACGAGCGCCCGCAGCAGCCGAAGCACCTGCCGGGACGACGCGCTGTCCAACGCCCCGGTCGGCTCGTCGGCGAAGACCACCGCCGGACGGGTGATCAACGCTCGGGCCACGGCGACGCGCTGCTGTTCACCGCCGGACAGCTCACTCGGCCGGTGCCCGGCCCGGTCGGCGAGTCCGACGGCGTCGAGGGCGGCGGCGACGTCCCCGGCCGGCGGGCGGCGGCGGGCCAGGCGCGACGGCAACTCGACGTTCTGCGCGGCGGTCAGCGTGGACACGAGGTTGAACGCCTGGAACACGAAGCCGATCCGGTCCCGCCGCAGCCGGGTCAGCTCGTCCTCACCGAGGTCGTTGAGGCGGGTGCCGTCGATCGTGACGACCCCCTCGGTCGGGCGGTCCAGCCCCGCCGCACAGTGCAGCAGGGTGGACTTTCCCGAGCCCGAGGGACCCATCACCGCCGTGAACGTGCCGCCCGCGAAGCTGGTGGTCACGCCGTCGAGCGCCGTCACCCGCCGGGTTCCGGTGCCGTACACCGCGCGCAGCCCGGTGAGGGTCACCGTGTGTGTGGTCATGACGGTTACGGTGCCGAATGCCGGGGTGCGGGGCGTCGTGCCGGGGCGGGCACTTTCCGGCCCTCCCCCGGGTGGAGTCGGAGGCCCGCACGCGCCGGCACGTCGTCCTCCGGGATGACCACCCGCAGGCGGACGCGGCCGGCCCAACCGGCCGATACCGTTCGACGGGTGACCGCTCTCCTGCTGACCCGACGGATGCGACCGGTGGACCTGTACACCGTGGACGCCCTGCTGGCGGTGGCCGTCGGCGGGCTGCTCTGCCCGTACGCGGCGCTGGAGTCGCCGCTGCACGGCGGCGTACGCGAACCGCTCTGGGTGTCCGTGCTGGTCGGTATGGCCCTCGGGCTGCCGTTGGCCGTCCGGCGGCGGTGGCCGATGGCGGTGGCCGTCGCGATCAGCTCCGTCGCCACCGTTGCCCTGATCACCGGGGTGATACCCAATTTCGCTGCCGCCGCGCCGGCGTTCGCCATCGGCCTGTCCTTCTACACGGTGGCCGTGGCGGCGCCCACCCGCCGGTCGATGCTCTGCGCCGCCGGTTGTCTCGCGCTGGTGAGCGTCGGCCTGGTGCTGACCGCCGGCGACCTCTGGTCGCGCACCGGCGCGGTCGTCTACGCCGCGGTCATGGTCGCGCCCGCCTGGGTGATCGGTTGGCTGATCCGGGAGCGACGCGCCCTCGCCACCCGGCAGAGCGACCAGTTGGTCCGTCAGACCGCCACCGAGGAGCGGTTGCGGGTGGCGCGCGAGCTGCACGACGTGGTCGCGCACACGCTGAGCCTCATCGTGGTGAAGGCGGCCGTCGCCAACCACGTCGCCGAGGCCGACCCCCGCGAGGCGGGCGCCGCCCTCCGGGTCATCGAGGAGACCGGCCGCACCGCGCTGACCGACGTGCGTCGCGTGCTCGGCGTGCTGCGGGAGGACAGCCCGTACGCGCCGACGCCCGGGCTGGACGAGTTGCCTCTCCTCGCCCGGCAGGCGGCGATCGGCGGCGTCGATGTACGGCTCGACGTGCGGCGGGACGAACCGGCCGGCGCGGTGCCGGAGTCGGTGGGCCTCGCGGTGTACCGGATCGTGCAGGAGGCCGTGACGAACGTGGTGAAGCACGCGGCGCCGGCCGCCTGCCGGGCCACGGTGACCGTCCTGCCCGACGAGGTGCGGGTGGAGGTGACCGACGACGGCCAGCGGCCGGTGCTGCTCGGCGGAGAGGGGCACGGGTTGATCGGCATGCGGGAACGGGTGGCGTTGCACGGTGGAGAGTTCCGGGCCGGCCCACGCTCCGACGGTGGCTTCGCGGTGACGGCCAGCCTGCCCTACCGGGTGCCCGCGTGATCCGCGTGCTGATCGCCGACGACCAGGCGTTGCTGCGCGGCAGTTTCCGGCTGCTTGTCGATCTCAGCCCGGACTGCACCACCGTCGGCGAGGCGGGCACCGGCGTGCAGGCCGTGGCGTTGACCGAGCAGCACCGGCCGGATGTGGTGCTGATGGACGTCCGGATGCCGGAGATGGACGGTATCGAGGCGACCCGGCGGATCTGCGCGGCGACGGCCGGCACCCGGGTCATCATCCTGACCACGTTCGACCTCGACGAGTACGTCTACGGGGCGTTGCGCGCCGGGGCCAGCGGGTTCCTGCTCAAGGACACCCCACCGGCGGACCTGCTGACCGGGATCCGGGTGGTCGCCGCCGGGGAGGGGCTGCTCGCGCCGACGGTGACCCGCCGGCTGATCGACGAGTTCGCCCGGCAGCCGGAGCCGACCCGGCCGCTGCCCCGGCAGCTCGACGGGGTGACCGATCGGGAACGGGAGGTGCTGGCGCTGATCGCCCGGGGCCTGTCCAACGCGGAGTTGGCCGCGCACCTCAACCTCAGCCAGGCCACCGTCAAGACGCACGTCGGGCGGCTGCTGACCAAACTGGCGGTACGCGACCGGGCGCAACTGGTCATCGTCGCGTACGAGACGGGCCTCGTGGGGCCGGGCGGCCTACGCTGAGCCGGTCGCCCGCGCATCCAGGAGGAGCCATGACCCGGTACGTCGCCCTGCTCCGCGGGGTCAATGTCGGCACCACCCGGCTGGCGATGGCCGACCTGCGCCGGATCGTCACGGACCTCGGCCACGAGGACGTCAAGACGTACCTGCAGAGCGGCAACGTGGCCTTCGGCAGCACGGTGCGCGACGCGGAGAAGCTGGCCGCCGGGATCGAGCGGGCGCTCACCGACGAGCTGGCGTTGACCGTGCCGGTGTTGGTGCGCAGCGGTCGGGAGTTGGCGGCCATCGCCGGCGGCAACCCGTACGCCGACCGGGAGGACGACCCGACCCGACTGCTGGTGGCCTTCCTCGCCACCGCACCGGAGAAGTCCACTGCGAACGCGCTCACCGTGCCGGGTGGCGAGAACGTGTCGTTCACGGTGACCGGCCGGGAGGTGTTCCTGCACTACGTCGACGGCGGTTACGGGCGGTCGAAGTTCACCAACGCGTACCTGGAGAAGAAGCTCGGCGTGGTGGCCACCTCCCGCAACTGGAAGTCGGTCCGGGCGCTGGCGGAGCTGACCGGCTCCTGACGCGGTGGGGGCCGCGGTCCGGCGACCCCCCACCGACGCTGCTCAGAAGTGGTAGGCGGTCTCGTACTCGGGCACCAGCACCCGGCTGCGCGGCGAGATCCGGCGCACCGCCGCGATCATCTCGTTCAACCGGGTGCGGTCGGTCGGGGCGACCGACGGCGGGTTCTGCAACGCCGTCTCGAAGTTGTCGTAGTGCACCGGCACCACGACCTTCGGGTAGTCCAGGCCGGCCAGCAGCCGGGGCAGGTAGTCGCCGGTGGTGGTGGCGCTCTGCATGGCCACCATCGCCACGTCGGGCGCGAGGCCGGTGAGATTCCGCTCGGCGACGTCGCTGGCCCCGGTGAAGTAGACCGACGGGCCGCCGTCGACCCGCAGCAGGTAGCCCAGCGTGTCGCCCTCCGGCAGGTCCGCGATGGTGGCCGGCTGCGGCGGCGGGGTCACCCGCACCCCGGGAAAGGCCACCGAGTACGACGCGTTGCGGCTGTGCAGCGAGCCGACCACCTCGACGCTGTGGTCGCCGAAGTCCAGCACCTCCCCACCCTTCACGGCGCTGAGCTGCGTCGACGGCAGCCCGTAGGCCAACCCCAGGTGGTAGGCGGTAAGCGTGCCGAACACCCGCGCGCCGGTGCGCCCGGCGATGTACGGCACGTCCATGAAGTGGTCCCAGTGGGTGTGCGTGACCAGCACCGTCGTGGCCCGGTCGACCCGCGGGTCGATCGCGTCGGTGCGCACGGTCAACGGGGTGTCGGTCCGGAACGCGCCGGTGAACAGCCCGGTGTCGATCCGGCTGAGGAACGGGTCGACGAGCACGGTGCGGTCGCCGATGTCGACGCGCCAGCCGGCCGTACCCCACCAGCGGAAGCTGACCGCGCCCTTGCGGCGAGCGGTCGGCGTGGGTGCGACGGTTGTCGGCGCGGCCTGGGCCGGGGTGGCGACGCCGGCGGCGAGGCCACCGGCGGAGACCAGGGCGGTGGTGGCGGCGGCGTCGCGCAGGAAGCGTCGGCGGTCGAGACTGGGCATGCGAATCTACTCCCGTGGTCGGGCGATGTGTCGACCACGAGCCAACCAGCGTCACCGGGCCGCAGTCCAAGATCAAAGGCCGTCGGCTTCGATACGCGACCGGATATCGGTGCTGGTCGGCGGGGGTGCGCCGACGCTTGCCGGGCGCGAAATCAGTCGCCGCGCAGCGCCTCGACGGCCGTGCGGGCGGCCTCCCCCATGGCCAGGTCCACGTCGATGCGGCGCGGGGTCAACTCTTCCGCGCGGGCGAAGACGGCGATCGCGTACCGGCCGCCGTCGGGGTATTCGGCGACCCCGGCCTCCAGGTGGAACCCGGGCAGGGTGCCGGTCTTTCCGGAGACCCGGACGCCGGGCGGGAAACCGGCGGCCAGCCGGGTCCAGAAGATCTGCCGGGCCATCCAGGTGCGGACCATCGCGCAGGCCGCCGCCGGCCCGGCCTCGTCCCGCCAGATCAGGGTGAGCAGCCGGGTGATCTCCCGGGCGGTGCTGGAGGTGGTGTGCGCGGGGTCGAAGACCCGCATGGCCCGGACCCGCTCCGCCGGCAGCGTGGGGAAGATCCGGGCGAACTCCGCCTCGGTCCGGGCGCCCACGTCGGCGAGCATCATCTCGACCAGCTCCCGAGGACCACCGAGAACGCGGGTACGGGTCAGCCCCAGCTCGACGGCGAGCATCGGCAGCAGGTCCGGGCCGACCCGGCGCAGCAGCAGGTCGGCGGCCGTGTTGTCGGTGACCGACATGGCGAAGTACGCGAGGTCGCGCAGTGACACCTCGGCGTCGTCGGTGCAGCCGGCCAGACCCCACCCACCGAGCCGGTCGGCGGCGGTGACCAGGACCCGCTCGGTCGGATCCAGTTGACCGGCCTCGACCTGCCGGGCGAACTCCAACACCAGCAGGATCTTGAAGATCGAGGCGATCACCACCTGCTCGTCGGCCCGAACCCCGACCTCGCGCGGGCCGCCGACCGGGCCGCCGACCGGGCCGCCGCCGTCGGCGCTCAGGTCGACGGCGTCCAGGTCCACGACGTGCAGACTGGCCGTCACCCCGACGGCGGCGAAGCTGGCCTCGATCCGTTCCTCCACGTCCACGCCTAGGTCGGAAGAGCCCACGTCTGCACACCAGTCACGTGCCCTTAGTGCGGCTGCGGTGTTCATCTTGAGACAATGACAAGCAGAGAC
>NZ_JAKKFF010000400.1 GCF_022229015.1 Micromonospora foliorum
GGTCATTGTTAAGCGAGCTTGAGTTGATCTCTTTAGTTGTTTAGTTGTTAATGATAAGGCGACAACCGAGATTGACACTAGTTCCCTACACGACGCCCGTACGATCTGTGGAAGGTGACGTGTCGGTCACCCAACGGCTGCGCGGCCGTGCGCTCGCCAGCCGTGGCGCCGGCGCGGCTCCACGAGTGGTCTGGCACCGCGAGGCGGCCACCGACGCCGTACTGCTGGAACTGCGCGCCGCCGACGCCGCCGGGTTGCTCTACCGGGTCGCGTGTGCGCTCGACGAGGCCGGCGCCCTGGTCCGCGCGGCCCGCATCTCCACCCTCGGCGCCGACGTGGTCGACGCCTTCTATCTGGTCGGCGGGTGGCCGGACGACGCCACCCGGGCCCGCCTGGAGGCCGCGGTCCTCGCCGCCGTCTGACCCGCGGCTGCCGCGTCGATCTTGCACTTTATGTCCCCGCATACGACGCAAAAGACGCATTGCGGCGACACAATGTGCAAGATCGCGGGTGGTGGCGGGCGGCGGGTACGTCCGGGGGCGTAGCGGCGGTGCCGCTCGTGGACGCACGTCGAGCGACGTCGGCGCGGGCAGAATGACGGCCATGCGACGAGGCGGGCAGTGGCGGTGGCCGGAGGTGGCGGCGGATGCCGCGCTCGCCCTGGTGCTGCTCGGGTTCGGGCTGCTCGCCACCGGTCTGGCCGGGGACAACCAGCCGGGGTCGAGGCCGGTGGACGCCGCCTGTCGGGTGCTGATCGCCTTCGCCGCGCTGGCCCTGCTGGTCCGGCGGCGTGCTCCGGTGACCACCCTCGCCGTGGTCACCGTGGCCACCTCGACGTACCTGCTGATCGGCTACCCGTACGGGCCGATCCTGGTCACGTTCCTGGTCGCGGTGTACACCGTGGCGGTGCGACTGCCGGTACGCCCGGCGGCGCTCGCCGCCGGTGGCGCGTTCGTCCTGTTGTTGGCGCACGTCTTCTTCGGCCGGGGTCCGGCGCCGGGTTGGACCGGAGTGCTGCCCGCGTCGGCCTGGGTGGTCGTACCGTTCGCGGTGGGGGTGGTGGTGCGGGTGAGCCGTGAGGCGGCCGCGCGTACCCGTGCCGAAGAGGCCCGGGGCCGTGCCGAACAGGCACGGCGGCAGGCCGACGAGGAGCGGCTGCGCATCGCGCAGGAGGTGCATGACGTGGTGGGGCACGGGCTCGCCGCGATCAGCATGCAGGCGGAGATCGCCCTGCACCTGCTGCCGAAGCGGCCGGAGCAGGCGGAGGTGGCCCTGACCGCGATCAGCCGGACCAGTCGCGAGGCGCTGGACGAGCTGCGGGTCACCCTGGGCGCGGTGCGGCGGGGTGCCGAGCGCGACCCGGTACCCGGCCTGGCCCGGCTCCCCGCGCTGCGCGACCGGCTCGCCGGGGCGGGGCTCGCGGTGGAGGTGCGCGTGGTCGGTGACCCTCGGGAGCTGCCGGCCGCGGTGGACCTGGCCGCGTACCGGGTGGTGCAGGAGGCGTTGACCAACGTGCTGCGGCACGCGGGGGTGGCGAGCGCGGAGGTGACCGTGGACTACCGGGTCGACGAGGTGACCGTCGAGGTCACCGACCGGGGGATGGGCGCCGGCGGCGTCGGGACAGCTCCGGCCGACGACGAGGGCGGTCACGGTCTGGCCGGGATGCGGGAGCGGGTCGCGGCGCTGGGCGGGCGGTTGACCACCGGGCCGCGCGCCGGTGGCGGCTTCCGGGTGTACGCCGCGCTGCCCGTGGAGTCGGCGACGTGATCCGGGTGCTGATCGCCGACGACCAGGACCTGGTCCGGCTCGGGCTGCGCGCGTTGGTGGAGAGCGAGGACGACCTGGCGCTGGCCGGCGAGGCGTCCGACGGGCTGCGGGCGGTCGAGCTGGCCCGTCGGGAGCGGCCGGACGTGGTGCTGATGGACATCCGGATGCCCGGTATCGACGGCATCGAGGCGACCCGCCGTATCGTCGCCGACCCCGATCTGACCGGTACGCGGGTGGTGGTGCTCACCACCTTCGAGCTGGACGAGTACGTCTTCGACGCGCTGCGGCACGGTGCGAGCGGCTTCCTCACCAAGGACACCAGACCGGCCGAGCTTCTGCGCGCGATCCGGCTCGTCGCCGAGGGGGAGGCGCTGCTGTCGCCGTCGGTGACCCGCCGGGTGGTGCGGGAGTTCGCCACCCGGCCGTCCCGGGTGCTTCGCCCGCACCCCCGGTTGGACACGCTGACCGATCGGGAGCGTCAGGTCGTCGGCCTGGTCGGTGAGGGCCTGAACAACGAGGAGATCGCCGCACAGTTGGTGGTCAGCCCGGCGACGGCGCGGACCCACGTCAGCCGGGCGATGGGCAAGCTGGGAGCCCGGGACCGGGCCCAGCTCGTCGTGTTCGCGTACCAGTCGGGGTTGGTGTCGGGGTGAGGCCCGGGCCGGGCGACAGCGGCCCTACGGCCGGGCGGTTACCCTTGCGGTGGCCGGACTCCGCAGTGCCGGCCGCGTTGTGCCCGCCGGAACACTGACAAACGGGATGTTCGCGTGTTTGACACCTTGAGTGACCGCCTGTCCGGGATCTTCACCAAGCTCCGCGGCAAGGGGCGGCTCACCGACGCCGACATCGACGCCACCGCGCGCGAGATCCGTCTCGCGCTGCTGGAGGCGGACGTCGCGCTGCCGGTGGTCAAGGGCTTCATCGCGGCCGTCAAGGAGCGGGCGCGCAGCTCCGAGGTCTCCCAGGCGCTGAACCCGGCCCAGCAGATCATCAAGATCGTCAACGACGAGCTGGTCAAGGTGCTCGGCGGCGAAGGGCGACGGCTCCAGTTCGCCAAGCAGCCGCCCACGGTGATCATGCTGGCCGGGCTCCAGGGTTCCGGTAAGACGACCCTCGCCGGCAAGCTGGCCCGCTGGCTCAAGGGCCAGGGGCACCAGCCGCTGCTCGTCGCCGCCGACCTCCAGCGCCCCAACGCCGTCGGACAGCTCCAGGTGCTCGGTGGCCGGGCCGGCGTCGAGGTGTACGCCCCGGAGCCCGGCAACGGCACCGGTGACCCGGTGCAGGTGGCCCGCGCGTCGATCGAGCACGCGAAGCGCGCCGCCCGCGACATCGTCATCGTCGACACCGCCGGCCGGCTCGGCATCGACGCCGAGATGATGCAGCAGGCCGCCGACATCCGCGACGCCGTCTCACCGGACGAGGTCATCTTCGTCATCGACGCGATGGTCGGTCAGGACGCCGTCCGCACCGCCGAGGCGTTCCGCGACGGCGTCGGCATCACCGGTGTGGTGCTCTCCAAGCTCGACGGCGACGCCCGTGGTGGTGCCGCGCTGTCGGTCCGCGAGGTCACCGGGCAGCCGATTCTCTTCGCCTCCACCGGTGAGAAGCTGGAGGACTTCGACGTCTTCCACCCCGACCGGATGGCCAGCCGGATCCTCGGCATGGGCGACGTCCTCACTCTGATCGAGCAGGCCGAGCAGGCCTTCGACTCCGATCAGAAGGAGAAGATGACCGCCAAGCTGATGGGCGGTGAGCAGTTCACCCTGGACGACTTCCTCGACCAGCTCATCGCGGTGCGGCGGATGGGCCCGATCGCCAACGTGCTGGCCATGATGCCCGGCATGGGGCAGATGAAGGACCAGCTCGCCGACCTGGACGACAGCCACTTCGACCGGGTCACCGCGATCATCCGGTCGATGACCCCGGGCGAGCGGACCAACCCGAAGATCATCAACGGTTCCCGCCGGGCGCGCATCGCCAACGGCTCCGGGGTCACCGTGATGGACGTCAACCAACTGCTCAACCGCTTCGCCGACGCGCAGAAGATGATGAAGCAGATGGGCGGCATGATGGGCCTGCCCGGCGGGGGCCGCCGCAAGGCGACCAAGTCGCCGAAGAACAAGCGCAAGGGCACCAAGGGCGGCGGTCGTCCGCGTACCGGGGCCGGCGCCGGCATCCCGGGCGGCTTCCCGGGTGGCATGCCGCAGCTCCCGCCGGGGATGGACCCGAACGACCTCGCAGGCGGCCAGGGCCTGCCGCCCGGCTTCAAGCTCCCGAAGATCGACTTCAACAAGCTCGGCAAGGGCGGCGACAACCGCCCCCGCTGACCTTCGTGCCGGTCGGGGGCGGCCTGCTCGCCCCCGACGAGGAGTGATCGGGTAGGACTGTGCGCATGGCTCTTCATGTGCGCGGTGTGCTGCTGCCCGACGACGAGGTACGCGATCTCTGGCTGGTCGGCGACCGGGTGACCTTCACCCCGGTGCCCGGTGCGGAGACCGTCGTCGACGGCGGTTTCCTGCTGCCGGGCCTGGTCGACGCGCACTGCCACATCGGCATCGCCCGAGGTGGCGCCCCGATCACCTCGCTCGACCAGGCCCGCGAGCTGGCCCACACCGACCGGGACGCCGGGGTGCTGGCGATCCGCGACGCCGGCTCGCCGTACCCGTACCCCGAACTCGACGACGAGCCGGGCCTGCCGCGACTGGCCCGCGCGGGCCAGCATGTCGCCCCGCCGAAGCGCTACCTGCGCGACATCGGCGTGGAGGTCGACGCGACGGAGGTGGCCGCCACGGTGGCCGCGCAGGCGCGGGCCGGCAACGGCTGGGTCAAGCTGGTCGGCGACTGGATCGACCGGGGCGTCGGTGACCTGGCGCCGGCCTGGGACGCGGACACCCTCACCGCCGCCGTGCGGGCGGCCCACGACGCCGGAGTACGCGCCGCGGTGCACACCTTCTCCGAATCAGCCGTCGAGATCATGGTGCGGGCCGGCGTCGACTCGGTGGAGCACGGCACCGGGCTGAGCCTCGACCTGATCGACGAGATGGCCCGCCAGGGCACCGCGCTGGTCCCCACAATGATCAACATCGCCACCTTCGGCGGCATCGCCGAACAGGCGCGAGGCAAGTTCCCCGGGTACGCCGACCACATGCTCGCGCTGCGCGACGGCTTCCCCGACGTGGTGCGCGCCGCGCACGAGGCAGGGGTGCCGATCTACGTGGGCACCGACGCCGGCGGCGGCATCGACCACGGGCTGGCCGCCGAAGAGATGCTGCTGCTGCACGAACGAGCCGGCATGGCACCCACCGACGTACTCGCCGCCGCCTCCTGGGGCGCCCGCGAATGGCTCGGCTTCCCCGGCCTGGTCGAGGGCGGCCTCGCCGACCTGACCGTCTACCCCGAAGACCCCCGTAGCGACCTGCGGGTCGTCCGCGCCCCGTCCCGCACGATCCTCCGCGGCCGCGTCATCCGCTGACCCGGCGACCGCCCCGCCGCGCCGCGCCGGCGGTGTCGCGCCGCGCCAGCGGTGTCGCGCCGCGCCGATCCTCGTCGGTTCCGGCGCAAGATCGCGCTCGAACCAGGATGTAGTGG
>NZ_JAKKFF010000401.1 GCF_022229015.1 Micromonospora foliorum
CCTGGCCCGCCTCGACCGGCCGCCCCGCCGGCCTGGCCCGCCTCGACCGGCCGGCCTCGCCGGGCCCGCCCGCCTCGCTCCGGCCCCGGGCTGGTTCGTGATCCACTCGGGTTCCTGGAAGTCGCGGTATCCCGGACGTGGCGATGCCGCGACTTCCTGGAACGCGAGTTGATCACGCGCCGGATCGAACGCCTCAGCACCCACGGACCGGACAAACGTCGCGCGGATGTGTGTAGGGCGGTGACAGGCCCGCCAGTGGGTGCCACCACCGGCCCGGCATTCGGACAGTCGACGTCGCGTCGCTCAAGCGGGGCAAAGCGCATGAGATGGGTCGGTTGAACACCTGTTCCGCCAATTGGAACATTGTCGGAAAATGCTCCGGTAAATGCGCCGCCGATTATTTCCGAATGCCGCTAATGACCCCCTCGAGCGGGCAAGAATATGGCGGAGGGAAGTCGAAAACGGGGGGACTGAAACATGACGTCTAGGCGGCGATTGACGCTGTTGGCGGTAACCATCGCAGCCGCACCACTCGCCCTGGGTGCGTGCACCGTCGACCGGGGGTCGGCGACCGGCTCGGCCAAGAAGCACGCCGCCCCGCCGGAGCTCGCCGTGACACCGGGGGACAAGGCCCGGGACGTTCCGGTCAGCGCCGAGCTGGGCACCGTGGTCAAGGGCGGGCGGGTCACCGGCGTACGCCTCACCGACGACAAGGGCAAGCAGGTCAACGCCGAGCCGCGCGAGGACGGCTCCGGCTGGGTGCCGAGCGCTCCGCTGCAACCACGGCGGACCTACACCGCCGAGGTGACCGCGACCGGTGACTCCGGTGCCACCACCACTCGTACCACCACCTTCACGACGATGGCCAAATCGACCAAGCCGCAGATCACCAGCACCCTCTATTTCAACGGCAATCGGACGTACGGCACGGCGATGCCGGTAACGGTGGCGTTCGACCCGGGAATTCCGAAAGAGGCCAGAGCGGATGTCCAGCGACGGTTGTTCGTAAAGACCAATCCGCCGCAGCCGGGCACCTGGTCGTGGCTTGAGGATGGAAGTCAGGTCTATTACCGGGCACCCGATTTTTGGAAGCCGGGCACCACCATCAGCGTCCGGGCCGGTCTGGAGGGTCTGCCGATCGGAAAGGACCGGATCGGCGACGCCGAGCGGACCGCGACCTCCAAGATCGGACGACAGGTCTCGCTGGAGATCGACAACGCCACCAAGCAGATGACCGTGCTGCGCGACGGCAAGCAGGTCCGCCGGATCCCGGTCAGCCTGGGTAAGGCGAGCACGCCGAGTTCCAGCGGCAAGATGGTGATCA
>NZ_JAKKFF010000402.1 GCF_022229015.1 Micromonospora foliorum
CCGTCGATCATGAAGTTGTTGCCGCGACACGCCGATCTGAGTGGCAACAACTTCATGATCGCGGTCTGCCGTCGGCAGATTGGCTGGGTCGTTCGGACCTTGGGGGCGCAGGATCGGCGGATGCGGATCCTCATTCTCGGTGGCACACGATTCCTTGGTCGGGAGACGGCCCGGCTCGCCGTCGAGCAGGGGCACGAGGTGACCTGTGCGGCCCGGGGGGTGTCCGGCGTCGTGCCGGCCGGGGCGCGGTTCGTGGCGGCCGACCGCGATGATCCGGAGGCGCTCGTCCCGCTCGCCGACTCCGGCTTCGACGCCGTGGTCGACGTGACCCGCCAGATCAGCCACGCCCGGCACGCGCTCGCCGCGCTCGCCGACCACGTCGGTCACTGGTCGTTCGTGTCGACGATCTCGGTGTACGCGGACCACACCACCCCGGGCCAGACCGCCGCGGACACGCCCCTGCTGGCACCGGCGCCGCCGGACGTGGACGGCCCGATCGGCCCGGACCACCGCTGGTACGGCGAGTGCAAGGTGAGCATCGAGGAGCTGGTCCGGGAGCGGATGGGAGAGGACCGCTCGTTCGTCTGCCGGGCGGGGCTGATCGTCGGCGCGGAGGACCCGAGCGACCGTTTCCCGTACTGGGTGCGGCGGCTGGCGGCCGGTGGCGAGGTGCTGGCACCCGGACGGCCGACCGACCGGGTGCAGTTCGTGGACGTGGCCGATCTGGCGCGCTGGTTGCTGCACGCCGCCGGCACCCGCCTCGGCGGCACGTACGACGGCACCGGTCCGGCGATGTCCCGGGCCGACCTGCTGGCCGGGGTGGCCGCCGGGCTGGGCGTCGCCGATCCGGTCCTCACCTGGGTCGATCAGGAGTTCCTGCTGTCCCACGACGTACGCGAGTGGTCGGGGGAGCGGGCGCTGCCGCTCTGGGTGCGACTGCCGGAGGCCGCTGGCCTGATGGACCGGGACGTTCGACCGGCCCTGGACGCCGGTCTGGCGGTCCGTCCGCTGGCCGACACCGTTCGGGCGACCGCGTCCTGGATGGCCGCACACCCGGACGCCGTCCGGCAGGGTGGACTCGACCCGGCGGATGAGGCGGCGATCCTGAGGAAGTGGCAGGCTGTGCGGGACCGGTGATCCCGGCGATCGAAGTTTCCCCCACCTCGGACAGTCATAGTTGACGCTCACGCCTGCTGAAAGTAAGTTTCATCCGTGGCGAAGAGTGCGAAGATTTCTGCGAGTCACGAGCCCGGTGGGCTGATCGTCCACATCAGCGGGCTGTTGCCGTCGCTGTCGCCCGCCGAGCAGCGGGTCGCCCGGCTGGTGGTCTCCGATCCGGCGGCCGCCGCCCGTCGGACAATCACCGACCTCGCCACCGCGGCCGAGACGTCCGAGGCGACAGTCATCCGGTTCTGCCGTTCGGTGGGCATGGACGGCTACCCCCAACTGCGCATCCGCCTCGCCGCCGAGGCCGCCCGCCGGATCGAGCCACCGGACGCGCGAGTGGTCGGCGGTGACATCCCGCCCGGTGCCGACCTCGCCCAGATCATCGCCACCATCGCGTTCAACGACGCCCGCGCCGTCGAGGAGACTGCCGAGCAACTCGACCCGGCCGTCTGCGAGCAGGTGGTCGAGGCGATCAGCGGCGCCGGCCGGATCGACATCTACGGCGCCGGCGCCAGCGGGTTCGTCGCCTCGGACTTCCAGCAGAAGCTGCACCGCATCGGCCGGATCGCCTTCTACTTCCCAGACGTGCACACCGCACTGACCTCGGCCGCCCTGCTGGGCCGGGGCGACGTGGCGATCGGCATCTCGCACACCGGCACCACCTCCGACGTGATCGAGGTGCTGGAGCAGGCCCGTACCCGCGGTGCCGCGACCGTGGCGCTGACCAACTTCCCGCGCTCGCCGATCACCGACGTGGCGGATTTCGTGCTGACCACCGCGGCCCGGGAGACCACCTACCGCTCCGGCGCGACGGCCAGCCGGTTGGCCCAGCTCACCGTGGTCGACTGCCTCTTCGTCGGCGTGGCCGCCCGCAACCGGGCCCGGGCCCGCAAGGCCCTGGAGGCGACCGCCGAGGCGGTCCAGTCGCACCGGGTGGGTGCCAACCGGAGGCGGGCATGACGGCCGGTGCGGAGATGCCCGCACCGCCCGCTCGCCCGACGGTCCGGGTGGGCGCCCCCACCGAACGGCGTAACCCGCTCAGCGTCGACCTGGACCTGATGTCGACCCGGGACGTGCTCACCGTGATCAACGAGGCGGACCGGCGGGTGCCCGCGGCGGTCGCCGCGGTGCTCGACGAGATCGCCACCACCGTCGACCTGGCGGTCGCGGCCCTTCGCGGCGGTCACCGGGTGCACTACTTCGGCGCCGGCACCTCCGGCCGGCTGGGCGTGCTCGACGCGGCCGAGTTGGCCCCCACCTTCAACTCGCCCCGCCACTGGTTCTGCGCGCACCTCGCGGGGGGCCCGGACGCCATGTGGCGGGCCGTGGAGGACGCCGAGGACGATGACCGGGGCGGGGCGGTCGAAGCGGCCAGTTGTGTACGGGCCGGGGACCTGGTGGTGGGTCTGGCGGCCAGCGGGCGCACGCCGTACGTCCTCGGGGCGCTTGCCGCAGCTCGCGCCAAGGGCGCTTCGACGGTGTTGCTGTGCGCCAATCCGGAGGCGGAGGCCGCCCGGTCGGTCGACGTGTTCATCGGGGTGGACACCGGACCCGAGGTGGTCACCGGGTCGACCCGGATGAAGGCGGGCACCGCACAGAAGTTGGTGCTCAACACGTTCTCGACCGCCGTCATGGTGCGCCTGGGGCGGGTCTACTCGAACCTCATGATCGACATGGTGGCCACCAACGCGAAACTCCGCGGTCGAATGATCTCGATTCTGGTCGAGGCCACCGGCTGCTCGGAGGAGATCTCCCGGCAGGCCCTCACCGAGGCCGACGGAGACCTGAAGACGGCGCTCGTCGCGCTCGTCTCCGGCGCCGAGATCGACGCCGCCCGGGCCGCGCTGGCCCGCTCGGCCGACCAGGTGCGCGGCGCCCTCGCCCTGCTCGCCTCCTAGCGCCACCCGTCCCGGGAAGCGAACGGGGCCTCGGATTGTTCATCTGGCCGAGGGGTAATACCACCCCCGTGGATGAACCGACCGGCCCACCGGTGCGTATCTGGCAGTGACCAGGATCGCATCGCGGTGGTGACCCGGGTCGCTGTGCCCCCGCGGCGGGCGGTGTTGCCATGGTGCGGTAACCCGTACGTGGTGCCCAGTGGCGAGCCACCCGATGGGGTGCTGACAGCAAACATGGACCGTGCTCTCAGCTACTACTCAGGCATTCGTGACACTTTCGACTCACGACGAGGAATCCCCGACACGTCTCATCTGTTGTGTAGGTGTCAGCACCGATGGGCACAGCAGAAGTTACCAGGGGCTGACAGCTGTGGGGAATGGCAAGGAACCGGGCAACCGGCGCGAGCGAGGGGACCGTGGGCAACGTGGACAAGAACATCGGCATGCGAACCGACGAGGTTGCCGAGGAGCGCGACCTGGTCGGCGTCTACCTGCACGAGATCTCCCGGACGCCACTGCTGGACGCCGCCAAGGAGGTCGACCTCTCCAAGGCGATCGAGGCCGGCCTCTACGCCGAGCACCTGCTCGGTGAGGAAGCCGTTCCCGCCGGTGTCGACCGGGCCGACCTGGAGTGGCTGGTCGTCGAGGGGGAGCGGGCGAAGGATCTCTTCATCCGCGCCAACCTCCGACTGGTCGTGTCGATCGCCCGACGCTACGTGCGCTCGGGGATGCCCATGCTGGACCTGATCCAGGAGGGCAACACCGGCCTCGTCCGGGCGGTCGAGAAGTTCGACTACGAGCGTGGCTACAAGTTCTCCACCTACGCCACCTGGTGGATTCGCCAGGCCATCAGCCGGGCGATCGCCCAGCAGGAGCGCACCGTCCGTCTGCCGGTGCACCTGGTGGAGGACGTCAACCGGATGCGCAACGTGGCGCGGCAGCTGACCCGTGAGTTGGGCAGCGACCCGGAGCCGGAGCAGATCGCCACCGCCCTCGGCGTCACCGTCGAGCGGGTGAACGAGCTGCGCCGCTGGTCGCAGGACACCGTTTCGCTGGACACCCCGGTGGGCGACGACGGCGACACGAACCTCGGTGACCTGGTCGCCGACAGTGACGCGCCGTCGCCGGAGGACATCGTCCTCAGCGGCCTGGAGCGGCAGCGCATCGAAGGGCTGCTCAACCAC
Source organism: Micromonospora foliorum (assembly GCF_022229015.1). Lineage (GTDB taxonomy): Bacteria > Actinomycetota > Actinomycetes > Mycobacteriales > Micromonosporaceae > Micromonospora > Micromonospora foliorum. The sequence continues at coordinate 4,250 of NZ_JAKKFF010000402.1, forward strand.
CTCGACGACCGGTCCGCCGGCATCATGCGGGCCCGCTACGGGCTGGAGGACGGCCGGGAGCACTCGCTCACCGAGGTCGCGTCCCGGTTCTCGCTGTCCCGCGAGCGGATCCGGCAGTTGGAGATCCAGGCCCTCGGCCGGCTCCGTGAGCTGGCCCGGGCAGAGGGGCTGCAAGCAGCCTGACCTGCTGGTAACAACGGCGAACGGCCGGCGTCCGATAGGGGGACGCCGGCCGTTCGCCGTTACCGATCGTGTTTAGCGAACCCGGCCGTAACCCTGGATGGACATCATGTTCATGCCCCGCTTGAGCACGTTGCGACCGGCGCTGGGCGCGTCGATCACCTGGCCGTCGCCCACGTAGAGGGCGACGTGCCCGAGCCCGCTGTAGAAGACCAGGTCACCGGGGCGTAGGTCGCCCCGCCCGATGTGGGAGACCGCGCTCCACTGCATCCGGGTGTTGTGCGGCAGGGACTTCCCGGCCGCCCGCCAGGCCGCCGAGGTCAGCCCGGAACAGTCGTAGCCGTTCGGTCCGTCGGCCGCCCAGACGTACGGCTTGCCGATCGCGCCGAACGCGTAGCGCACCGCCGTGCCGGCAGCACCGGACACGGCGGGCACGTTCTTGGCCTCGGTCGTCGCCGCCTTGGGCTGGGGTCGCTCGGTGGCGGCCCCGTACGCCTGCCGGCGCAGCTCGTACAGCTTGGCCAGATCCTGTTCGATCTGCTTCTTGCCCGCGGCCAGCTGGCGAGCCTGCGCGGCCTGCCTGGTCAGAGTGGTGTTCAGGCGGGCCTTCTCGTCGAGCAGCCGCTGCTGGTCGGCCGTGAAGCCGGAGATGCGCTCCTGCCGCTGGCGGGTCAACTGCTCGATAGTGCCGAGCCGGTCCAGCAGCGCGGCCGAGCCGCCGGGACGCAACAGGGCGTCCGCGGTGCGCAGGCCGCCACTCTTGTACGCGGTGGAGGCGAGCTCGGCCACGTCGGCCCGGCTCTGCTCGACCTGCTGTTCCAGCGGGCCGATGCGGGTCTGTAATCGGGCCACGGCGGCCTCGTTCGCCTTGATCTCCTCACGCAGTTTGTTGTAGGACTCGACGACCCGCTCCAACTCGGCCGAGGACGTCTCGATCCGGCGGGTCAGGTCGGCGGGCGACGGCTCGGCCTGGGCCACCGCCGTCGGGGCGATCAGCGCGGCCGACATGCCGACCAGCGCCACGGTGCGCAGCAGATTTCTCAGGGATGACAAGAGCGGAAGGCCCCTCTCCCACGGCCGTCAGGGGCTGCTGACGCCCTCGACGACACCGGCCGGGGCCATCCGGGCGGACGGCACTGGGCCGGACCGGCTCGCCCAACCTAACCCGGGACGGATGTCGCTCGCAGTTGAAGCAGAGGCGAAAGTTGGAAGAGTTGCGGGTCGTGCCCCTGCGCCGGGTGGCGTCATCGTGGCCGATGACACCTCAGAACGAGGGAACATCGTCCTTTTCGCGCAAACCTGACGGATATACGACTTTCGTCGTTCCGGGCGTATGCCGCCGGATTCCTGGTCGCCATAACCGATAAAACCCGAAATGGATGCTGTTTCTCGGCGATGTCACCCGGGCGTGGGGATCTGTCGGGAGCCGGTAAATGCCCAGGTCGACTGGCGGTGCCGCAACACAATGAGGTCCGGAGCCGGGAATCCCGTCGACAGGTGGCGATGTCACCGGTGGGCCCACCCGGCCAGCCGTCCCCTGCGGGAGGAACCGTGAATCGTGAAGGCGCACAGACGCGACCGCCGCGATCGGTGCCGGGCGCCCGGTCGACGCTGCTGTACGCGCGGCCCGGCATCATCGTGACCGTCGACCGGTTCACCGTCGGTCGGAACAGTTACCGGGTCGCCGACCTGACCCATCTGCGTACCACCCGGGGCCCGCACGACCGGGTCGCCGTCCGGGCCGTGGTCATCACCGCCAGCATGCTCGGCGGTGTGGGGGTGCTCCTCGGCTTCAGCGGCGGGCTGCAACGCCTCACCGCCGAGGCGTACCTCATCCTCGGCGCGGTGTTCCTGCTCCCGGCCGCCCTCGCACTGGTCGGCGATCGCTGGCGCCCACCGCCGCACGAGCTGTGGGGGTGGTACCAAGGATCGGAGGTGCTGCTGTTCAGCGCCGACGACGAACGGCAGTTCGGCCAGGTCACCCGGTCGCTGCTGCGGGCGCGGGAGGTCAACCGCTACGGCAGTTGGGTCGACCCGCTCGCCTCGGCGGACCCGTGGCGGCCCAACCGCTGACCGCTGACCGCTTGGGCGGTGGGCCGGCGCCGGGGCGGCGTCGGCCCACCGGCCGTTCGGCAAGCTCAGCGAGCGACCGGCTCCGGAGCCCGTGCCTCCTGCGGCGCGGCCACCCATGCGCTGACCCGGCGCTCGGCGTAGAAGGAGACGAACGGCACGGTGCCGGCCAGCATCACCAGCAGCATCCGCTTCAGCGGCCAGTCGGCGCGGCGGCTCAGGTCGAACGCGGCCACCAGATAGATCATGTAGAGGAAGCCGTGCGCCGGCCCCACCGTCTCCACCACGACCGGGTTGTCGAACGCGTACTTCAGGGGCATGCCGATCACGACCAGCAGGATCAGCACCACGCCCACGATCCAGGCGATCACGCGGTACCGGGTAAGGGCAGCGCCCACCTTCGTCCGTCCTTCCGAGCCCGGCTCAGCCGGGATAGTCACCGGGCCGGGCGCCCGGATTGGCGTTCAACCATGACAGGTAGTGGTTGTAGGCGGCCAGGTCGGTGTCCTCGACGACATCGCCGGTGGCCGGCACCCGAGCCACCCGCACCGGTCGGCGTACCACCGATCGGGACCCGGTGGTGACCACCGGTGCCGGCTCGACGGCCGGATCCGCCGGCGGCGCGTCGGCCTCCGCCTCCCTGCGGCGGGCCAGCTTCACCTCACGCCACCACACGTAGACCACGAAGCCGGCGAAGATCGGCCACTCGACCGCGTACCCCCAGCTCAGGCTGTTGCCGGCGGTGGCCCGGCTGATCTGCCACCAGCCCAGCCCGAGGAAGCCCACGACCAGCACGACCATGGCCACGTGGCGCGCGATCCACGCCGGGGTCCAGAGCCGCCTCATGGCATCGAGGGTACCGGGGCCGCCGCCGGTCTCCGACACCGTGTCGTAGTTGTCGCCTCGCCGGCATGGTTTGGCATCACCACGCCTGGGCAATCGTCTAGACGCCAGCCCAAACGAGATCAAGGGGGGCGATCATGACCGGATCGGTACGTGGGGACGCGTTCGCGTCCGACGGCAGCGCGGAGATGAGCCCGGAGCAGCGGGTGCCCGAGTGGGGCGGCGACCAGGTCGCCGACCCGGCCGGCGCTTCCGGTCTCGACGGCGATCTGCTCGGCATAGACCCGACGGAGCTGACCGACGAGGACCTGATCCGCGAGATGCACAGCCTGCACCGCACCCGCCTGGACACCCTGCGGCACGCGGCGGACTCCGCGCTCGCCAACCACCTGCGGCGTACGGCCGAGCTGGAGACCGAGTACCTGGCCCGCCACCCGGGTCGCGAGGTCGATCCCAGCCGCCTGCGGGACGCCTGATGCCGGCGCGCGCCGTGCGCGGCATGTCAGCGCCACCCGAGGTGGTCTTCAACACCGCCACCGACCCCGACCGGGCCTCGGCCTGGCTGCCCGAGCCGCTGCGGGGCGACGGCAGCCCCGCCGCCGAGATCAGTGGTGAGGAACTGCGAGCCCGGTGGGGCGACGCCGACGACTGGTCCGCCGAGATCCGGGTCGAGCCGGCGGATTCCGGCGGCGCCCGGATCCAGCTCGACCTGGCCGACGGGTCGGACGGGCCCGGCCCGGACCAGCTGGCCGACGAGGCGCTCGCCAATCTGGTACGCGAGGTCGCCGACAACCTCCAGGCCGGCTGAACCGGCCGCGCGGGACGGTTCCCGCACCACCACGACATGTGAGGAGATCGGGTGAGCGACACTGGCCTGCGGCAGAAGGCGGCCCGGCTGCGCCGGGCGTACGCGCCGCACGAGCACCGGCCGCTCGGCGGCTACCTGGTGGCGATGGGCGCCTACGCCGGGGTGACCGGGGCCATCGCCGGTCTGGTCAAGGCGACCGGTCGGCCGGTGCCGGAGCGTCCCGCCCCGTCCGACGTGGTGCTGCTCTCCATCGCCACGCACAAGCTGAGCCGGTTGCTGTCCAAGGACGCGGTGACCAGCCCGCTACGGGCGCCGTTCACCCGCTACGACCGGCCGATCGGCAGCGGCGAGGTGATGGAGCAGGTCCGCGACTCGGGCAGCCCGACCCGGCACGCCATCGGCGAGTTGCTGAGCTGCCCGTTCTGCCTGGCCGTCTGGGTGGCCACCGGGCTGACCGGTGGCCTGGTGCTCGCGCCCCGACTCACCCGCCTGGTGGCCACCGCGCTGACGGCAGTCGCTGCGTCCGACTTCCTCCAGATGGCCTACGCGACGGCGCAGCAGGCCGCCGAGGGTGGGCACGACGACGACTGACGAGCAGGACACGAAAGGGGGGCCGGCAGCCGCCGGCCCCCCTTTCGCGTACGCCTCAACGCTGCATGCCGGACCAACCGTGCGGCGACTCCGGCTCCCGCTCGTCCTCGTCCGCCCCGGTGATGATGTCCCGATCCACCGCCGTACGGTCGTGCTCGTTGGCGAAGTCCGGCTCGGGCGTGGTGTCCCTGCCCTTCGGGGGCTGACCCAGCGCCGGCACCTTCTCGTCGTGGTCCTCGTGGTGCGTCATGTCGGTGTCCCTCCTGCGGTCATTCACGCGATCGTGCCGCCCAGGTCGCTCACCCGATGGAACCGCCCAGCAGGTCGCTGGCCTCGTCCACCGAGTACTCACCCTCGGGAAGCGCGTCGATGCGGGCGAGCAGGTCCGGCGGGAGCTCGGCGGCCACCGCCCGGCGATAGATCTCCGCCTGGGTGACCCGCTCCTGCGCCCGGTAGATGTCGTCGAGCAGGTCGTCGAGGGCCTGGGTGTCCGGCTCGCCGGCCACGGATGCGTCGTCGGTCACGTCGATCAGCTACCCGGGGCGGAATCGGTCAAACGTCACCCCAGTCGGGCCACCTGCCCACGGTGCCACCTGCTCACCAGGGCAGTTCCCCTGCCTCGTCCTGGAAGGTTCCCGTCGGTCCGCCCGGCTCCAGGGTCGCCAGGCGTACGACCTGCCGGGCGCTCTCCGCTACTGGTCGCCCGATGCCGAAGGCGGCGGTCATGTCGGTGGCGGTGGGGCCCGGTTCGAGGGCGTTGAACTTGATGCCCGGCTGGGACTTGGCGTACTGCACGGTCAGCATGGTGGCCGCGGACTTGGACGCCGAATACAGCGCGAGCGGCAGACCGAACTCCGGCCGCTCGGGATTGGTCACCGCCCAGAACGATCCGGCGCTGCTCGAAATGGTGACGACGTTGGGATTGGCTGACCTGCGAAGCAGGGGCAGCGCCGCCTCCGTGACGCGCACGATTCCCACCGCGTTCGTGTCGAAGGAGCGCAGAGCTGCCGGGCCGTCGAGTGCGGTCTCCAGAATGCCCGCGTTGTGCACCAGGACGTCGAGCCGGCCCTCGGCCGCGTCGATCGTCGCCAGTGCGCTGCGCACGGAGGCATCGTCGGTCACGTCGAGCTGGACGAACCGCGATCCGAGGGCCGCTGCGGCTTTCTCACCCCGCTCGACATCACGCGCGCCGATGTAGACCTCGTGCCCCAACTCCAGAAGCTGCCTGGCGGTCTCGAAACCAATGCCCTTGTTGGCCCCGGTGATCAGTGTGACGGTCATGTCCCGAACGCTAGCCACGGCCTGTCGACGTACCCGGAGCCCTCTTGAGACCGGGGTCTGACAGGACCCCCTCTGATCGCTCCGAAGGGCGATGGCCGCCGTGTCAGCTCCTGGCGAGCTGACCCGCCCGTGGCTCGCGGATGGCGGGTAGGCCCGCGGAGGCAAGGAGAGTCAGCTTCTCCGCGTCACTGGACCCGGCGTCGGCGTGGTAGACGACGAGCATCAGGCCCTCCGCTCCGGCGATGCTCAGCCGTTCCCGGTTGAGGGTCAGCTCGCCGACCTGCGGGTGATTCAGGCGGATGGGCGTCCCGCGCTGTCCGCGTACCTCGTGGCGTGCCCAGAGCTGGCGGAATCGGGCACTCGCCAACGAGAGTTCTCCGGTGAGTTCGATGAACCGGGGGTCGTCGATGTCGGTGCCCACGGCCTGTCGCAGGTTCGCGACGAAGCACTCCGTCATGTTTTCCCATTCCGGATGCAGTGCCTGCTCGGCCGGGTTCAGGAACAGGTCCCTGAGCTGATTGCCCCCCTTGGCGAGGGCCGGTGAGAGAGCTTGGGCGAGGCTGTTCGAGGCCAGGATGTCGAAGTACCGGCCCTCGATGAAAGCGGGCTGAACGAGGGAGTCCAGGAGCTTGAGCGCACCGGCCGGAACGGTTTCCCTGCGCGGTCGGCGTCTGCGCTTTCGAGTGGAGTCCGCGACCAGCGTCAGCAGGTAGGCCAGGTGTTCCTCGTCGAGCTGCAGTACGCGTGCGATGGACTCGAGCACCTGCACGGAGGGGTTGCGGTCACGACCCCGTTCCAAGCGCAGGTAGTAGTCCGCGCTCAGGCCGGCAAGCATGGCGACCTCCTCACGCCGCAGGCCCGGCACGCGTCGCACACCCCCGTGCGGGATGCCGGCCTGCTGCGGTGTCACCAGCGCCCGGCGAGCACTCAGAAAAGCGCCAAGGTCGTTCGACATCTCACTCACAAATCGATCGTATGGCCGGGCCGGACGGTCAGCGGGGGTCCTGTCGCACCCCCGGCTCCCGCTGGTGGCCCGCCTACCGACAGCGCCGCCCCCGACCTCGTGAGTCGGGGGCGGCGCTGGTGTCGGTGTGCAGGTCGCCTCTCGGCGAGTGGCACTACGCGGCTCCAGCCGGACGGTATTCCGCGAAGGCTATTTAGGTGAGGCCCGGGGACACTGGACACACCGACACCCTGGTCAACGAGCCGACCCCCGCTCGTGTTCCGTGCGCCGCGGTGTCGACGGTCACACCGTCGTCGGCAGGGTGGCCCGACGGGCCCGCACGGCCGAGGCGAGGTGGTCGAGCACCTCGGCGGTGTCGTCCCAGCCGAGGCAGGCGTCGGTGACCGACCGGCCGTACTCCAGCTCCCGGGTCGGGTCGAGCTCCTGCCGGCCGGGCAGCAGGAACGACTCCAGCATCACGCCGGTGATGCCACGCTGGCCGGCGGCGAGTTGGGCGGCCACGTCCGCGGCGACCAGCGGCTGGTTGCGGTGGTCCTTGCCGCTGTTGGCGTGACTGGCGTCGATCACCAGCCGCTCCGGCAGGTCGGCCGCGCGGAGCAGGTCGAGCGCACCGGCGACCGACTGGGCGTCGTAGTTGGGCCGACCGCCCCCGCCGCGCAGCACCAGGTGCCCGTCGGTGTTGCCCCGGGTGTGCATGATCGCCGGGGTGCCGGAGAAGTCGATGCCGGGGAAGACGTGCGGCACCCCGGCGGCGCGGATGGCGTCCACGGCCGTGCCGATGCTGCCGTCCGGGCGGTTCTTCATGCCGATCGGCATGGAGAGGCCGGAGGCGAGCTGGCGGTGCACCTGGCTCTCCACGGTGCGGGCACCGATCGCGCCCCAGCCCACGGTGTCCGCGATGTACTGCGGGGTGATCGGGTCGAGGAACTCGCAACCCACCGGCAGGCCGAGGCGGAGCACGTCGAGCAGCAGCGCCCGAGCCAGCCGCAGACCGGTGTTGACGTCCCCGCTGCCGTCCAGGCCCGGGTCGTTGATCAGGCCCTTCCAGCCGACCGTGGAACGTGGCTTCTCGAAGTAGACCCGCATCACGATCAGCAGGTCGTCGGCGAGGCGGTCGGCCGCCGTCCGCAGACGCTGCGCGTAGTCGAGGGCAGCGGCCGGATCATGCACCGAGCAGGGGCCGACCACCACCAGCAGGCGGTCGTCCTCGCGGTCCAGTACGCGACCGACCGCGCGGCGGCCGGTCAGCACGGCCGCCGCGAGTGGGGCGTCCAGGGGCAACTCGTGGTGCAGCAGGGCGGGCGTGGTCAGCGGTACGACACGGTCGATTCGCTGATCGCTGACCCGATCGGTCTCCGGGGTCGTCACGGTGGCATCCTTTCGCCGACCGTGCCCGGGGCCGGTGCCCGGGACGAGCCGGCTGCTCGTACGCAAAAGGGCAGGAACGACAGCTCCTGCCCAGCCGGCTCGGTCCGTGGTGACGTCAGTTCACGATGAAGTCACCGGCGTGCGAGCCGGCTGCCTAAACCATCGATAGGAACGCGTCACCGGGCCAGCGTACCCGACCGGACACGGTCACCCGACCTGTCGTCCCAAGATGCGGGGCGAAGATCGCGTGCCACGGGTGACGTCGGGGTAACAGGGGGGCCATGACACACGAGCAGAGCGATCAGGAGCGGGTGGAGTCCCGCGCGCACCACCTCCTGCCCGAGGAGAAGGCGGTGGGCAGCGACGACCCGGAGGCGCAGGCCGAAGCCATCCTCGCCGACTCGGACATTCGCGAGGCGGACCAGAACGCCGCCCCGGACACGGTGCTGGAAGGTCGCACCTCGGATCAGACCGTGGCCGCGGTCGAACCGCCGGACTGAGCGGTCGCCCCGCGCGCCCGGCGCGACCCCCGGTAGGTCTGGTCCCGTAGCCAGGCCAGCGGACCTGCCACCCGCAGTTCGGGTGGCAGGTTGCGCACCGGGTCGAACGCGAGCGCCGCGTCCTCCTCCGCGCTGAGCTGGGCACCGAAGCTGACCTGCCCGACCAGCCGCCACGGCCCCACCGCCGATGCGACCGCGAGCACCAGGCGGGGGGTGTCCGTCCGGGTCGCGGCGGCCGCCGCGGCCAGGCTGCGACCGAGGTCGGCCGAGTCGGGGTCGGCCAACGCGGCCAGCCAGAGGCGGCGCCGACCCGCGCGGTAGTAGGTGATGGTGCTGTACGTGCCGGTGAAGCGGCGTCGAGGCAGCGGCAGGTTCCGCAGCACCGGGGCCGCGCCGCTGGAGCTGACCAACAGGTCGAACGGCCGACCGCCGTCGCGGTGCAGGCGCAGGGCGAGGCCCAGCACGTCGGGCCAACTGCCGGGCGTGGGCGTTCCCTTGGAGAGCCGGACGGTGGTCCGGTACCGGCCGGGGTGGTCCAGCAGAGCGACCCCGGTGGGCGGTCCGGGCGTACCCCAGATCACCGTCTCGCCGACGAACGAGCGACCGGCCGGATGCAGTAACCGGCCGCGGCGCAGCCGGCCGAGTGCGGTGCTGGCGCGCTCGACGGCGGTGGCGGCCCGGCCGGCGGACCGGGACGGAGGCGGGGTGACGGTCATTCCTTCCCGGTACCCAGCGCGGCGGCCACGATGCGGCCCAGGTCGGCTCGCCGACCGACCGCACGTCACCTTTCCGCCCCCGAGATCGGATAGCGTCGGGGGCATGCCCGACAGCGGTTACCCCTGGCCCATTCAGACGTCCCGACTGGACAACGGCCTGCGCGTGGTGGTGAGCGAGGATCGCACCGCGCCCGCCGTAGCCGTCAACCTCTGGTACGACGTCGGCTCCCGGCACGAGCCGGCCGGGCAGACCGGTTTCGCCCACCTCTTCGAGCACCTGATGTTCGAGGGCTCGGTGAACGTGGCCAAGACTGAGCACATGAAGCTGATCCAGGGCTCCGGCGGCTCGCTCAACGCCACCACCAACCCGGACCGGACCAACTACTTCGAGACGGTCCCGGCCGAGCACCTGGAGCTGGCGCTCTGGTTGGAGGCCGACCGGATGGGCGGCCTGGTCCCCGCCCTCACCCAGGAGACGCTGGACAACCAGCGGGACGTGGTCAAGAACGAGCGCCGGCAGCGCTACGAGAACGTGCCGTACGGCGATGCCTGGCTGCGGTTGCTGCCGCTGCTCTACCCGCCGGGGCACCCCTACCACCACGCGACGATCGGCTCGATGGCCGACCTGAACGCCGCCGACCTCGCCACCTTCCAGGCGTTCCACCAGACCTACTACGCGCCGAACAACGCGGTGCTCACCGTGGTCGGCGACGCCACCGCCTCCGACGTGTTCGCGCTCGCCGACAAGTACTTCGGCGCGCTGCCCGCCCGCGACGACATCCCGCCGGCACCGGGCGGCCGCAACGTCCCCGCCACCGGGCAGACGGCCGTCGAGTCGGTGAGCGCCGACGTGCCGGCGCCGCGGGTCTACATCGCCCACCGCAGCTACCCGTTCGGCAGCCCCGGGTACAACGTGATCACCGTGCTCGCCACAGTCCTCGGCAGCGGCCGGGGCAGCCGGCTCTACCAGCGCCTCGCCGACGGCGAGAGGATCGCGCAGCCGGACCTCGTCGGGGCGTACGGGGTGGACCTCGCCCACGCCCCGGCACCGCTGATCGCCACCGCCACCGCCCGGCCCGGAGTGAGCGCCGAGCGGCTGGCCGAAGGGCTGGCCGACGTCGTCGACGAGCTGGCCACCGTGCCGGTCACCGCCGCCGAGCTGGATCGGGCCAAGGCGTTGCTCAGCACCGGGTGGTGGCGTCAGCTGTCCACTGTCGACGGCCGCGCGGACCTGCTCGGCCGGTACGCCACGCAGTTCGGCGACCCGGCCCGCATCGCCGACCAGTTGCCGGCCCTGCTAGCGGTCACCGCCGAGCAGATCGCCGAGGCCGCCGCCGACGTGCTCGCCACCGACCGGGTGACCCTGACCTACCTGCCCGAGGAGACCTCATGACGCTGATCGCCGACCGTCCCGGCCCCGGCGCGGCCCGCCCGTACCGGTTCCCGCCGGTGGTCCGCCGCGCCGTGGCCGGTGGTCAGGTCGTCGCCGCGCACCTGCCCGGGCAGAACCTCGCCGTGGCGCTGCTGCTGCTCGACGTGGGCGCGGGCCAGGAGCCGGTCGGCAAGGAGGGCCTCTCCGGTGTGCTGGCCAAGGCGTTGGAGGAGGGGACCGCGCAGCGGGACGCCGCCGCGTACGCGCTCGCCGTCGAAGGGCTCGGCACCGCGTTGTCGACCGGTCTGGACTGGGACTCGTTCCAGGCCAGCGTGGTGATCCCGGTGGACCGGCTGAGCGCCGCCGTGGAGCTGCTCGCCGAGGCGGTCCGGACGCCCAGGCTCGACCCCGCCGACGTACGCCGGGTCCGCGACGACGAGGCGACCGCGCTCCGGATGGACTGGGCCAACCCCGGCCCGCGTGCCGACGCCGCGCTGCGTGCGGAGCTGTTCGGCGCGCAGAACCGCTGGGGGCGGCCCATGCACGGCGACCCGGAGTCGGTCGCCGGGTTGGACGTGGAGGACGTGACGGTCTTCCACTCCGAGTGGTTCCTGCGCCCCGGCACCCTGATCGTCGCCGGTGACCTGGACCGGATCGACCTGGACGCGCTGGCCGCCGCGGCGTTCGCCGGCACCGGTGGTGGCCCCGCCGAACGGGGCGGCCCCATCGAGGTGCCGCTGCACAGCGGTCGGCGGATCATCCTGGTGGACCGGCCCGGCTCGGTGCAGTCCACGCTGCGGCTGGGCCACCCGTCACCACACCGGGCGCACCCGGACCACGTGCCGATGACGCTCGCCGGCACGGTGCTCGGCGGGGCGTTCACGTCCCGACTCAACCACCTGCTGCGCGAGGTGCACGGCTACACCTACGGCATCCGGGGTGACTTCGCCGCGTCGCGGCGGTTCGGTCGGTTCGCGGTCAGCTCCGGCGTGCAGACGGCGGTCACCGCGCCAGCCCTGGTCGAGGCGGTGGGCGAGATCACCCGTACCCAGGCCAACGGGGTTACCGAGGACGAGCTGGAGGTCGCCCGCTCCTGGCGGGCCGGGCAGCTCTCGGTCGAGTTGCAGAGCCCTCGGGCGATCGCCTCCGCGCTGACCACCCTTGTGGTGCACGACCTGCCGGACGACTACCACGCGCGGCTGCGCGAGTCGCTGCTCTCCGCCGACGTGGAGCAGGTCTCCGCAGCGGCAGCCACCCACCTGCACCCAGAGGCCCTCACCCTGGTCATCGAGGGCGACGCCGCAGCAATCCGCGCAGACCTGGAGTCCACCGCCCTGGGAACCCTCCTCCCCTAACCCCGCCCACCTCACTCCGACCCCGGCCTCGCGCCACCTGTCGCGCCGTTGATCATGAAGTTGTTGTCACTCGCCACGGCGTGTCACGGCAATAACTTCATGATCGACGGAAGCGGGGTGGGGGTGAGGGTGGGGTGGGGTGGGGTGGGGTGGGGTGGGGGAGAGGGGTGGGGGTGGGGTGGGTGTGAGGTGGGACCCGGGGGGTGGGAAAGGGGTCCCGGTTTCGGGGGTGGGGTCGGTAGCCTCGCGGGCATGAGGATCGGCATTGTGGGGGCCACCGGCCAGGTCGGTGGCGTGATGCGGCAGGTGCTGGCGGAGCGGGAGTTCCCAGCGGAGCAGGTGCGGTTGTTCGCCTCGGCGCGGTCCGCCGGGCGTACGCTGCCGTGGCGCGACGGCGAGGTGACCGTCGAGGACGCCGCGACCGCGGACTATTCCGAGCTGGACATCGTGCTCTTCTCGGCCGGTAAGGGCACCGCCCGGGAGTTGGCGCCCCGGGTCGCCGAGGCCGGCGCCGTGGTGATCGACAACTCGTCGGCGTTCCGGATGGACCCGCAGGTGCCGCTGGTGGTCGCCGAGGTCAACCCGCACGCCGCCCTGGACCGGCCCAAGGGCATCATCGCCAACCCCAACTGCACCACGATGGCCGCGATGCCGGTGCTGCGTCCGCTGCACGCCGAGGCTGGCCTGGTCGGCCTGGTCGTCTCCACGTACCAGGCGGTCTCCGGCGCCGGGCTGGCCGGCGTCTCCGAGCTGGACGAGCAGGTCCGCAAGGTGGCCGAGCACGCGGCCGGGCTGGCCTTCGACGGTTCGGCCGTGGAGTTCCCCGCGCCGCGCTCGTTCGCCCAGCCGATCGCCTTCAACGTCCTCCCACTGGCCGGTTCGATCGTCGATGACGGCTCGTTCGAGACCGACGAGGAGCAGAAGCTCCGCAACGAGAGCCGCAAGATCCTGGAGATCCCCGACCTGAAGGTCTCCGGCACCTGCGTCCGGGTGCCGGTCTTCACCGGGCACTCGCTCCAGATCAACGCCCGGTTCGCCCGGCCGCTCACCCCGCAACGCGCCCACGACCTGCTGGCCGACGCGCCCGGGGTGGCACTGACCGACGTCCCGACGCCGTTGCAGGCCGCCGGTCAGGACCCGACCTACGTGGGCCGGATCCGCGCCGACGAGACCGCGGAGTACGGGCTGGCCCTGTTCTGCTCCAACGACAACCTGCGCAAGGGCGCCGCGCTGAACGCGGTGCAACTCGCCGAGCTGGTCGCCGCCGAGCGCCGCTGACCGGCGCCGTCGCCAGAACACCGAGCACTCGCCGAGCCCCCGCCGTCCGTCGGCGAGGGCTCGGTGCCGTTCCGGGTGGTCGCCCTGCCGTTAGGGGTGGTCGCCCGCGGCGGCCGGCCGGTCGTGCTTGGATGGGTCGGAGACGATCGTCCAACCTGGAGGACACCATGCCGGATGACCGCACCCAGCAGGCGTTGACCGATCTGGTGGCCGGCCGCTCGATGGGCGTGCTCGCCACCATCAAGCGGGACGGGCGTCCGCAGCTGTCCACGGTGCTCTACTCCTTCGACCGGGACGCCGGCCGGATCCGGGTCTCGGTCACCGACGCCCGCGCCAAGACCGCCAACCTGCGCCGCGACCCGCGGGCCAGCTTCCACGTCAGCAGTGAGGACGGCTGGGCGTACGCGGTGGTCGAGGGTCGCGCCGAACTGACCCCGCCGGCCACCGAACTCGGCGACGAGACCGTCGAGGAGTTGGTGGCGCTCTACCGGGAGCTCGGCGGCGAACACCCCGACTGGGACGAGTACCGCCAGGCCATGGTCGACGAGGGGCGGATCGTGCTGCGCCTGCACGTGGAACGGATCTACGGGATGCCGCCCCGGGGCTGACCCGCCCACAGTCGATCAGCCCGGCTCGATCACGGTCACCCCGGGCCACCGCCGCGCCGGCCGGTGCCGGGCCAACCGCTGCCGGGACCGGGCCACGTCCACCCGGGCCGGGTTGTGCCGCCACACCCCGCCCAGCAGATCCGCCAGGCCGTACGGGGCGCAGACCTCCAGCCGGCCGGCCGAAGCCAGGCGGACGGCCACCGCTGTCGCGTACTCCGGCCAGGTGGCGATCGCCTCGGCGACGCTGCGGTACGGCTCGATCGGGTCGCCGCCGAACGTGGCCGCGTACCAGGTGTGCACCGCCGCCTGGTTGCGCGCCTGCCACGGCGGCTGCGGCCACATCCCCGCCAGCCGGGCGGTGGCCCGGTCGTCGTCGGCGCGGGTCAGCCTCGCCGGGTCGAAGAAGACCACGTCCACATCGCGGACCCGCGTTGGGTCAAAACCGTCGCCGTACCGCTCGCCCCAGACGAGGTCGCGCAGGGCCCCCGCGCCGATCCAGGCGTCCGGCAGCCCGGAGTCGCGAACGACGGTCAGCGCCCGGGTCAGCCAACCGCTGCCGGCGACCAGTTCCCGCAGCTCCTCCTCGCCCGTCATCATCCGCCCACGGTAGGCAGCGGGCCGACGCGTGCCGCCCGTGGGCGGGTGTGCCGCTCCGTCGACGGGTATACCGCCCTGCTTCACCGTTGTGGGACATCGGGGAGGGGGTGGGGATGGGCGCCGGCACGCGCAGCGACGAGACCCTTCCCGGCGGCCCGCCCCTGCGGCGGGAAACCTCCCGACTGCTGTCGTTCAGCGACGGGGTCTTCGCCATCATCATCACGCTGCTGGTGCTCGACCTCCAGCCTCCCCGGGTCGGCCGCGGTCAGCTCCTGCACGCACTGGTCGAGCAGTGGCCCGCGTACCTCGCCTATGTCACGTCGTACGTGTACGTGGCGGTGAGCTGGCTGAACCACCGAGCCGCCTTCAACCGGGTGGAGAACAGCGGGAAGGCCCTCCAGTGGTACAACCTCGCGGTGCTGTTCAGCACCGCGCTGCTGCCGTTCGCCACCTCGGTCGTCTCGCAGGCCATGCGGGAGGGCGACCGGGCGGACCAGCGGACCGGCGTGGCCGTCTACGGTCTGGTCGGCGTGCTGGTCTCGGTGAGCTGGCTGGGGCTGTACCACTACCTCGCCCGGCATCACGATCTGCTGGACGAGGCGGTGCCGCGTCGGTTCTTCCCGGCCGAACGGGCACGGGCCGCGATCGGCCTCGGCGGGTACGCGCTGGCGATCCTCGTCGGATTCCTGGCCACCCCGCTGTTCGCGCTGGTGATCTTTCTGCTGCTGCCGGCGTTCTACAGCCTGACCAGCAGCGGTCTGTACGAGCTACGACGCCTGCGGCACCCGCGCGGATAGGCCGGGGCCGTGGGCGTTACCCCCTCCCGGGCGGCGGGTAGACGGGGCGTGCCGACACCGAGAGGGGAGCACCATGACAACGGTCGGAGAGTTCATGACGACCCGGTTGGTGACGATGGACGGCAATGACACGCTCATCGCAGCCGCGCAGGAGATGCGTGACAGCGCGATTGGCGATGTGGTGGTGACCGACGGCGACAGTGTCGTCGGCATCGTCACGGACCGGGACATCACGGTCCGAGGCGTCGCGGAGAACATGGACCCGGGCTCGACCCGGTTGAACCAGGTCACCACTCGCGACGTGATCACGGTGAGTCAGTACGACGATGTCGTGGCCGCCGCGGACCTGATGCGGACGTACGCCGTACGCCGACTTCCGGTGATCGACGACGGGCGCCTGGTCGGCCTGATTTCGATGGGTGACCTCGCGGTCGAGCGCGAACCGCAGTCGGTCCTGGCCGACATCAGCGCCGACGACCCGAACAACTGACCGTCCGCCGCGGCGCGCGCCGGCCTTCCCCCTGCGGGAGGGCCGGCGCTGTGGCGTCCCCACCCACCCACCCACCCACCCACCCAGGGTTGATCAAGAGGTTCGCGTCACGACACGCCGAAGGCGATGACGCAAAGCTCTTGATCACCGGAAGCACGGCGGGGCGGGGCGGGGCACGGCGGGGTGGGGTGGGGCACGGCGGGGTGGGGTGGGGTGGGGTGGGGTGGGCGGGGCGGGGTTGGTGGCGGCTCACCCGATTTGGGCGAGGTTGGCCGGGGGAGCGGCGGGGACCCGTGCGGGGACGTGCAACGCCGGCCGTCCGCGCGACGCGAGCGCGGTGGGTGGGGATCCCCGGCCCGGCAACTGGGAGGAGTGGACCCGATGGTGGACGCGACCACGAGGTTCTTCGAGGACCTGGACCGACGGGGGTACGAACCCCTGCTGGCCAAGACCTCCGGGACGCTGCGGATCGACCTGCACGAGGGGGCGCAGACCCGGCACTGGCTGCTGAGGATCGATCACGGCCGGCTGAACGTCAGTCAGGAGGACCGGGAGGCCGACACGGTGATCGGCGCGAGCCCCGTCCTCTTCGACGACATCGCCTCGGGGCGCGAGCACGGCCTGGCCGCGCTGTTGCGGGGGGACATGACGGTGACGGGCGACGCTCGTCTCGTCGTACAGGTGGAGCGGATCTTCCCGGGTTCCCCGGACGCCCGTGGGCCGCGCCGGCGTTTCGCCGGGGAGGTGCACTGATGGGGCAGAGCAACACGATCCGGATCCTGGACGGCAACACGTTCGTCGTCTGCGAGGACACCGGTGACATCGAGGCGACGCCGAGTGAGCCCACCGGGCTCTTCTCCATCGACACCCGGTTCCTGTCGACCTGGGTGTTGACCGTCAACGGCGAGCGACTCAACTCGCTCTCCTACGACGACCTGCAGTACTTCGAGTCGCGGTTCTTCCTGGTCCCGGGGATGGCCACGCACTACGTGGACGCGAAGCTGTCGATCATCCGGGAGCGCACGGTGGGCGGCAGCTTCTGTGAGCGGCTGACCATCCTCAACCACGACGAGAAGCCGGTCGACCTGGAAGTCCGGATGGACGCGGCGTCGGACTTCGCCGACCTGTTCCAGGTCAAGGACGAGATCCTCAACAAGAAGGGCGAGATCTACACCGAGGTGGAGTCGGACCGGCTGCGGTTGGGGTACCGGCGGGGGAACTTCCGGCGGGAGACGGTGATCTCGTCGTCGATGTCGGCCCGGTACGACAGCAAGGGCTTCGCGTACACCGTGCACCTGGAGCCCAACGAGCAGTGGGACGCCTCGATCGACGTCCAGACCCACGCGGTTGGGCCCGGCGGCCGGGACCTGCGCATCGGGCTGCGCACACACAGCACCGAGCGGCTCGCCCTCCAGCACGACCTGGAGAGGTGGATCGCCGACGCACCCAAGGTCAACAGTCAGCACGGCCGGGTGGCCAGCACGTACCGGCGCAGCCTGATCGACCTGGCGGCGCTGCGCTTCTCGCCGCTGTCGCTGGGCGGCGCCACCCTGCCGGCCGCCGGTCTGCCCTGGTTCATGACCATGTTCGGCCGGGACAGCATCCTCACCTGCCTGCAGACGCTGCCGTTCACCCCGCAGTTGTCGAAGACGACGCTGCGCATCCTGGCGTCCCTGCAGGGCAGCCGGTTCGACGACTTCCGCGACGAGGACCCGGGCCGCATCCTGCACGAGATGCGCTACGGCGAGACCGCGGCCTTCGAGGAGCAGCCACACTCGCCGTACTACGGCTCGGTGGACGCGACGCCGCTGTTCATCGTGCTGCTCGACGAGTACGAGCGGTGGAGCGGGGATGTCGCGCTGGTCAAGGAGTTGGAGCAGGAGTCCCGGGCGGCTCTGAGGTGGATCGACAACTACGCCGACCTGGTCGGCAACGGCTACATCTGGTACGAGCGACGCAACACCGACACCGGCCTGGAGAACCAGTGCTGGAAGGACTCCTGGGACTCGATCTCCTACTCCGACGGCACGCTGCCACCGTTCCCACGGGCCACCTGCGAGGTGCAGGGGTACGCGTACGACGCGAAGGTCCGCGCGGCGCGGTTGGCGCGCGAGTTCTGGGGTGACCCGGAGTTCGCTGACCAGTTGGAGCGGGAGGCGGCAGAGCTGAAGGAACGGTTCAACCGGGACTGGTGGGTGGAGGACGGCGAGTACTTCGCCCTCGCCCTGGACCCGGACGGCCGCCAGTGCGACATCCTCAGCTCCAACATCGGCCACCTGCTGTGGAGCGGGATCGTCGACCCCGAGCGGGCCGAGAAGCTCGCCGCGCACCTGGTCGGGCCGCGGCTCTTCTCCGGCTGGGGGGTTCGCACGCTCGCCGAGGGGGAGACGCGGTACAACCCCATCGGCTACCACAACGGCACTATCTGGCCGTTCGACAACTCGTTCATCGCCTGGGGTCTGCGCCGCTACGGCTTCGCCGAGGAGGCCGCGACCATCGCCAACGGCATCCTGGACGCGGCCACGTACTTCGACGGCCGGTTGCCGGAGGCGTTCGGCGGCTACCCGCGGGAGCTGACCAAGTTCCCGGTGGAGTACCCGACAGCGTGCAGCCCGCAGGCCTGGTCGACAGGTACGCCGCTGTTGCTGCTGCGCACCATGCTCGGTCTGGAGCCGCACGAGGGTCACCTGTCGGTCGAGCCACGGCTGCCGGTGGGCATGGGTCGGATCGAGGTGCTGGACATCCCCGGTCGCTGGGGCCGGGTGGACGCGTTCGCCCGGGGTCGACTGGAGCTGGACAAACTCGCCGACTGACCGACCCGACCGTCGAACCGGCGGTGCCGCGCCGCCCGCGTCGCCGCCGGTTTGCCACCCAGCCGATCCCCAGCCCGGCAGGGTAGATTCTGCGGATGCCGGAGCTCGTGTACCCGCCCGTTATCGCCGCCGCCAAGACGCTGTTCCGGGTCCTCGACCTGAAGATCACCATCGAGGGCGCCCACCACGTACCCCGCACAGGCGGGGCGGTGCTGGCCAGCAACCACGTCAGCTACCTCGACTTCATCTTCGCCGGCCTGGGCGCGAACGCGTCGGGCCGGCTGGTTCGGTTCATGGCCAAGGATTCGGTCTTCACACACAAGATCTCCGGCCCGCTGATGCGCGGGATGCGGCACATTCCGGTGGACCGGCAGGCCGGTGCGGCCTCGTTCCGCGCCGCCGTGGGCGCGCTCAAGCAGGGCGAGGTCGTCGGCGTCTTCCCCGAGGCGACGATCAGCCGGTCGTTCACCGTCAAGGAACTCAAGAGCGGCACGGTCCGGATGGCCCGTTCGGCGAAGGTGCCGGTGCTGCCGGTCGCGTTGTGGGGCACCCAGCGGCTCTGGACCAAGGGCCGCCCGCGCACCCTGACCCGCCGGCACACGCCGATCACCATCCTGATCGGCGAGCCGATCAACCCGGCGGACTTCCCCGACCCGAACGTGCTGGCCGCCGAGCTGACCACCCGGCTCAGCGCCCTCGTTGACCGGGCGCAGCGGGACTATCCGGACACTCCGGCCGGCCCGGACGACACCTGGTGGCAGCCCGCGCACCTGGGCGGCAGCGCGCCCACGCCGGAGGAGGCGGCCGCTCTGGACGCCGCAGCCGAGCAGCGCGCCCCCAGCGCCTGACGCCCAGGGCGTGTGTCGAAGTCCTCGGCGGGCCGTGGTCTGGGCCGGCCGCAGGCCGGCCAGGGGCTTCGGCGCACGCCTGGTTGGCCGGATCGTTCCGCACCCGGGCAGAATGGTGTCTGCCGGCGCGCCCGCCGTCCGGCCAGGATCGACGTCATGAGCAGAGCAGCACTCGTCGTGATCGACGTGCAGGAGTCCTTCCGTCAGCGCCCGATCTGGGCGTACGGCTCCAACCCCGAACTGGTCCGCCAGGTCGACCGGCTGGTGACGGCCGCCCGGCAGCGCGGCGACCTGGTGGTCTGGGTCCTGCACGCGGAGCCCGGCACGGGCGGGTTGTTCGACCCCGCCCTCGGGTACGTGCGGCTGATCGACGGGCTGGTGCCCGCCGAGGGCGAGCCGACGCTGGTGAAGACCGCGCACAACGCGTTCACCACCACGAACCTCCAGCAGTTGCTCACCCATGCGGGCAGCACCGACATCACCGTCTGCGGCATCCGCACCGAGCAGTGCGTGGAGACCACCACCCGGGTCGGCGCGGACCTCGGCTACCGGATGACCTTCGTCAGCGACGCCACGCTGACCTTCCCCATCCCACATCGGGACCTGCCGGAGACCGCCACGGTCGCGGAGATCCTCGCCGACCCGCGCACCCTGACGAACGAGGAGATCGTGACCCGCACCGAGTACGCGCTGGCTGGCCGCTTCGCGACCATCAGCACTGTGGACGAGGTCGTCGGCGCGACCCTCGCCGGCAGCCGGGGCTGACGTCGTGACCCGGGTCGTCTTCCTGCTGGTCCCACAGCTGCACCTGCTGGACCTCGCCGGGCCGGCCCAGGTCTTCTCCAGCGCCGCCGACCTCGGGTACGACTATCAGCTGCACTACGTCGCGGAGCGCGAGCAGGTGCCCACCGTGCAGGGCGTACCACTGGTCGCGGACACCCGGTGGCCCGAGCTGGCCCCGGACGACCTGGTGATCGTGCCCGGTTGGCGGCCGGCGGCGCACGGGCCGCAGGGGCCGGTGTCGCCCTGCGACCTGCGGCGGCTCGCCGAGCACCACGCGCGCGGCGGCACGGTGGC
>NZ_JAKKFF010000403.1 GCF_022229015.1 Micromonospora foliorum
GGCGTCCCCGGCGTGCCGGGCCAGCGTGGCATCGGCGACCTGACCGGCGGCCCGAGCCCACGGGGTCGTCCGGGGAGCCCGGTCGAGCAGCTGCCGGACCAGCCGGGCCGCGTCCGCGCCGAGCACCCCGGCGACGTGCCCGACGGCCGGCACCCACTCCGCGAACGGGATCATCCGGGTCCGTCGCCAGTCCTCGTCCAGCTCGGTGAGCAGTGCCATCGCCTCGTCCCGGTGGCCCTGCACCGCCCGGCAGAGCGCGGCGTGCGCCAGGGTGGAGCGCAGCACCCGGTGGAAACCGCTGCGCCGGGCCGCGACCAGCGCCTGCTCGACCAGATCCCCACCCGGTCCGTCCGGCACCACGGTTCCGTCCGGCCCCGCAGCTCCGTCGGGACCGGCGGTTGCCACCAGCTCGGCGCCGGCCAGCCCGCGCATCCAACCCGAGACCGCCACGATGTGCAGATCCCACTCGGCGGTCGGCCGTCGGG
Organism: Micromonospora foliorum; assembly: GCF_022229015.1. Lineage (GTDB taxonomy): Bacteria > Actinomycetota > Actinomycetes > Mycobacteriales > Micromonosporaceae > Micromonospora > Micromonospora foliorum. The sequence continues at coordinate 486 of NZ_JAKKFF010000403.1, forward strand.
TCGACTCCGCCGCCATCGCCAGCGCCGCCGTCCAGTCGCCCGCGTAGTACGACCGCGCCCACTGGTCGGCGAAGCTGGTGGCCAGGCTGTGCTCACCGCCCAGGTCGAGGGTGAGCTGCTCGTCGACCAATCGCGCCGAGCCGGCCAGGTCGCCCTCCTCCTGCAACGCCCAGGCCAGGTTCTGCACCGCCCGGCGTCGACTGGTCAGCCGCTCCACCCGGCAGTGCTCGGTCACCTCCGTCAGCTCCGGGAACGCCTCGGCGGAGCCGGCCAGGTAACGCGCCACGGCCAGGGTGATCCGCGCGTTGGCCTGGACCTCGCGCAGCTGGAGCCGCTCGGCGAGGGACGCCGCCGCCCGCGCCGCGGTGCACGCCGGCTCGGTCTCCGCGTTCAGCATGTGCACCCGGGCCAGCTCCAGCAGGGCGCCCGCCTTCTCCTGACTGTCCGGTAAATCGCTGTAGATGCCGATCGCCTGGTCCAGGCAGTGCAGGGTCGTCGAACGGTCGGCCCGACTCCACGCGGCGGTGGCGAGCAGCGTCCAGGCCCGCGCCGCTCCCGTCCGGTCGCCGCCCATGGTGAGCCGCTCGGCCAGTCGGGTGAGGGTGTCCGTGCCTCCCGCCACCAGGAAGGCGTCCCCGTCCCGATAGAACGCCAGCTCGGCGTCGAACAGCTCCAACGCCGGGTCCGGCCCGACGTCCAGGGCCAGCGCCCGGCCCACCAGCGCGGCGGCGGTGTCCAGCGCGTGCAGCTCGTACGCCCGGCGGGCCGCCCGGTGCAGCGCCGCCCGCGCCGGCGGGGCGTAGGGGGCGGTGTCCAGCCCGACGGTCCGGGCGATCTCGTGTGCCGCCCAGCGATGGTTGGCCAGCACCTCGGCCAGGTCGTACTGCCGGCCGTCGGTGAGCTGCGCCATCCAGTCGGCGGTGCGTTGGTGGCGCAGCACCCGCTCGGCCCGGGGCAGCCGCTGGTAGCAGACGTCGCGCACCAGGATGTGCCGGAACCGGTACTCGGACTGGCCGGGCATCGTCGACGTGCTCTGCTCGTACACCAGGTCGCGACGTTGCAGGCGGTCCAGCGCACGCTCCACCCACTCCACCGGCCGGCCCAGCGCCATCCCCACCGGCGCGGCCCAGAACACCACGCCGACCACGGCGGCGGCCTGGAGCACCGCCCGGTCGGCCGGGTCCAGCAGGTCGAGCCGGTTGGCGATGACCGCCTGCACCGTGCGGGGCATCTCCGCGCCACCGTCGAGGTCGGGACGGGGGGCCGAACCGACCGCGTCGAGCAGGCCGCCGTCCAGCAGCATCCGGGCGTACTCCTGGGCGTAGAGCGGGTTGCCGTCGGCGAACTCGATAAGCGGGGTACGCGAGCTGGAGGGCAGCGTCGCCTGCCCGAGGAGCAGCGAGTAGAGCGTGTCGATGTCGGTGTCGTGCATCGGCGGCACCGAGATGGACATCGCGCCACTGATCGTGCCGGTCCAGGCCGGGTGCCGTTCCCGCAGCTCCGGCCGGGCGGTCGCGACGACCAGCAGCGGTACGCCGCGCGCTGTCGCGCCCAACTGCTCGACGAAGGCGAGCATCGCCTGGTCCGCCCAGTGCATGTCCTCGAAGACCAGCACGGTCGGGCCGGTGGTGGCCAGGGCCAGCAGGAACCGCCGCCAGGCGGCCTCGGTCTCGCCGGGGGTGAGTCGCTCGCCGGGTACGCCGATCAGCGGCCCGAGCGCCTCGGCCAGTCGGGTCGCGTGCGGGTCGGCGAGTTGCCCCAGACGGGCCCGCAGCCGCTCGCGCAGCGCGGCCGGGTCGTCGACCTCCGGCACCCCCACCCAGGTCTTCACGATGTCCGACAGTGCGGCCCAGGCGACGTTCTCGCCGAACGGCGGGCACTGCCCGACGAGCCAGGTGATCGGCGGGCCGGGCACGCTGCCGGCGTGTCGGGCCAGCTCGCGCAGCAGCCGGCTCTTGCCCACACCGGCCGGGCCGAACACCGTCACCAACTGGGAGGTCCGCTCGGTCACCATCCGGTGCAGCGCGTTGACCAGCAGGCCCCGCTCGTGCTCCCGGTCCACCATCGGGGTCAGCTCGGCACCGCGCGGGTCCCGGTGTGGTCGGACCTGGACGGCCAGCCAGATCCGGCTCACCGCGGACCGGCCGCGCAGGGTGACCGGCGGCTGGTCGGCGTACTCCATCTCGTGTCGGGTGGCCGACCAGGTGCTCTCGTCGACGACGACACCGCCCGGTGGGGCGAACCCCTGCAGGCGGGAGGCCGTGTTGACCACGTCTCCGGTCACGAAGGCCTGCCCACCGTCGCGTGTGGCGGAGAGGTCGACAAGGGCCTCGCCGGTCGCGATGCCGACCCGGAAGCCGAGCGGCGGCTGCGGACCGGCGGGCTGGCGGGCCAGGTTCCGCTGCAGCTCCAGGCCGGCGCGGACACACCGCAACGCGTCGTTGTCGGTGGCCACCGGCGCGCCGAACAGCGCCATCGCCGCGTCGCCGATGTACTTCTCGACCACCCCGCCGTACTGGTGCACGATCCGGCGCACCGTGGCGAAGTAGGTCTGTTGCAGACCGCGGGCCTGCTCCGGGTCGGTCCGCTCCGCATAGCTGGTGAAGTCCACGATGTCGACGAAGAGCACGCTGACCTGACGCCGGTCCTCCTGCACCGTGACGACGTGGTCCCGCAACGGTTGGCCACAGCTCGTGCAGAAGTTGACCTCGGTGCTGTTGGCGTGCCCGCAGTGCGCACAGTTGACCCCGAGCGGCTGGCCACACCCGCCGCAGAAGCGGTCGTCCGGCCCGGCCGCGCGTGCGCAGTGTCCACACTTGAGGTCGATGTTCAGCTCCGTGGGCGAAAGAGGTCAGTATCGCGGCCGGTCAGCCCAGTCGGGTACCCGACGTGCGGACGGGCAACGTCGTCGATCGGTCGGGGTTAGTGTTCCGTACCAGGAAGTTTCATGTCAGGGAGAGTGCCGTGCAGGTACGACTGTCCGCCTCGTGGACCGATCCGGGTGGCACGCTGTGGGCGCCGGGCGACACGATCGACGTCGATGCGGTCACTCTCGCCGAACTGGAGGAGCAGGGCATGGTGGAAGAGCCTGAGGGTCAGTCGGGCGGGTCGGGGGAGACCACGACCACCTCGTCGAGCACGTCCACGGCTAAGCCGACCGATCCGAAGAAGATCGGTCCGGGGCCGGGTGCGCCGCCGGCCGACAGCGAAGAGAACTGATCGCCCGGGTGCGGTCGGCGGGCCGACGGCCTTCCGGCCGCACCCGTTTTGGCCTGCACATTCGCTGATGCCGGTTGCCAGTGGCAGCCGGCATCAGCCGTGCGTACGGGTGGGTGGGCCGGCCGGCGACGGGCGTCCACACGGGAGATTCGGGTCGGCGACGAAGCCGGGGCGGGCGGGTCGGTCAGCGGTCGGCCATGCCGGCGCGGCGGCGCAGCGCGGCCACGTCGGTCACCACGATCCGGCGGCCCTCGGTCCGCAGCCAGCCGCGGCTCGCGAACGAGCCGATCGCCTGGTTGACGCTCTGCCGGGAACCACCGGCCATCTCGGCCAGTTGGCTCTGGTTGAGCTCGATCGTGATCATCGGTGCCTGGCTCTCGCCGGCCAACCGAACCAGCGTCTTCGCCACCCGACCGGGCAGGTCGAGGAAGACGTGGTCGGCGTTCTGCTCGGTGAGCCGGCGGATCAGGCCGCCCAGGGAGCGCATCACCGCGTCCAGGATGCGGGGGTTGGAGTGCACCAACTCCATGAACGCGCCCCGCGACAGCGCGAGCGCCGCGCAGTCCTCGATGGCCTCCGCCGAGGCGGACCGGGTGGACGCGTCGAGCAGGGACACCTCACCGAGCACGTCCGGTGGACGGATAACCGACAGCACGGCCCGTTCGCCGGTGGGTGCGGTGCGGAACACGGCCACCGCGCCCCGGCGCAGCACGATCAGCGACTCGCCGGGGTCGTTCTCGACGAAGAGCAGCTGGCCCTTGCGGTAGGTGCGTGGAACGGCGGCAGCGATGACGCGCTGCCGCACCTCGGGCTCCAGCCCGGCGAACATCTCGACACCCGTGAGCGCGTCACCCGGCTCTGGCAGGCGAACCTCCACGGCCCAACCCCTCCCCCGGTCATGGACCACAACTCGCTCACCGGGCGAACCTGATGGGCCCCGACAAGGTGAACTGACACCGATTCGGCGTCCGGTAGCGGTACACATCAGATCATGACGGTCCGGTCGCTTGCTGTACACCCCTCGAAGCACTTCCGTGACCGTCACGAGCTGCGACGCACCGTTCACCGGGGTCTCGCCGCGGCGCGGCCGACCCCCCGGACGGGCCCCCGCCGGGCACGACCCTGCGGCGGTGGGCGAAGATGCCCGGAATGGTCTACCGCTACTTCTACGACTGCGAGTTCATCGAGGACGGCACCACCGTCGACCTCGTCTCGATCGGTGTCGTCGACGAGTACGGCCGCGAGTTCTACGCGGTCTCCACCGAGTTCGACGACTCCCGCGCCGTGCCCTGGGTGCGACGCAACGTGCTGGACAAGCTGCCCTCCCCGGCGGACCGGGCCTGGCGCTCGCGTGAGCGCATCCGCGACGACCTGTACGACTTCCTGGTCGAGCCGATCCGGGACCGGCCGGGGGAGCAACTGGAGCTGTGGGCCTGGTTCGCCGCGTACGACCACGTGGTGCTCGCCCAGCTCTGGGGCGCGATGCCGGCGCTGCCCCGGGAGATTCCCCGCTACACCAAGGAGCTGCGCCAGCTCTGGGACGACCGTGGCCGGCCGCCCCTGCCGGACGCGGACGCGGCCCGGCACGACGCTCTGGTCGACGCCCGGCACAACCTGGCCCGCTGGCGGGCGATGACCGCCCGCTGAGCGGTGGCCGCGCCGCTGTAGGTTTGACCGGTTCTGTCCCGGGCACGGTTCGACCAGCCGAGCCGAGGGAGATTGCCATGAGCGACCAGCCGACCAGCGCCGCAGAGGCACGCGCCCGGGTCACCGGCCTGGCCCGGGCCGCGCGGATCTGCATGCTCACCACGACTGCTCTGGACGGGCGGCAGGTGAGTCGACCGATGACGCTCCAGGAGGCCGAGTTCGACGGCGAGCTGTGGTTCTTCGCCTACGCCGACTCGGCCAAGATCCGCCAGCTCCGGGTGAACCCGGAGGTCAACGTCGCCTTCTCCGACCAGAAGCACAACGCCTGGGTGTCGATCTCCGGCACCGCCACCGAGGGGTTCGACCGGACCCGGGCCGAGCGGCTGTGGAGCCCGCTGCTCAAGGCGTGGTTCCCCGACGGGCTGGACACCCCCGCTCTCACGCTGATCAAGGTGCACGCCAGCTCCGCCGAGTACTGGGACTCGCCGAACAGCACGGTGGTGAACCTGCTCAGCTACGCGAAGGCCGCGGTCACCGGCCGGCCACCGGAGGCCGGCGAGAACCACGAGGTGACCTACTGACCGGGGGCGGGTGGCCGGGGCGCGCTGTCGTCGTACCGGCGGGCCGACTACAGTTCGCAGTGACGGCCCGCCCCGGGCCGGCAACGGCGCCGATGGTCTGACCTGACACATACCCTGGGGCATATCGGGCTTTACCTGATGCTCCAGGAGGATGAGCGGATCATGCGTATCGGCGTGCTCACCGGCGGCGGCGACTGCCCCGGTCTCAACGCGGTCATCCGGGCGGTGGTCCGCAAGGGCGTCGCCACTTACGGTCACGAGTTCGTGGGCTTCCGGGACGGCTGGAAGGGCCCGCTCGAGGGTCTGTCCCGGCCGCTGGACATCGCCGACGTCCGCGGCATCCTGCCCCGCGGCGGCACCATCCTCGGCTCGTCCCGGACCAACCCGTTCAAGATCGAGAACGGCGTCGAGCGGATCAAGGACAACCTCGCCGCCCAGGGCGTGGACGCGCTGATCGCGATCGGCGGCGAGGACACCCTCGGCGTGGCCACCAAGCTCTACGAGCTGGGCGTGCACGTCGTCGGCGTGCCGAAGACGATCGACAACGACCTCGGCGCCACCGACTACACCTTCGGCTTCGACACCGCGGTCAACATCGCGATGGAGGCCATCGACCGGCTGCACACCACTGCGGAGAGCCACCACCGCACCCTGGTCGTCGAGGTGATGGGTCGGCACGCCGGCTGGATCGCCCTGCACGCCGGCCTGGCCGGTGGCGCCAACGTGATCCTGCTGCCCGAGCGTCAGTTCGACGTCGACCAGGTGGCCGGCTACGTCGAGAAGCGCTTCCAGCACCAGTACGCCCCGATCGTCGTGGTCGCCGAGGGCGCCCAGCCGCTCGACGGCCAGATGGTCCTCGCCAACCAGGAGCTCGACTCCTTCGGCCACGTCCGCCTCGGCGGCATCGGCCAGTGGCTCGCCGAGCAGCTGGAGGCCAAGACCGGCAAGGAGGCCCGCACCGTGGTGCTGGGCCACATCCAGCGCGGTGGCACCCCGACCGCCTTCGACCGGGTGCTCGCCACCCGCCTGGGCCTGCAGGCCATCGACGCCGTCAACGACGGCGACTGGGGCAAGATGGTCGCGATGCAGAGCACCGACATCGTCCGGGTGCCTCTCGCCGAGGCCACCCGCGAGCTGAAGACCGTGCCGCTGGAGCGGTACGCCGAGGCCGAGGTCTTCTTCGGCAGCTGATCGATCATCGGCGGCGCGGCGGGCCTGCGGGCTCGCCGCGCCGCGACCCGATGCGAGGGGGTACGGGCCGACATGTCAGCCGGAGTGCACACGGTCGCGGTGATCGGCGCGGGCAAGATCGGTGAGCTGATGCTCTCCGGGCTGCTGCGCTCGGGATGGCCGGTGGACCGGCTGCTGGCCACCGCCCGCCGGCCCGCTCGCGCCGAGGAGTTGACCGCCCGCTACGGCGTACGAGTGGTCGACAACCTGACCGCGGTGGACGAGGCGGCGGTGCTCGCGGTCTCGGTGAAACCGCAGGACGCCGCCGCGCTCCTCGACGAGATCGGCCCCAAGGTGCCGGCCGACAAGCTCGTCATCTCGCTCTGCGCCGGTCTGCCCACCAGCTTCTTCAGCCGCCGGTTGCCCGACGGCACCCCGGTGGTGCGGGTGATGACCAACACCCCGGCGCTTGTCGACGAGGCGATGACCGCGATCTCCGCCGGCGCGTACGCCACCGGGGCGCACCTGACGTTGGCCGAGGAGATGTTCAAGCCGCTCGGCCAGACGATCCGGGTGCCCGAGTCGCAGCAGGACGCCGTCACCGCGCTCTCGGGCTCCGGCCCAGCCTACTTCTACCTGCTGGTCGAAGCCATGATCGACGCGGGGATCCTGCTCGGGCTGCCCCGCCAGGTGGCGCACGAGTTGATCGTGCAGACCGCGATCGGGTCGGCGGTGATGCTGCGCGACTCCGGCGAGCACCCGGTGAAGCTGCGCGAGGCGGTCACCTCGCCGGCCGGCACCACCATCTCCGCGATCCGTGAGCTGGAGAAGCACGGCGTACGCGCGGCGCTGCTCGCCGCGCTGGAGGCCGCCCGGGATCGCGCCCGCGAGCTGGCGGCACAGGCTGACTGAGCGTTCGGGGCGCGTCGCGGAGCCGTGCGTGCCGCATACTGGCCCGGTGTTCACACTTGCCCAGGCCCGGCACCTGGTGGCCACCCTGCAGCCGCGCGTCGACGAGTTGATCCGGGTCCGGGCCGACCTGGCCGAGTTGCGCGCCGACCTGGCCGACCACGGCGTGAGCGCGCTCGGCGGGCTGGCCGAGGTGAAGGCGCTGGAAGCCCGGCTGCACGCCGTCGTCGACGAGCTGCACCAGCACGACATCCAGGTCAAGGGCATCGCCCCGGTGCTGCTCGACTTCCCCGGCGAGCGGGCCGGCCGCGCCGTGCTCTGGTGCTGGCTGGAGGGCGACTCCGACGTGCGCTGGTACCACCGGGCCGAGTGCGGCTTCGCCGGCCGCCGCCCCCTCTGACACCCCGCACCCCGCGCCTTCTCGCGCCCCCACCCGCTTGATCCACTCGGGTTCATGGAAAGCGCGGTATCCGGGCGCGACGGACGCCCCGACTTCCGTGAACCCGAGTGGATCA
>NZ_JAKKFF010000404.1 GCF_022229015.1 Micromonospora foliorum
CGTGCGTTACGGATCGCGGTCAGCGCGTCGGCGATCACCGCCGGCCGCAGCGACTCGGCGCCGGTCTCGTCCCGGGGATGGACGTGCACCGCCGCGACGCCGAGCGCCGCGCAGCGGGCCGCATCGGCGACCAACTCCGCCGCAGTGAGCGGCACGGCCGGATGGGCCTGCCGGCCGCGCCCACCGTTCAGACATGCCTTCAACATCAGGCCCGCACCCCCGTCGGGAGTCGCGGCGGACCGCCCACCGAACCGCTCACTCGACCAGACGGTTGTCGCGCTCCAACTCGCCCTCGGCGTCGGCGAGCGCGTCGGCGTCGATCTGCTCGGCGAACTCGGCCGCCTCGGCGCTCTGCGCGGCGAGCGCGTCCTTCACCGCCCGGATGGCCACGCCAGGTGGGTAACCCTTGCGGGCCAGCATGCCCACCAGCCGGCGGAAGACCGCGTCCGGCTCGCCTCGGGCGGTACGCAGCTTGCGCTCCACGAGGCCACGGGCGGTGTCCGCCTCGGTCTCCTCGTCCAGCTCACCCAGCGCCTCGGTGGCCACCTCACCGTCCACGCCCTTGCGGCGCAACTCGTTGGCGAGCGCCCGGCGAGCCAGGCCGCGCCCGGCGTGCCGGCTGGACACCCAGGCCCGGGCGAACGCGGCGTCATCGATGATGCCGACCTCGTCATAGCGGTCGAGGACCTCGGCCGAGACCTCCTCGGAGATGCCCCGCTTGGCCAACGCCCCGGCCAACTCGGCCCGGGTGCGGGGCCGGACGGCAAGCTGGCGCAGGCAGATCTCGCGGGCCACCTCGGACTCGTCCCGGGGAGGGGCCGGAGACTCGACGGTGTCGGCCTCCTCGGTCCGACCCCGGCGGCCTCGCCGAGGGCGGGGCGGATCGGTGGCGTCGCCCGTACGAGGCGGACTGGCATCCCAGCCCCGCCCCGTACGAGCGCGTCGTCCTGCCATGGGTCAGCGACCGGTCAGAAGTCGACCGGCGGCAGCTCCGGGCCACCGGCGGCGTCACCCGCGCCGACCCCGACGCCGAGCTTCTCCAGGATCTTCTTCTCGATCTCGGCGGCCACGTCCGGGTTCTCCTTCAGGAACTCCCGGGCCTTCTCCTTACCCTGGCCGAGCTGGTCGCCGTCGTACGTGTACCACGCTCCGGACTTGCGGATGATCGCCTGCTCCACGCCGACGTCGATCAGCGAGCCCTCACGCGAGATGCCCTTGCCGTACATGATGTCGAACTCGGCCTGCTTGAACGGTGCGGCGACCTTGTTCTTCACGACCTTGACCCGGGTGCGGTTACCGACCACGTCGGTGCCGTCCTTGAGGCTCTCGATGCGTCGCACGTCGAGCCGGACCGAGGCGTAGAACTTCAGCGCCCGACCACCGGTGGTGGTCTCCGGGCTGCCGAACATGACGCCGATCTTTTCCCGCAGCTGGTTGATGAAGATCGCCGTGGTGCCGGTGTTGCTGAGCACACCGGTGATCTTCCGGAGTGCCTGGCTCATCAGCCGGGCCTGGAGGCCCACGTGGCTGTCGCCCATCTCGCCCTCGATCTCGGCGCGCGGCACCAGGGCCGCCACCGAGTCGATCACGATGATGTCGATCGCGCCGGAGCGGATCAGCATGTCGGCGATCTCCAGCGCCTGCTCGCCGGTGTCCGGCTGGGAGACCAGCATCGCGTCGGTGTCGACGCCGAGGGCCTTCGCGTACTCCGGGTCGAGCGCGTGCTCGGCGTCGATGAAGGCGGCGATGCCACCGAGCCGCTGAGCGCTGGCCACCGAGTGCAGCGCCACCGTGGTCTTACCGCTGGACTCCGGGCCATAGATCTCGACCACCCGGCCACGGGGCAGGCCGCCAATGCCGAGGGCCACGTCGAGCGCGATGGAGCCGGTCGGAATAATCGCGGTCTGGACGACCGGCCGGTCACCCAGCCGCATCACCGAGCCCTTGCCGAATTGCTTGTCAATCTGAGCGAGAGCAAGGTCGAGTGCCTTCTCCCGGTCAGGCCCTGCTGCCATGGTTGCCACCCCTGCCTTCGCCGGCGTCTTTGCTGAGCTTCGCGTCACGCGGACACGCTAGGCGCTAGGTCCGACAGAAAACCAGCCGACGGGCCGCGAGCTGTGGACGAGCACCCAGCTGTGGACAATAGCCGAACAGGTGTACGACTCGACAAGCGACACGCGGAACCGGCGAAAAGGCTGCTCAGCGTAGTCGAGCGGGCACCCGGTCGGGGTACGCGGCACAGACCGCCCGCCACACCACGTGCGTCTGCTCCCCCGATGCCAGTGCCTGCTCGATGGTCCGTCCGCCGAGCTGGGACAGCACCTGATCGCGGGCGATGCTGGCCGCGTAGCCGGGCCCGAACGCCTCGTCCAACCGCGTCCAGAAGTCGGTCAGCCGCACAGTGATCAGCCCTCCTCGTCCGGTGCCCCGGTCGGCACCGGGCGCAACGCTAGCGCCACCAGGGGCGCGGCCGCGACCGCCGCGAGCAGGGTGAGGACGGGATAACCGGCGAACTGCATGACAAACCCGCTGACCACGGCGGCCCCGGCCCCGGCCAGCCCCATGATCAGGTCGCACAGCCCCTGGACGCTCGGCCGCACGGCGGCCGCCACCGACTCGGACAGCAGGGTCGAGCCGGCCACCATCGTCCCCGACCAGCCCAACCCGAGCAGGACCAGACCGACCGAGAGCCGAGGCGTGTGGTGCCCGGCGGTGCCGGCGACCGCGCAGGCGGCCAGCAGCAGCCCGACCCCACCGAGGATCACCGCCCGTCGACCGAGCCGGTCGGTGAGCCAACCGACCACCGGGGAGAACGCGTACATGCCGGCGATGTGCAGGCTCAGCACGATGCCGACCAGCCGCAACACGTCGGCGTCGGCGTGCGACTCACCGAGCCGGACCGGAGTCATCGCCATCACCGCCACCATCACCAGGTGACCCACCGCCACGGCGGCGATGCCGAGTCGGGCGGCGGGCTGTCCGCGTACCACCGACCAGGCCGCACGCATCCCGGGGCCGCGCGGCACGCGCGCCTCGACCGGCGCGGCGGCCGG
>NZ_JAKKFF010000405.1 GCF_022229015.1 Micromonospora foliorum
GCCGCCGCGCTCACCGTGCCGGCGCCGCGCCGCCGGGTGATCGCGCTGCTGGGCGTACGCCGACTGCTGGCGCTGGTGCTCGCGCCGACGGCGATGGTCGCGCTCCTGGTGACGAACCGAATGACCAGCCCCACGTTCGACTTCGTCGGCGAGGTTTCCTACCAGGTCTTCTACGACATCGAGGCGAGCAGTGAGCTGGTCCTCTGGCTCTACGTCGCGGGCCTGGCGGTCGCCGCGTCGGCCATGGTGATCGCGGTGGTCACGCTCACTCCGGAGGTACGCCGACGAATCGTCGTCATGCTCCTGCCGGTGGCAGCCCTCTCCCTGGTGATCGACAGCGTCCTCGCCGGTTGGGCCACCTCGACCATGCACATGGGACACGTCGTCCCCCTGGTGCCGGCGCAGTGGGCGATGCTGGTGCTGGTCGCGCCGGTGACCTTCCTGGCCGGCGCGCTGCTCGTGCGACGTCGGGAAGAGACGCTGCGCATGGTCGCCCTCGGCCGCGACGCGGACCGCGAGCAGCCGATGGGTCAGTGACGCGGCAGCCTGCTCAGCCGGCCGTGCGGCTAACCATGACCGTCGCGGAACACCGCTCGGCTGAGATAGTGCCGGGACTGCTGATCGAAGCGTCCGAGCAGATCACGGGCAGCAGGCGGGACGACGGAGGTTGACGGATCGCCGCCGGTGAAGGCCGACACTGCGGCGAGGTCCGTGAAGGTCATGGCGGTGAGAAACTCGCTGCCCTCGGCGGGATCCAGTTCCTGCGGGGAGCGACGCAGCACCCGAAGCTCGCGTAGCCCGGCCACGCCCCGGGCGAGGATCGCGGGGGCGATGTCCTGCGTCAACAACCGCTCGTAGGCGTCGGCGAGAGCGGGCTCGGTCCATCCGCTCCACAGTCGAAGAATCATGACAGCATGCTGTCAGTGCGGTAATAGGCTGTCAATATGCGCTAGCATGCTGTCGATGACGGAACGGACGCAGGACCGGGTCGACGCCTATCGGCTGCTGATGGCAGACGTGTACGAACTGGCAGGCGAGTCTCGCCGCTCAAGCGAGCAACTCGCCCAGGAAGAGGGACAGACCGCCGCGCGATGGCACGTGCTGAGCGTGCTCTCCGACGGCTCCCGCACCGTCGCGAGCGCGGCCCGCAGACTTGGCCTCGCCCGACAGAGCGTGCAGCGAGTGGTCGACGACCTGGCCCGTGCCGGGATGGTGGAGCTGCACGACAACCCCGATCACCGCCGCGCGCCGCTCGTGAGACTCACGGAAGCGGGTCTGGTCACGCTCACCGCGCTACTGGAACGCTCCGACGTTGACCGCCGGGATGCGGTGGACCGAGCCGGCCTCAGCCTGAGCGACCTCGAAAATGCTCGGGCGACGCTCCGGAGGTTGGTGGACGCCCTGCGGAGCCGGTGAACCCACCTCGATTGCTGCCGGTTGTCAGTCGTCGGCGACGGCAACCGGCTCCGAGCCGATGCAGCGCAGCTTCAACTCGTACTCCCGGGCCGTCCCCTGGAACGTGACCTCGACGTCGTCGTCCGGGCCCCGGTCCACGTCGCGGACCCGGTAACCCTGCGCGGGCGCCCAGGAGACGAGGCGTACGCCGCCAACACCGCACTCGGCCACGGCCGTGCCGCCGTCGGTGGCGAACCCCCGGCGGGCCCCCGAGGTGCCGCTCGGTGCGGTGCTCGACCCGGCCGGTGCGGTGCTGGTCGTGCCCGGCGCGGCCGAGGCGGTGCCTGCGGGGCTGGTGGGCGCCGGCTCGGGTGAGGCGAGCGCCCGCTCGATCTCGGCCTCGCTGCGCACCCCACCCGGGGTCCCGGTGAGGCTCTCGCCCACCAACCGGATCGCGCCCAGGCCGATCAGGGTCGCCATGGCGGCGGTGGCCACCCACCCGGTGGCGACGAGGATCGAACGACGGCCCATCCCCTGACTATCCCCGATCCGTCCTTGTCGTTGGCACAACCGAACGCTAAGGCGTGGTTAACGTGCGCCGCACTGCCAGCGGCAACGGTTAGCCTGCCAGCTGTGGCCCGCCTGCTGCTCATCGAGGACGACCTGACGATCCGTACCCCGCTGATCCGGGCCCTGCGCGAACGCGGCCACGCGGTGGCCGCGGCCTCGACCGCGATGGCCGGGCTCCGCGACGCGCTGGAGGACCGACCCGATCTCGTCGTGCTCGACCTGGGCCTGCCCGACCTGGACGGCCGCGAGCTGCTGCGGATGCTGCGCGCGGTCAGCTCGGTGCCGGTCATCGTGGCCACCGCCCGCGACGACGAGGCCGAGATCGTCCGGGTGCTCGACGCGGGCGCCGACGACTACGTGGTCAAGCCGTTCACCTCGGCGCAGCTCGACGCCCGCGTCCGGGCGGTGCTGCGGCGGGGACCCTCCGGTGCCGACGGGCAGGACCCGACGCTCGTCGTCGGCGGACTCCGCGTCGACCCCCGAGCCCGACAGGTGACCCTCGACGGCGTCGCGGTCGAGCTGACTCCCCGCGAGTTCGATCTGCTGCACCACCTCGCCGGCCGCCCCAACCAGGTGGTCACCAAACGCGAGCTGCTCACGGAGGTGTGGCAGATCCCGTACGGCGGTGCCGACAAGACCGTCGACGTGCACCTGTCCTGGTTGCGTCGCAAGTTGGGGGAGAACGCCCAACAGCCTCGCTACCTGCACACCGTGCGCGGTGTCGGAGTGCGCCTCGAAGCCCCGGTGGCGCAGCCGTGAGGGCGCGTCTCGCGCTGCTGGTCGCCGCGGTCAGCGTCCTCACCCTCATCGCGTTCCTGGTGCCGTTGGCGCTGCTGGTCCGTACCGTCGCCGAGGACCGGGCCACCGTGCGGGCCACCGCCGACGCGCAGAGCCTGGTGCCGGTGGTCGGGACCGCCGACGCGTCGACCATCCGGCTCACCGTGGAGCAGCTCGCCGCGGAGTCCGGGCGGCCGGTGAGCGTCTTCCTGCCGGACGGCACGGTGCTCGGCGCCCAGACACCGCGTACGCCCGCGGTGGCCCTGGCCACGCGTGGACAGAGCCTCACCGGCGAGTCGGCGGCCGGCCGGGAGGTGGTCATCGCCGTGCAGGGTCGGGCGGACGGCACCGGGGTGATCCGGATCGCGGTACCGCGGCACGAGCTGACCGCCGGGGTCACCCGGGCCTGGCTGGTGCTGGCGCTGCTCGGCGTGATCCTCGTGCTGATCGGGCTGCTGGTCGCCGACCGGCTGGCGCGCACCCTGGTCCGGCCGATCAGCGACCTCTCGGCCGTTTCACACCGGCTGGCCAACGCCGAGCTGGACGCCCGGGTCACGCCGGCCGGCCCGCCCGAACTGCGCGAGGTGGCCGGCGCGCTCAACCACCTCGCCACCCGGATCCAGGTGCTCCTGGTGCAGGAGCGCGAGCAGGTCGCCGACCTGTCCGCGGCCAGCCGGGTTGAGGGTGTACTCGTTGCGTCGCCAGAACCGGGTGCGGTGCAGGTAGCCCCTCGCCTCCAGGTCGGCGACGATCGCATGCGCGGCCCGTTCGGTCATGCCGACCTCGGCCGCGACGTCGCGCAGCCGGGCGGTCGGACCGCGGGCGCTGGCCTGCAGCACGTGACAGCGGTTGGGGAGGAAGGTCCAGTTCCTTCCGCCGCCGGTATCTCCGCTCACGGTGACCGTCATCGTTTGTCAGGCTTTCCCGACGCCCGCGGGCACGCCCGACATGCATGTCCACCCTGCCC
>NZ_JAKKFF010000406.1 GCF_022229015.1 Micromonospora foliorum
CTCGACCCGGCGGGCACGCCGCCCGGCCCGGACAGACCGACCAGCCCGGCGGCACCCCCGCCGAGCAGTGCGCCGCCGACCAGCGGGTCCGCTCCGGCGAGGGAGGTGCCACGGTCGGCGGGGTCGCTGCCGGTGCCGGTCGGGCCGGTGACGACAGCCGGGCCGCCACCGGTGCCCGAGCCGACCTCGTCCGGGTGCGAACCGTCGTCCGGCAGTTGGGCGACGCGGTCGGGCGTCGAGATGGTCGCGTCACCCGTACGCCCGGTGTCAGTGCCCGTGGTGGGGCCGCCGGACACCCTGGCGATGGCCGAGACGCTCTGTGGCGTCGTCGGATCCTTGCTGGCGGTGCTCGGAGTGTCCGGATCGGGCGGCGGCGGGTCGACCACCCGGTCGTAGGCGGAGATGTCGTAACTGCTGGCCAGGTCGGCCACCAGGTTCACCATCCGCTGGTGGGCCTTCTCCTGCTCTGCCTTGTCCTGCTGGTGACCCGCGATGCCCCCGACGATCAGACCGGTCAGACCGAAGGCCGCGCCACCCTTGATCGCACCGCCGATCGCCTTGTCGTTGTCGTCGGTCTCCTCCGGGCTCTCGGCCTGCTTGTGGGCGGCGCGCAGATGGTCGGCCATCATGGTCAACCCCTGCTTGATGCCGGCCATCCCCTCGCCCAACGCGTCGGTGTGGGCGACGATCAGGCTGAGTCGCCTGTGGAACTCCCGACCTGCCGAACCCGTCCAGGTGTTGCCGAGCTTGTCGAGGTCGCCGCTCAGCTCCCGGCCGAGGCCGTCGAGGATGCCCTTGAGCTCGGCCCACTGGGTGGCCACGCCCTCGATCTGCTCCGGCTTGCCCGCCATCAGGCCGTCGTACAGCTGCTGGTGGCTGCTGCCCTGGTACCGCTGGGTGTATTCAGACACGCCCGTCCTCCTTCGGCTGCAACGCCCGGTCGACCGGGGTCAGCGCGGCGGTGACATCGTCGGCGTTGGCCGCGTTACGCGCCTCGGCGGTGCGGTAGTTGCTCAGGATCGTGCTGGTCGCCTGCTGTGCCGCCAGCACCGCCTGCCGGATCCGTTCGGCCTGCTTGACATAGGACTGGTGGACGTCGCTGTAGCGACGCGCGTTGTCAGTGGCGTCGAGGAACGAGCCCAGCGCCGGAGGACGGCACTGCATCTCGGTGTTGAGCTTGCGCAGCACCGACTCGGCCTGGCTCAACCGAGACGCCAGGTGCTCGTGGAAGTCCTCAAGGGACAACAGGTCGACTTCCGTACGCCCGGCCATGGCAACATCCCCGTCGTTCTGGTTGACAACCGTCAGCGACATCCAGGTTAGTCCACCCGTGCGACTCCGGGCGACCCGCCGAAGCTGCTCAGCCGTCGGCGTCGGTCGATTCCACGGACCTTCCGCCGCCGGCCCCGCCGCTCGACGGGGCGCCACTGGCCGGAGTCGACGGTGTCGACCCCGACGGCGGCGCGGCGGACGACGACCCCGACGGTGGTGCGACGGACGGCGAGCCCGAGGGCGGCGCCGCCGACGGCGAGCCTGACCTCGGCGCGGCCGACGGCGGTGCGGCCGGCGCCGGCCCCTCCGGAGCGAAGACGGCGAGCGCGTCCTCGCGGTTCAGAGTCGGCCCGGTCGGGATCAGTGCGAGCAGCGAACCGGGCACCGCCAGCGGGGTGACCCCGCCGTAGCCGAGCACCTCCAGGGTCGCCGCCGAGCCGAGCGGATACCGGATGCCCTGTGGGCTGATCAGGTAGATCGTCGACCCGGCGGCGCCGGAGCCGCTGGTCCCGGCGCCGGGCGAGGCCTGCGCGATGACACCCTTGCCGCCGGGCAGCAGCACCGCCTCGGCGGTGCGTACGGCGTCGCGCCTGGTCTGGCGCACCGGCACCAGGCCCGGATCGCTCTCGGTCAGCTCGGCCGGCACCCGGTCGAAGACCTCCAGGGTGGTGGTCGGCGGGCCGCCCGCGCTGCCCTTCCGGTACGTCGCGCACAGCGTGGTCTGACCGGGCTGGGCCGGGTAGAGGGCGGGCATCGTCGGGGGCATCCCCTCCTCCTCGATCCGCCGCTCCTCGAACGCCTCGCTGGCCTGGTTCGGGGTGATGTCGGTGATCCGACCGCCGTTGCTGATGAGCAGCAGAGCGGTGATCTCACTGATCGACACCAGGGCGTCACGGGTCAGCACGTAGTGCCGACCGGCGGCCTTGAACACCGAACCGACGGTGTACGACTGCCCGCCCACCCTGCGGCTGCTCGGCTCGCCCTCGCCGGTCAGCGACGGTCGGCGCAGCGGTGGCCCGGCCGGCACGGAGTTGAGCAGTTGCTGCCCGACCTGGAGTCGCTCGGTGCCGGCCATCCGCAGCGCCGTGATCGTGCGGGACGGGTCGAGCAGCTGGAGCCGGGTGTTGTTGGTGATCAGGTACCGCTGGTCGTCCACCGAGACCACCACCGCCCGGTCACCCAGCGGCGTGCCGCCGGGCAGCGCGCGGTCGATCACCAGCCGGGTGCTGGACCGCTGCCGGTCGACCGGGTCGGGCACGTCGCAGACCGACCAGGGCAGCCCGGTCAGCGACTTGCGGTCCGGCAGGGCGTCCGGTGCACCGACGATGCCGAGGGTGACGCCGCGGGGCCGGTCCCGCAGGGACGCCTGGGACACCGTCCGCACCGCGGCACTCGCGTCGTTCACGATGAGGCGCGCCGAGGTGTAGTTGAGCGTCGGGTGCAGCTTCCCCCCGATGAACACGTACGTCGCGCCGGTCTCCCGTTCGATGACCAGGGTCTGGTCGTCCAGCGGCGCCGCGCCACCGGTCAACTGGCCGTAGGCGCCCACCCCACCGAGCACGACGGCCGCGGCGAGGACACTGCCGAAGACGGCCATGCCGAGCCGTCGCATCGGCAGGTTGGTGGTCTCCGGATCGCCCGACAGCAAGGCGGAGACGATGCGGCGGGTGACGAAGCGGTACGCCTGCACCTGATCGCGGCGGGTCCGCATGACTTACCTCCGGCGGGGTGGATCCGCGACGATCAGGGTCGGGGCGTCGTCGCGGACTTCCCTACGATAAGGGGCGGACGGTGGTTCCTTGGGACCACCGCTCGTGGCCGGCACCGGACCGACCCGGCGCAGAGCCGTACCGTGCAGGAGGGACAGTCAGCGATGACGCAGGTTCAGGCGCCACCCGCCCGAGCGGTCACGGACCCTGTCGACGTTCCGACCCGGCCGGCGGCCCCGGCCGAGCGGCCTGGCCGTGGGCGGGTCGGTCCCGTGTTGGTCGGGCAGCTCGTCGTGCTGGAGTTGTGCGTGGTCGGCGTCTGGGCCGCCACCGCCGGACCCAGCTGGGTGCTCGCCGCGGTGGGCGCGGCGGCGCTGCTGATCGTCCTGGCGGCCTTCGCCCGTCGAGGTGGCCGCTGGTGGTTCGAGGACCTGCTGCTACGCCGACGGCTGCGGCGACGCGGCGAGCGCGCTTCGGCCGCGCTGGCCAGCGGCACGGCG
>NZ_JAKKFF010000407.1 GCF_022229015.1 Micromonospora foliorum
CCGTGCGTGGTGGTGGCCGGGCAGGTGAGCACCGGCCGGCGGGAGGCCGCCTCGGCCGGGGTGACCGACGCGTACAGCCTGGTGGAGCACTTCGGCGGCGAGGAGGGCGGCGGGCTCGACGCCGCGCTGAGCCGGCCCGCCGAGGGGCTGCGCGAGCTGGGCGCCCGGCTGGCCCGGCAGTGGAGCCGCTGAGCGTCCCGACCGCTGGGACTGGCGGCCGACCTGGGGCGGGGGTCACGCCACGCGGGTGAGCCCGGCCGAGGCGGCGTACGATCGGCTGAGGACCACAACCGGGAATCACTGGACGGCGTGCGACGTTGGCCAGTGCGTCCGGACCCAAACCGCGCAGGGAGACTTCCACGTGACCACGCCAGCGCAGACCGAGTCGACCGAGGCCCAGGCCCCTACTTCCGTCGTCCTCACCGACGTCGCGGCGCAGAAGGTCAAGGCCCTGATCGAGCAGGAGGGCCGCGACGACCTGCGGCTCCGCGTCGCCGTGCAGCCGGGCGGCTGCTCCGGCCTGCGGTACCAGCTCTTCTTCGACGAGCGTTCGCTCGACGGTGATGTCGTGACCGACTTCGGTGGTGTCGGGGTCGTCGTCGACCGGATGAGCGCCCCGTACCTTTCCGGCGCGACGATCGACTTCGCCGACCGGATCGACGCCCAGGGCTTCACCATCGACAACCCCAACGCGGGCAACTCCTGCGCCTGCGGTGACTCGTTCAACTGAGTCACACCACACACCAGCGACGATGGGGCCGTCCTTCGGGACGGCCCCATCGTCGTACCGGTCGGGGGTCGCACACCGGTCTGGGAGCGGTCCCGCAGAGGGCCGTGGCGAGCTGGTTGCCGTTGTCCGACCGAGCGGTGACCATCGGGTTGCCGTGCCGGTAGGCTGACCGCGCCCTGCTCCCGACCCCGAGGGTTGACATGAAGATCGCCGTCACCGGCTCGATCGCCACCGATCACCTGATGAGTTTCCCCGGTCGCTTCGCCGACCAGCTCATCGCCGATCAACTGCACAAGGTGTCCCTCTCCTTCCTGGTGGACGACCTGGTGCTCCGCCGCGGCGGCGTGGCGGCGAACATCTCCTTCGGGATGGGCCAGCTCGGCCTGCGCCCGGTGCTGCTCGGCGCGGTCGGCGCCGACTTCGCCGACTACCGCTCCTGGCTGGAGCGCCACGGCGTGGACTGCGACTCGGTGCACGTCAGCGAGGTGGCGCACACCGCCCGCTTCGTCTGCACCACCGACACCGACATGTGCCAGATCGCCTCGTTCTACGCCGGTGCGATGAGTGAGGCCCGCAACATCGAGCTGGCCCCGGTCGCCGACCGGCTCGGCGGTCTGGACCTGGTGCTGGTCGGCGCCAACGACCCCGAGGCGATGCTGCGCCACTCGGCCGAGTGCCGCACCCGCGGGTACGCCTTCGCCGCCGACCCGTCCCAGCAGCTCGCCCGGATGGGCGGCGAGGACGTGGTGGCGCTGATCGAAGGCGCCGAGTACCTGATGACCAACGACTACGAGAAGTCGCTGCTGCAGAGCAAGGCGCAGCTGAGCGACGACCAACTGCTGGACCTGGTCAAGGTGCGGGTCACCACGCTGGGCAAGCACGGTGTGGAGATCGCCGGGCGCGGCATCGACCCG
This sequence comes from Micromonospora foliorum, assembly GCF_022229015.1. GTDB lineage: Bacteria > Actinomycetota > Actinomycetes > Mycobacteriales > Micromonosporaceae > Micromonospora > Micromonospora foliorum. The sequence continues at coordinate 1,645 of NZ_JAKKFF010000407.1, forward strand.
ATCCACGTACCGATCGCGCGGGAGATCCGGGCGGTCGACCCGACCGGCGTCGGCGACGGCTTCCGGGCCGGCTTCTTCACCGCGCTCTCCTGGGGAGTTGGCCTGGAACGGGCCGCCCAGGTCGGCTCGCTGCTGGCCACGCTGGTCCTGGAGACCGTCGGCACCCAGGAGTACGACGTCCGCCGCGACCTGTTCGTCAAGCGGCTCGCCGAGTCCTACGGCGACACCGCAGCGGACGAGGTCCGCCCCCACCTCCTCCCGTAACCCTTCCAGTTGGGTTGATCATGGAGTTGTGGTGGCCGAATGGCAGCTCTCTGCGGCCTTTGTCCCCCACCACAACTCCATGATCGACGCCGGGTGGGGCGATGGTGGGGTCAGTGGGTGCGGCGGACGTCGTAGGCGGGGCCGTCGGGGCCGTCGACCGAGCCGAGGAACTCCTGGCCGCGCATCCGGCACCAGGCGGGAATGTCGACCGCCGCCGCCGGGTCGTCGGCCAGCACCCGGACCACCGTGCCGACCGGCACCTCGGGCATCCGTCGCGCCGCCGCGATCACGGGCAGCGGACAGCGTTGCCCCCGGCAGTCGATCACCTCGTCCGGCATCGTCACAGCCCCACCACCCCGGCCTCGGCGCGCAGCCCGGCGACGATCCCGGGCAACTCGGTCAGGAACCGCTCCACGTCCGCCTCCGTCGTCTCCCGGTGCAGGCTGACCCGCACGTTGCCGTGTGAGAGCACCCCCATCGCCTCCAACACGTGCGACGGACGCAACGTGGACGAGGTGCAGGACGAGCCGGACGACACGGCGAAGCCCCGCCGGTCCAGGGCGTGCAGCAGCGCTTCCCCGTCGACGTACAGGCAGGAGAAGGTGACCAGGTGGGGGAGCCGCAGCACCGGGTCGCCCACCACCTCCACGTCGGGCACCTCCGCGGCGACCCGCTCCCGCACCCGGTCCACCAGGGCGGCCAGCCGGGTCGCCTCGGCCGCCGCGTCGGCCGCCGCCGCCCGCAGGCTCGCCGCCGCCGCCACGACCGCGGGCAGGTTCACCACCCCGGGGGTACGTCCGCTCTCCCGCTCGTCGGCCGGCCAGGGTGACTCCCAGCGGGTGCCCTTGCGCACCGCCAACACCCCCACCCCGGGTGGTCCGCCCCACTTGTGGGCGCTCGCCGTGAGCACCGACCAGCCGGCCGGCAGGGGAACCCGGCCCACCGACTGCGCCGCGTCCACGTACAGCGGCACACCCGCGTCGGCGCACGCGGCCGCCGCCTCGGCGACCGGCTGCACGGTGCCCACCTCGTGACTGGCGGTGATCAACGCGGCCAGCGCGACCCCCGGGGCCCGAACCGCGGTCGACCACGCGGTCAGGTCCAGCCGGCCCAACCGGTCGACCGGCACCTCGGTGGCCGTCCCGCCCGCGCCGACGTGCCGCTCCGCCGCGTGCAACACCGCCGAGTGCTCGATCGCCGAGTGCACAAGCGTCGACCCGACCCGGCGCCGCCCCGCCAGACCCCCGAGCACCGCGCCGTGGGCTGCGGTCGTACCACTGGGGGTGAAGGACACCTCGTCGGCGCGGACACCGAGCGTCAGCGCGGTGGCCTCGCGGGCGGCGTCGAGCAGTTGCCGGGCCCGCCGGGCCTGCGTGTACAGCTTGCCCGGGTCGGCCCAGCCGTCGTCGAGCGCGGCCAGCAGCGCCTGCCGCGCGACCGGATGCGTCGGCGCGGCGGTCGCCGCGTCCAGGTAGACCGGGGATGCGCTCACAGACCTGCCTTCGTTCGCGACTGCGGGGCTCGCAACCCCGGCTCACTCCTCGCGCTCACAGATCATCACGGTATCGCGGCGGTATGCCTAGGATGCCCCCGATGGGGGTCGGACAGTGACCCCACCACGGCCGAGCCCGTCATGGTCGAGTAATCTGCGACCGTCGGTGACGCCTTTGCCGCCGGTGCTGAGGAAAGACGCACCGCGGCGCGCTAGGGAGGCAGGACCAGGTGGTCGCAAGGAGTTCGGAGGTACGGCCGTCGGCCGTACGGCACAGCGCTTCCCCAGGGGTTGGTGGACGCCGGGGGCGTGGTGCTGGTCGCCTGGCCGGGCTCGGTCTCGGTGGCGTGGCGTTGCTGGTTCTGCTCACGGGCTGTGACGTCGGTCAGACGTTCCACGGCTTCGGCTGGCCGCAGGGCGGCATCTCGGCCGAGTCCAAGCGGATGTACGACCTGTGGATCGCCTCCTGCATCGCCGCGCTCGCGGTCGGCGTCTTCGTGTGGGGCCTGATCTTCTGGTGCGTCGTGCGCTACCGCAAGCGTGGCAACGCGCTGCCGGTGCAGACCCGCTACAACATGCCGATGGAGTTCCTCTACACCATCGCGCCGATCCTGATCGTCTCCGTGCTCTTCTACTACACGGCGATCGTGCAGACCGACGTCGACAAGCTGTCGAAGAACCCGGACGTCACGGTCGAGGTCGTCGCGTTCAAGTGGAACTGGCAGTTCAACTACCGCGACGGCCAGGGCACGGAAGCCCGCACCACCGCGTCGACGCTCGGCACCAGTGAGGTCATCCCGGTGCTGGTGCTGCCGACCAACCGGTCCATCCGGTTCGAGGAGACCAGCCGCGACGTCATCCACTCGTTCTGGGTGCCGGAGCTGCTCTTCAAGCGCGACGTCATGCCGGGCAAGATCCGCAACGTGTTCGAGGTCTCCAGCCTGAATGCCGAGGGTGCCTACGTCGGGCGCTGCGCCGAGCTGTGCGGCAGCTACCACGCGTTCATGAACTTCGAGCTGCGGGTGGTCTCGCCGGAGAAGTACGACCAGTTCCTCGCGGCCAAGCAGAGTGGCAAGTCCACGCAGGATGCGCTGTCCGCGATCGGTGAGCAGCCGTACGCGCAGACCACGCGGCCGTTCGAGACGCGGCGGACGCAGGGCAACTTCAACCCGGACGACGTTCCGGCTCGCACGGGAAGCTGAGGCAGCCGCAATGAAGACCGAGTGGCGTATCTTCCTGATCATCGCCGGGTTCCTCTTCGGTGCCACCATCCTCTACGGTGCCTGGACCAACGGGGAGTCCGGCGGCATCGAGTGGGTCGGCACCGTCGCCCTGCTGCTGTCGTTCCTGCTCTGCTCGATGTGCGGTGGCTTCTTCTGGTTCGTCTCCCGCCGCATCGACCTGCGCCCGGAGGACCGCCCGGACGCCGAGATCGCCGACGGCGCCGGCGAGGTCGGCTTCTTCAGCCCGGGCAGCTACTGGCCGTTCGGTCTGGCGCTGGCCGCCGCGATCGCCGCGCTCGGCATGGTGTTCTGGCAGTTCTGGCTGATCGGCGCCGGCCTGCTGGCCGTCGTCTTCGCCGCCTGTGGGCTGCTGTTCGAGTACTACAGCGGCACCCGGCGCACCGCCGAGCACTGACCCACCCGGTCGCCGTCGCGACCGAACCCGCACGACGAAGGCCCGTTCCCCGAGGGGAGCGGGCCTTCCGTCATGCGCGGCGCCGGGTCGGGTGGTGCGGCGGTCAGGCGGCGTGGCGGCGGGCGGGTTGACGGCGGCGGACGGCCAGCCGGGTGACCGGGAAGGCGAACGCGCCGACCACCACGGCGGCGCCGCAGTCGGTGCAGATCAGCTCTGGACAGTCAGTGCCGTGGCCGTCGACGCAGGGCGGCGCCTCGAACAGCGCCACGCCCTCGCAGACGTCGCAGTAGAGCTCGCGATGCGACACGGGCGTCTCCTCTCGATACCAGGCGGACCACCCCCGGATGCGACAACGACGCACCGACGGCAGCAGAGAACCACTCAGCTGTAGTTTCCCAGACGGGTCCGACAAATCTCCGCGCCGACGGGTCCGGCGAGGGCGGGGTCAGGCGGTGGCCGTCTCGATCCAACGGTCCAGGGTCGCGGCGGCCGCGCCGGAGTCGATCGCCTCGGCCGCGCGGGCCAGGCCGGCGCGGAGCGCCTCGGTCAGGTCGCCGTCCAGCGGGCCCTGGGTGGCCAGCGCCGCAGCCGCG
>NZ_JAKKFF010000408.1 GCF_022229015.1 Micromonospora foliorum
GCTGATGGAGTGGGACGTGGGCGCGGTGCGAGCGGCGGTGAGACGGCGCTGGGCCGAGCCGGGGCGCACCGGAGGCTACGTCCTGGACCCCGCCCACACCCGGCCGCCGGGCAACCTGACCCCCGCCGAGGCGGTGGCGATGGCCGTGGCGCTGCACCGGCTCGCCGGCTCGCCGTTCGCCGGGCCGGCCGCCACCGCGCTGCGCAAACTGGTGGCGGTGCTGCCGGCCGCCGACGCCGCCGAAGCACACCGTCTCGCCGGCCGGGTACACCTGATCGGCGACGGGCCGGCCGCGCCCGTCCCGGCCACCGTCGCCGACGCGGTCGCCGCGCGGCGGGTGCTGCGCATCCGGTACGCCGACCGCACCGGCGCCGACTCGACCCGTGACGTCGAGCCACTCGGCTACCTCGGCAACTCCCGACACTGGTACCTGGTCGCCTGGTGCCGTCTGCGCGACGAGCTGCGGTGCTTCCGCACCGACCGGATCCGGAGCGTCTGGGCGCTGCCCGACGTGGTGGCCCGGGAGCTACGCCTGACGGATCTCGACATCCCGCACGAGCGGGTCCGCCCGCTGAGCCTGGTCTGATACCCGACAGCACGCGGCGCAGGATTGCGGGAGTCTGGCAGATCTGCCGTCGCGGAGGAGGACTGCGTGCCCGACACGCTCAGCTACGCCGACGCCGTCCGTCTGCTCGGCGGGGAGAACAGCCGATTCGTCACCTGGTTCGACAAGCTGACGGGCTGGTCGCTGCTGGGTGCGTCGGTCGGCGGGATGCCGGGGGCCCTGAGCATCTTCGACGCCAAGGCGGAGTTCGTTCGGCTCGGCCACGAGCTGGTACGCAACGTCTCCGACCAACGCTCCGGGTTGTCGCGGTACGACCGGACGCAGCGTCTGGAGGCGGCGCACGCCGTCATCGCCGTGACGTCCTTCTTCGAGGCACTGAACGATGCCGACCTACCCTTCGACGCGGCCCAAATGGCCATGGACAAGCGGGAGCAGTTGGCCCTCGCGAGCGCCGGACCGGTCGCCGATGCCATCGTGGACGCGTTCTTCGGCACGGCGGCGCCGCTGCCGGGGCCGCACGTGCCATACCCGGCACTGCGGGCGGCCCTCGCGACGTACTACGACGGTCTCGCTGCCCGCGTCCTGCGCTTCGTCGAAGGTTTGGCCGTCTGGGATCAGGCGAATCATCATCAGCGGAGTAGGATCTCGGTGGCGTTGTCCCAGCTTCCGGACGTTGCCGTACGACGCCACGGAGACCTGTTGACCCGACTGGCGGAGGACTTCTTCGAGGTCAACTTCTGGCTCGGGTTGCAGGAGCATGAGGCCACCCGCGAGCAGCTCGGGGCGATCTCGGTCGGGCTGGAGGAGATGCGGCGGACCCTGGCCGCCATGTCCACCGGCCGTGCTCCCACCCATCGACGGGCCGGTCTCGCCGCTGCCTACGCCTCCGATCTGCGACAGCCGGTTGTCTCCTCGGGGGACGTGCCAGCGGGGTTGCGGATGCCGACGCTCGGTGAGGCGTACGTGCCGCCGTTGTGCCGGATCGCCGAGTTGAGTGCCGGCGCGCGCCCGAGTGACGAGAGCTGGTGGCGGGAACATCCGCTCCGCGAGGACCTGTGGCAGTCACTCGTGGTGCACCTCACCACGCCCGGTGCGACGACGGCGCCGTTGCTCGTGCTCGGCCAGCCAGGTTCGGGCAAGTCACTGCTCACCAGGATCCTCGCCGCCCAGCTACCTGCCGCCGATTTTCTCGTGATCCGCGTTGTGCTGCGGGAGGTGTACGCGGCCGGCGACCTGCAAGACCAGATCGAACAGGCGGTACGCACGGCGACCGGTGAGCGGCTCACCTGGCCCGACCTGGTTCGGTCCGCCGACGATGCCATGCCGGTCGTGTTGCTCGACGGGTTCGACGAACTGCTGCAGGCGACCGGCGCCAGCCAGACCGACTACCTGCGCAGGGTGGCGGTGTTCCAACGTCGCGAGGCGGATCAGGGCCGGTCAGTCGCTGTACTCGTCACCACCCGGACGAGCGTCGCCGATCGCGCCCAGCCGCCGCCCGGTGCGGTGGCGGTGCTGCTGGAGCCGTTCGACACGACCCGGATCCGGACCTGGGTCGCCACCTGGAATCGGGTCAACGCGGACGCCTTCCGGGCGTCGGGCACGGGTCGGCTGGACCCGGACGTGGTTCAGGCGCACCGCGAACTCGCGGAGCAGCCGCTGCTCCTGCTGATGCTTGCTCTCTACGACGCGGACGGACACGACCTGGGCTCGACTGGCGCGTTGGGGCGCGGTGAGTTGTACGAGCGGTTGCTGAAGCGGTTCGCCCACAGGGAGGTTCTGAAGCAGTCCTCAGGGTTGTCGGATCGGGATCTGGCCCGGGCCACCGAGGAGGAACTGCGCCGACTCTCGGTCGTCGCCTTCAGCATGTTCAACCGGGGTGTGCAGTGGGTGAGCGAGGACGATCTCGAGGCTGATCTGGTGGCGCTGCCATTTCTCGGGCGGAGGGCCCCGACGATCCGGCAGGACGAGCGGGCGTCGCTGAGCACCGCCGAGATCGTGCTGGGGCGGTTCTTCTTCGTGCACCGTTCCACGGCGGTGCGGGAGCATGGGCCGTCGCACACCTACGAGTTCCTGCATGCGACCTTCGGCGAGTTTCTCATCGCCCGTACCGTCACCCTCGTTCTGCGTGACCTCGTGATGCGTGAAGCCGCGACCCTGCTCGACGATGCGCCCGTCGACGATGACCGCCTGTACGCCTTGCTTTCGTTCGCCGTGCTGTCCAACCGTGCGCCGGTGGTCACCTTCGTGGTCGAGGCGCTGATGGCGTGGCCGGAGGACCAGCAGGCCGAGGCTGTGACTCTGCTGCTGCGGCTGTTCCGGGTGACGTCGGAACCGCGCCCGTCGGGTCGGTACGAGTCGTACCGACCCCGACGGTTGCACCTGCCGGAGCGCTGCGCGGTCTACGCCGCGAATCTGCTGCTGCTCGCCCTGTGTGTCCGGGACCTGCCGTGCGGCGATGTGTTCCCTTCAAGTACCGAGCCCGTGCAGAGTTGGCGGAGGCAGGCGTTGCAGTGGCGGGCCCACCTGGACGATGCCGCGTACCTCGGTCTGCTGACCCTGGTCCATCCGCAGCGGATGTGGCAGCAGGGCCGCGCTCAGCTCAAGTTGTCGCTGCGGCCTGGCGACGATCAGGGGCCGTTGGAGCCCGATCCCCGCTGGAACTTCCTCGGCCGTCGGGACATCACCGTCTCTACCGACGGGGAGCATGTCTATTTTCCGAATGTCGATCTAGGCCTGTGGCGCAGAAGCGTGCACTTCGAGTGCGATCCGCGCGGCGAGACGGTGCTGCACGCCCTGGAGCCAGCGATCAGACTCTCCTCGTCTGAGGGGCGCTTCGACACCTTCGACTACTTCCTCAGTTTCCCAGATGGAGATCGCTCCGAGGCTCGGCTGGTGCTCGATGCCGCTCTCCTGCCGCTGCAACCCACGCCGCGCGCTGAGCGGGAGCGGGTGTACCGGCGCCTGCTCGCGGGCGTCGAGCCACTGGCGGCGACGCCGGGTGGCCAGTCCTTGGCCGCCTTCCTGCTGGACCGGCTGGCCTCCGACACCGAGTTGTCGCCTGCGTTCGTTGCCGATGTTCTGCAGCAACTGGATGAGTTGGACCTGACGGTGGGTCAGGCCGCCCCGGCGGTCAGGTGCGTGCTCGCCTTCCTGGGCCAGGACGATCAGGTCGACACCCGGTGGGTCGCACTCGTCGGCGGGCTGCTCGCCAGGTCCCGGGGCGGGGCGGCCGGCAGGGGGAAGCCTCTCGAATGGTTGGACGAGTCGACCTGCGAGCTGGTAGTGCGCATGTACGAGCTTGAGCTGCATCGCGAGCCGATTTCGGCAGCGGAGGCTCAGCTCTTCAGCTTCAGGTACGGCGCCCGTCGGCCCGACCTGGTGCAACGGCTGCGGCTGTTGGCGGATGAGCCGTCGGCTTCGCCGGATTAGCCGGGAAACACCGACAGGACGGTGTCGCGGAGGGTGCCGAGACTGCTTCAGACGTCGGCGGATCGCCGACGCGGAACCCTGGAGGCAGCAGATGTCAACGACGCCCATCACCTGGTTCGAGATCGGCGCTGACCGGCCGGAGGAGGCGGAGCGCTTCTACGGCGAGCTGTTCGGTTGGACCTTCGAGGAGGAGGGCGCGGCGGGCGGCGGGTCGTACCGGGTGACCGGCGCCGGCGGCGACACCGGGATCGGCGGGGCGATCCGGGCGCTCGACGGGACGTCGCCGAACTACGCGGTGTTCTACGCCGAGGTCCCGGACGTGTCGGAGATGTGCCGACGGGCCGAGGCGGCCGGCGGGAAGGTGCTGGTGGCCGCGCGTACGACGCCGAGCGGGCTCACGCTCGCCCACCTGCTCGACCCGGCCGGAAACCGCCTCGGCGTGTTCACGTCGCCACCGGGGCAGGCCGGGGCCTGATCGCCGACGTGGCGGTGTCCGAGAGCAGGGACACCGCCACGTCGCCGATGCTGAGCCGGGTTACTTGCCGGCGGGGCCGCCGTGCCCGCCGGGGCCACGGTGACCACCGGGGAAGACGCCCGCTTCGACGGCCTTGGTGATGGCGTCGGCCTGCTCCTGGGTGAGCTTGCCGTCCTTGACCGCCTGGTCGAGGCGCTGCTTGAGCGCGGCCTGCCGGTCCTCGGCGGACGGGCGCTGCGGTCGGTCGGTGGGGCGGTGCTGCTCGCGGATCTTTTCCAGTGCGGCGGTCACCTTGTCGGTGGGCACGCCCAGCTCCTTGGCGAGCGCCTCGGCGAATTCGCCCTGCCGGTCGGCCTTCGCGCCCGGAGCCGCGCCGGGAGCCGGGGCGGTGCTGGCGCTGGGTGTCGGCGTGGGAGTGTCGGCGGCGAACGCGATCGTCGGGGCCGCGATCCCGACGCCGAGGACGCCGGCGGTGGCCAGGCCGGCCAGCAGGTGCTTCCTACGGATGGTGCGGGACATGCTGTCCTCCAGAGGTTCGGTCATCCTGCGCTGTCGTCACCCACAGTGACCGGGCAGTCTGGGCGGAAGCCGTGGCGACCCTGTCAGCGAGCTGACAATCAGGGCCGGCGGTGGGCGAAATCGGTTGTGTGGTCGCAGGCCGAGCGGTCAGGGTGGACGATCCACCGACGGAAGGACACCGCGGCATGACCGTCGAGATTCGGGAGATTCCACTCGTCGAGCCGGGCGTCGGGCCGTACGGCATCACGCCCGGCCCGGACGGCGCGCTGTGGCTGACGCTGGCCCATGCCGGCGGCGTCGCCCGGTTGTCGCCCGACGGCGCGGTCCGGACCTACCCGCTGGATCCGGCCGGCGGTCGCCCATTGATCATCACGGCCGGGCCGGACGGGGCGCTCTGGTTCACCCGCTCGGGGGACGACCGGATCGGTCGGATCACCGTCGACGGCGAGCAGCGCACCGTCGCCCTGCCGGCCGGCACCGGGCCGGGCGGCATCGCGGCTGGGCCTGATGGCGCGCTCTGGTACGCCGGGATGACCTCCGACACCATCGGCCGAGTGGGGACCGACGGCACCCACACCGCGTTTCCGCTGCCGGTGACCGGCGGATTCGCCTCGATGATCACTGCTGGCGCGGACCAGGCGCTTTGGTTCACCCTCAACCAGGCCAATGCCATCGGTCGCATCGACCTCGACGGCAGGGTGACGCTGCATCCGTTACCCACCGCGAACGCGGGTCCGGTCGGCATCACCGTGGGCGACGAGGGCGCCATCTGGTTCGTGGAGATCGCCGCCGGTCAGCTCGGTCGGATCGACCCGAATGGCGAGATCGTCGAGTTCCCGCTGCCGGACCGGGCGGCCCGCCCGCACGCGATCGTGGCCGACCCGGACGGCGGCGCGTGGTTCACCGAGTGGGGTGCCAACCGGATCGGTCACCTCGACCCCACTGGACGGATCGAGGGCTACGCCCTACCCACCCCCAACGCCGAACCGCACGGCATCACCCGCACCCCCACCGGCATCTGGGCCGCCCTGGAAATCGGCGCGGTAGCCCACCTGACCCCACCCACCTAGGCCCACCCCCTCTGACCCGGCGACGCCCACCGCCGGTGATCATGAAGTTATTGCCGCGACACGCCGTCGCGAGTGACAACAACTTCATGATCAACAGCGCTCAGGCCGGGAGGGCCGGGGGAGGGGAGCGGGAGCGGGGTTAGTGGACTGCGGGGGTTGCGGTGAGGGTGGCGGTGTCGGTGTCGAGGGTGGCGGTTGTGCCTACCGGGACTGTGAGCTGGTCGGGGCCGTGGCCGATGGGGAGGCCGCCGAGGACCGGTACGCCCAGGTCGCCGAGGCGTTCGGTGAGGACGTCGACGATGCTGGTGTCCCAGCCGTCGCCGCAGTCGGTGAACTGCCCGACCGCCACCCCGGCCAGCCCGTCCAGCGCGCCGGCCCGGCGCAGGTGGGTGAGCATCCGGTCGACCTTGTACGGGGGTTCCTGCACGTCCTCGATCAACAGCACCGCGCCGGTCAGGTCGGGCAGGTCCGGGGTGCCGATTGACGCGGTGATCATGCAAAGGTTGCCGCCGAGCAGGGTGCCGGTGGCGCGACCGGGCACGCGGACGCCGAAGGTCTCCTCGGTGGGGACCGCGGTGATCGACACCGGTTCGGTTGTCATCAGCGCCGCGTGCAGGGATTCGGCGGAGCGCAGCGGCGTCCGGTCGTCGCGCCAGGCCGCCCCGGGGCCGTGCACCCCGGCGAGGCGGGCGCCCCGCCACAGTGCGAACTGCAACGCGGTGATGTCCGAGAAGCCGGCGACCACCTTCGGATCGCGGCGGACGGCGGCCATGTCGATGGCGTCCACGATCCGTTGGGCGCCGTAGCCGCCCCGCGTGCAGATCACCCCGCGTACGTCAGGGTCGGCGAAGGCCGCGTTCAGGTCGGCGGCGCGCCTGTCGTCGGTGCCGGCGAGGTAGCCGTGGCGGGCGTACGCGTTCGGTGCCGGCACCGGGCGCAGGCCCCAGCCGGTGAGCAGCTCCATGCCCCGGGCCACCCGCTCCGGCGAGGTCGGCCCGGACGGCGACACCAGCAGCACCGTGTCACCCGGGCGCAGCACGGGCGGGCGTACGGCGGCGGTGTCCTCGCTGATCACAACCGCAGAGCCTAACCACCCCGCCGTGGCCCGGGCCTGCCTACGGGCGGCGGGAGCCGCGCGCCCGTGCCGGGGCGTGGTGCCGTGCGGCGTACCGGCTAGCCTCGACGGGTGGCAACCGCGCTGGTGATCGAGAACGACCCGACGGACGACGCGCGCCGGCTGGGTGAGTGGCTGACCGAGGCTGGGCTGGAGTTGTGGGTGGTTCGCCCGCACGCCGGCGACGAACTCCCCGCCGACCTGGAGGGGTACGCGGCGCTGGTGGTGCTAGGCGGCGACCAACAGGCGTACCCGTTGCCGGACGGCTCGCCCGGCGCGCCCTGGTTTCCCGCCGTCGAGGGCCTGCTGCGCAAGGCGGTCCGGTACCGGGTGCCGACCCTGGCGGTCTGCCTGGGCGCGCAGCTGCTCGCCACCGCGCACGCCGGGTTGGTGGAGCGCAGCCCGTCCGGGCCGGAGATCGGCCCCGGCGTGGTCGGCCGGCGTGACGCCGCCGAGAACGACCCGTTGTTCCGGTACGTGCCGTTGATCCCGGACGTGCTCCAGTGGCACGCCGACGAGATCACCGAGCTGCCCCGGGGCGCGACACTGCTGGCCGCGTCCACCCGCTACCCGCATCAGGCGTTCCGCCTCGGTGACCGGGCGTGGGGGTTGCAGTTCCACATCGAGTGCGACGCCGCGATGATCGCCGACTGGGCCACCGACTCGACCCAACTCGCCGAGCTGGGCTACGACCCGGAGCTGGTGGTCGCGGCCTGCGCCTCGGTGCTGCCCGACGTCGAGGAGGTCTGGCAACCGTTCGCCGCCCGGTTCGCCGCGCTGGCCCTCGGCGAGTTGGACGACAGCACGACGCGGCGCGGCCTGCCGCTGCTCGGGCACTGATGAGCCGGCCGACCAGGGCACCGGGCCGGCTCGCCCGGTACGGCTTCGGCACCGCCGAAGGCGATGGCGGCGCGCGCGCCGCGGACCTGCTCGGCC
>NZ_JAKKFF010000409.1 GCF_022229015.1 Micromonospora foliorum
GCGAGGCCGCCGTGCCCGGACGCGACGGCGACACCCCCACGCCGAACGCCGCCCCGGCGCTGGCCAACCCCACCCGGAGTGCCTGGCCACCCGTGTCGTACCTGCTGGTCGTGGCGGTCCTCGCGGTGCTGGCACTGCTGCTCCTGCGCCGCCGGGCCCCGGTTCCCGCCGCCGCACCGGACCCCGGCCCGGTGCCGGACGTCGGCCCGGCACCGGATACCGGCCCGGTGCCGGACAACGTCAGCCGGTTGCCGACCAGCCTCAACGCCATCTACGAGATGGGCCGGCAGGACGAGCGACTCGAACAGGAACGCCGCCGACGAACCTGAGGGCACGCCGTCCTCACGACGCCGAGTAGGCGCCCTCACGCCGGGGGATCTCGTCGTCGTACGCCCCGACCGGCCCGCTGTAGCGGTCCTTGCCCTTCGGGTACGGCCAGGCATTCGCGGTGCAGCCGTGCAGGCCCAGCGTCTGCTGCTGCATCACCGGCGCGGGCCGGCCCCGCCCGGGGCACCGCTCGTGGCCGTACCCGAGCTTGTGCCCCACTTCGTGGTTGACCATGTACTGCCGGTAGGTCTCCAGGCTCGTGCCGTAACCCGGCACCCCCTTGACCCAGCGCGCCACGTTGAGCACCACCCGGCCGCCGTTGCGGCACGAGGTGTAGGCGTCCGGCACGTCCTGGCAGAGGGTGTCGCGGGTGCCGGGGGTCGCCAGGTAGATGGTGAAGTCGCTCGGCTCGCCCGCACCGACCCGGCGCAGCCGCCACGCCCCGCCCGCCGTCCACCCGCGCCGGTCGTTCAACGTGGTGGTGATCGCCGTCGCGATGTCCGCCGCCGGCAGGCCCCGGATGTCGCGCTCCACCACGACCCGGTAGCGCAGCAACCGGCCGGTCGTCGAGCGTCCGGGCGTGGTCTCGCCCGGCGCCACGGACCAGCGGTTTCCGCCGGTGGCGGGGTAGCTCACCGGAACGACGGGCGCGGAACCGGGCCGGACCTCGGTGGTCCCGGTCGGCCGACCGGTGGGTGTCGTCGACAGGCTGGGCAGCGCTCCGGCGGCGACCGGGTCGGTGCCGGGCTGCCCGGCGGCGGGCAGGCCGCATCCGGTGAGCAGGGCCACCACCAGCAGCGACGCCATCGAGGTGGAACCCCAGCGGCGGGTAACCTTCGTCGACATGTCTCTCCCCTCGCGCGTCGCTCGGCGGCGGCGCGGAGGAGAAGACGGGTGACCGTGGCGAAAAGTTGATGTGACCCAGGCTCAACCTTTTGCCGGCCTCGCCCGTCTCTAGCTCTGTGGCACGGGGAGGGTTCGCGGTGGCGCGGGGGGACGCGGATTTCGTCGAGTTCGCGCGGGCGGCGTCCGCGCGACTGGTGCACGCCGCGTTCCTGATGACCGGCGACCACCACCAGGCCGAGGACGCCGCGCAGACCGCCCTGGTCCGCACCTACGCGTCGTGGTCGCGGATCCACGACGACGACGCCTACGGGTACGCCCGCCGCACCCTGGTCAACCATCTGGTCGACGGGTGGCGCCGGCCGATGCGGGAGTACCCGACCGACGAGGTGCCGGAGCAACGCCGAGGTGACGTGGCCGACGACGTGGCCACCCGACGCTGGTTGATCACCATCCTCGGTGCGCTCAGCCCCCGGGAGCGCGCCATCGTCGTCCTGCGCTACTACTTCGACCTGCCGGAGGCGCAGGTGGCCCGGGAACTCTCCGTGTCCGTCGGCACGGTCAAGAGCACCAGCTCCCGGGCGCTGGAGAAGTTGCGCAGCGCGCCCCGAACGGCCGATGAGGAGGCGCGCCGATGAGCGAGCTGGAACGGCTCCGCCACGCCATGCGGGCGACCGAACGCCCCGACCCCGTGCTCGACCTGGACACCGTGATGCGCGAGGGACGCCGGCTGCGTACCCGTCGGCGCGTCGCCGGAGCCGGGGCGGCGACGCTCGCGACCGGCCTGGCCGCCGTGGTCGCCGTGGTGGTGGTCGGCGCGTCCGGGCCGGGCGATCCGGCGCCGACCGAGCACCCACCGCCGGTCGCCGTCGCTCCACCGTCGGTGGCTGCCTCGCCGTGGGCGGAGGAGTCGCCGGCCTCCACGCCACCGCCGACGGTGGGCCGCGACGAGCCGCCACCGAAGCCCCTCGGCCAGATCGTGGACAGCGGGGTGCGGCACGGCGCCGAGCGTCGGGTCTACTACCTCGTCCGGGTGTCCGTGCCGGGCGTACCCAAGGTGTCCATCGGACTGGCCGCAGGTCGCCAGGCTTCGGACGGGTCGTTGAGCACGGACATCCTGGTCAACGACGTCGAAGGCAGCGACCGCCGCGCCGGGTTCCACCAGATCGGCTACGACGAGCGCTCAGCTGCCGCGCCGGTGCCCACCTTCGGCTACTTCGTCGGCCCCGCCAAGCGGATCATCGGCACCGTCGACGGTCGGCAGGTCGATGCCCGAGTGGTGCGATGGAGTGTCGACAAGCAGGTGGCGATCTTCTGGTTCGACCCGGCGCAGCTCACGCCGGGGGAGCGGCTGGACGGCATCATCGCCCGCGACGCCAGCGGCGGCCGACTCTGACGCGCTGCCGGCGTCTCAGGTCAGTCGACGCTCGATGGTCACCGTCGTCCCCTCGGCGGTGGAAATCAGCCGCACGTCGCCGTAGGCGTTCATCAGCAGCGCGCCGCGTCCCCGGTCCATCGCCGGCCGGCGGTCCCGCCAGGTGCCGAAGTCGCGCACCGAGATCCGGACCAGGTCGCCACCCACCTGGACCCGCACCCGCACCTCCGGACGGCTGGGCCGCTGCGCGTGCTCGACGGCGTTGTTGATGGCCTCGGAGGCGGCCAGCAGGAGATCTTCCAACACGTCCGGGTCGACGTCCAGCTCGCCCAGCGCGCCCCGGACGTCCCGACGCATCGCCGAGGCCGAGGTGGGTGCTGACGGGTACGTCCACCCGACGTCCAGGAGGTCGCCCATCCCGTCCGGGTCGGCCGGCGCCTCCAGGACCACGGACGCGTCGCGGACGGGTTCGACCGCCGGGACCGGCGGAACGGGGCCGACCGGGGCGGATCGCGCCGACGGCGCCGGGGCAGCGACCGTCGCCGCGTCGCCGCCGATGGCCGCACCGGGGGTACGGTCGCGGGCGCGGCGGATGCTGGCCCGGATCCGGGCGATCAACTCGGCCGCGGCGAACGGTTTCACCAGGTAGTCGTCGGCGCCCAGGCTCAGGCCCTCCACGCTTGCCTCCCCGCCGGCACGGGCGGAGAGCACCAGCACCGGCAGCGCCCGGGTCGCCGGGTCCGCGCGCAGTCGGCGTACCAGGTCGAAGCCGTCCAACACCGGCATCATCACGTCGGTCAGGACCAGGTCCGGGAGGTCGCGCTGGATCTCGTCGAGGGCCTGCCGACCGTCGGTGACGGCCCGCACCCGCCAGCCCTGCCCGACGAGCAGCCGGGTGAGGTACGCCCGCATGTCGGCGTTGTCGTCGGCGAGCAGGATCCGGGCACCGGCCAGCTCGTCAGTGGTCGGCCCGGTCGTCGGATCGGGCTCGGTCACCGCGTCGCCCGGTTCGGTGAGCCAGCCCATCGCCTCCTCGACGGCGGCGCGGGCCGCGTCACCCCGCACGTCCACCGCCGGCCCGGTGACCGCGGTGCGGTACGCCGCCGACCAGGGCAGCGTCACGGTGAACCTGCTGCCGACGCCCACCTGGCTGGTCACTCGCACGTCGCCGCCCTCCAGCCGGGCCAACTCGTGCACCAGGGCCAGGCCGATGCCGGTGCCCTCGTGACTGCGCGAGCGGGCGCCGCGCACCCGGTGGAAGCGTTCGAAGAGTTTCGGCAGGTCCCGTTCCGCGATGCCGATGCCGGTGTCCGCGACGGTGAGGCGCACCTCCTCGTCGT
Source organism: Micromonospora foliorum (assembly GCF_022229015.1). GTDB lineage: Bacteria > Actinomycetota > Actinomycetes > Mycobacteriales > Micromonosporaceae > Micromonospora > Micromonospora foliorum. The sequence continues at coordinate 3,886 of NZ_JAKKFF010000409.1, forward strand.
CGGCGTCGAGGGTGACCCGGATGCGGCCTATGAACGTGTACTTCAGCGCGTTGGAGAGCAGGTTCGTGACGATGCGTTCCCAGTTGACCGGGTCGACCGCGACCGGCCGGGGCAGTGGTGGGCAGCTCACCTCGAGAGTCAGCCCGGCCCGCTCGACGGCGGCCCGGAACACCCCGGCGAGTTCGGCGGTCAGCGCGGCCAGATCGACCACCCGGGCGTCGCTGCGCGCTCGCCCGGCCTCCAGGCTGGAGAAGGTGAGCAGGCTGTTGACAAGCGTCAACAGTCGGGTGGCGTTACGCCAGCCGGTCTCCACCCGCTCCCGCTGCACCGCCGCCAGCGGCGCGGTGGCGTCGGTGAGGGCGTCGGTCAGCGGGCCGAGGATGAGGGTCAACGGGGTACGGAACTCGTGGCTGACGTTGGCGAAGAAG
>NZ_JAKKFF010000041.1 GCF_022229015.1 Micromonospora foliorum
CGCGCCCCGCGCCCCGCGCCCCGCGCCCCGCGCCCCGCGCCCCGCGCCCCGCGCCAAGATCGTGCTAGAACCAGGAAGTAGTGGCCTCGGCGACGCGCCGAGGCCACTACTTCAATGATCGAGCGCGATCTTGGCGCGGGGCGCGATCTTGGCGCGGGGCGCGATCTTGGCGCGGGGCGCGAGCCGGCCGACCGATCAGGGCCGGACGCCGGGCCACTGGGGGTCGCGGCCGAGGTAGGAGAGCAGGGCGCTGACGTCGTCGGCCTCCGCACCGGCGTCGAGCGCCGGGGCGTACGCGCCGTAGTTTCGCAACGGCTCGACGATCTGCCGGGCGACCTCCAGCAGGGGGCGGGCCAGGTCGTCGTGGAGCGGGGACGGCTGACCGGTGGCCACTGCGATGTCCCAGGCGTGCACCGCCGCGTCGAGGGCGCACGCGACGGCACCCACCTGGGCCGGCAGGGGACCCAGGGGCAGCGGCGTCCGTACCTGCGGGTCGTCGTCGGCGACGCCCGCCCAGGCGTGGGCGGACGCGTCGAGGGCCGCGCGCAGCCCGGCCAGCTTGTCACCCTCGATCCGACCGGAGGGCGCGAACGGGTCCTCCGTCGGCCCCGCCCCGCCGACGATCGCCGCCGCGAAGGCGATCTGGTCACCGGTCGCGTGCTGGAGCACCTGGGTGACCGTCCACCGCTCGCACGGGGTGGTCAGGTCCCAGGCGTCGGCCGGGATTCCCTCGGCGGTCGTCCGCAGCGCCTTGTGCGCCTCGTCGAGCACGATCCGCCACTGTCCAGCTGCCATCTCACCCATTGTCCCGACCCTCTCCGCCGACCCCGTCAGGTGAGCGCCTCCGCTCACTTGAGAACGGAATGTTCCGCTCCGTTCTGCAATCAGACTAGCAGACCGGAACGATCCGTTCCACTACTTGTTCACGTCGACGTGAAACAGATCGAGCGCGGCACCCAAACGGGCACCGCGCTCGACGAAGGTGGAACGGAGTCGGGTCAGACGTTGAAGCCGAGGGAACGGAGCTGGTCCCGACCCTCGTCAGTGATCTTGTCCGGACCCCATGGCGGGAGCCACACCCAGTTGATCCGGATGTCGTTGACCAGGCCGCCGCCGGGGCCGGTGGTCAGCGCCTGCCGGGTCTGGTCCTCGATGACGTCGGTCAGCGGGCAGGCCGCCGAGGTGAGCGTCATGTCCAGGGTGGCGACGTTCTCGTCATCGACGTGGACGCCGTACACCAGACCCAGGTCGACCACGTTGATGCCGAGTTCCGGGTCGACGACGTCCTTCATCGCCTCCTCGATGTCGGCGATCATGGCCTTGCTGACGCCGCCCGCAGGGGCGACGGCGTCACCGGTGCCGTCGGTCGTCGCGGCGTCGGTCTGCGGCACCACGGTGGTGTCACCGGCCTCCGGCGTCGCCTCAGTAGCGGTGTTCTCGCTCATGCCGTCCCTCCGCATCGCTTCGTGATGCCACAAGGCACCACGGTGTCCTTCGCTCGCTGCCGCAGCGTCACGCCTTCACCTCCGGGCTCACGCCCACACCGGCGCGTGCCGCGGCGTCCTTGAACGCCATCCACGGCAGCAGCGCGCACTTGACCCGGGCGGGGTAACGGGCCACGCCCGCGAAAGCAACCCCGTCACCGAGCACGTCCTCGTCCGGCGTGACCTGGCCACGTCCGGACATCAACTCCACGAACGCCTCGTGCACCTCGAATGCTTCCCCAGCGCCGCGACCGCGCAGCAGTTCGTGCAGCACGCTCGCCGAGGCCTGGCTGATCGAGCAGCCCATCCCGTCGTACGAGATGTCGTGCAGCACCGTGCCGTCGGTGGCCACCCGGACGGTGACCTCGTCACCGCAGGTGGGGTTGACGTGGTGCGCCTCCGCGACCCGGTCAGCCGAGTCGTCGGCGTCGCGTAGGCCACGCCCGTGCGGGCGCTTGTAGTGGTCCAGGATGATCTCCTGGTAGAGCTGGTCGAGCTGCATCAGTCGAACACCTTCCGCACCTGCTCCAGACCGGCCACCAGAGCGTCGATCTCCTCGGTGGTGGTGTAGAGGTAGAACGAGGCCCGGGTCATGGCCGGGACACCGAACCGGCTGCACACCGGCTTGGCACAGTGGTGGCCCACCCGCACCTGCACGCCGAGCGAGTCGAGCACCTGACCCACGTCGTGCGGGTGCACGTCAGCCAGCGCGAACGAGATGGTGCCGCCCCGGCCCACCGGCACGGTCGGGCCGAAGATCCGCAGGTCCGGCACCGAGCCGAGAGCGTCCAGCGCGTACGCCGTCAGCTCCTTCTCGTGCCACTGGATGGCCTGCATCCCGATGCCGGTCAGGTAGTCGACCGCCGCACCGAGCGCGACCGCCTCGGCGATCGGCGGGGTGCCCGCCTCGAAGCGGGCCGGTGGCGCCGCGAACGTCGAGCGGGCCATGGTGACCGTCTCGATCATCGAGCCGCCGCCGAAGACCGGCGGCATGGCCGCCAGGAGCTCACCTCGACCCCAGAGCACGCCGATGCCGGTCGGACCGCACATCTTGTGGCCGGTGAAGACGATGTAGTCGGCGTCCAGGTCGACCACGTCGATGGGCAGGTGCGGCACCGACTGCGAGCAGTCCAGCAGCAGCAGCGCGCCCACCTCGCGGACCCGCGCGGTGATCCGGGAGGTGGCGTTGACCGTGCCGAGGATGTTGGACATGTGCACCAGCGAGACGATCTTCGTCCGTTCGGTGACCAGATCCTCCAGGCCCGACTCGTCCAGCCGACCCTGGTCGGTGACCGGGAACCAGCGCAGGGTCGCGCCGGTCCGCTCGCAGAGCAGTTGCCACGGGACGATGTTCGAGTGGTGCTCCATCTCGGAGATCACCACCTCGTCGCCCGGACCGAGCCGGAAACGACTGTCGGCGTCCGGGCGCAGCGAGGCGTTCGAGAAGGCGTACGCCACGATGTTGATCGCCTCGGTGGAGTTCTTCGTGAACACCACCTCGTCGGTGCTGGGCGCGTGAATGAACGCGGCGACCTTCGCCCGCGCCCCCTCGTACGCCTCGGTGGCCTCGGTGCCCAGGGTGTGCACCGAGCGCGACACGTTGGCGTTGTGCCGCGCGTAGTGCTCGTCGAGCACGTCGAGCACCTGACGGGGTTTGTGCGAGGTGTTGGCGCTGTCGAGGTAGACCAGCGGGTGACCGTTGATCTCCCGACCGAGGATCGGGAAGTCGGCGCGCACCCGGGCCACGTCGAAACGCGGCACGTCGTCGTACTGCGGCATCCCCGAGGGGATCGCGATGCTGGTCATCTCGGCAGCGCCTCTCCCGCTCAGGCCTTGGCCGTGCCGGCCCCGGCGGCGTACCGCTCGTAGCCCTCGGCCTCAAGCTTGTCGGCCAGCTCCGGGCCGCCCTGCTCGACGATCCGGCCAGCCACGAAGACGTGCACGAAGTCCGGCTTGATGTAGCGCAGGATCCGGGTGTAGTGGGTGATCAGCAGCACGCCGGTGTCGCCGTTGTCGCGGACCCGGTTGACGCCCTCGCTGACCACGCGCAGCGCGTCCACGTCGAGACCGGAGTCGGTCTCGTCGAGGATCGCGATCTTCGGCTTGAGCAGCTCCAGCTGGACGATCTCGTGCCGCTTCTTCTCACCACCGGAGAAGCCCTCGTTGACGTTGCGCTGGGCGAACGCCGGGTCCATCTGGAGGCGCTCCATCGCGCCGCGCAGCTCGCCACCCCAGGTACGGAGCTTCGGCGCCTCGCCGTCGATGGCGGTCTTCGCGGTCCGCAGGAAGTTCGCCACCGAGACGCCGGGCACCTCGACCGGGTACTGCATGGCCAGGAAGAGGCCGGCGCGGGCGCGCTCGTCGACCGTCATGGCCAGCACGTCCTCGCCGTCGAGAGTCACCGTGCCGCCGGTGATCTCGTACTTGGGGTGACCGGCGATCGAGTACGCCAGGGTGGACTTGCCGGAACCGTTCGGGCCCATGATCGCGTGGGTCTCGCCCGACTTCACGGTCAGGTCGACGCCGGCCAGGATCGGCTTGAGCTCACCCTCGGGCAGCTTGACCGACACCTTCAGGTCGCGGATCTCCAGGGTGCTCATTATCGGGTCACTCCATTACTCGGCGTCAGGCTGAGGTAGATGTCGCCGTCGCGGACTTCGACGGGGTAGACGGGGACGGGTTCGGTGGCGGGCAGGCCGGTCGGCTCGCCGGTGCGCAGGTCGAAGCGCGAGCCGTGCAGCCAGCACTCGAGCGTGCAGCCGTCGACCTCACCCTCGGAGAGCGCGACCGAGGCGTGCGAGCACTCGTCGTACGCGGCGTAGAAGCCGCCGTCCTCGCCGTGCACCAGGGCGATCGGCGTGCCGTCGACGTCCGCGCTGATCGCGGTGCCCTTCGGCACGTCCTCGGTGGAGCAGATCCGGATCATCAGGCGCCCGCCTTGGTCAGCCGGGCCTCGATCGCGTCGCCGAGGCTCTCGCGCAGCGGCTCCACGGGGATCTTGTTGATCAGCTCGGCGAAGAAACCGCGGACCACCAGCCGGCGGGCCTCACTCTCCGGAATGCCCCGGGCCATCAGGTAGAACAACTGCTCGTCATCGAAGCGGCCGGTCGCGCTGGCGTGGCCGGCGCCGGCGATCTCGCCGGTCTCGATCTCCAGATTGGGTACGGAGTCCGCCCGCGCGCCGTCGGTGAGCAGCAGGTTCCGGTTGATCTCGTACGTGTCGGTGCCGGTCGCCTCGGCCCGGATGAGGACGTCGCCCACCCAGACGGTGTGCGCGCTCTCGCCCTGCAGAGCGCCTCGGTAGCCGACGTAGCTGCGGCAGTCCGGGACGCTGTGGTCGACCAGCTGCCGGTGCTCCAGGTGCTGGCCGGAGTCGGCGAAGTACACGCCGTACAGCTCGGCCTCACCACCGCGCCCGGTGTACTCCACGCTGGTGAACTGCCGGACCAGGTCGCCGCCCAGGGACACCTGGATGTGGATGACCCTGGCGTCCCGACCCAGCTTGATCTTCAGGTGCTGGGCCTGGACCGCGTCGTCGGCCCAGTCGGCGATCGTGACCAGCGTCAGCTTCGCGCCGTCGGCCACGGCGACCTCGACGTTGTCGGCCAGGGTGGCCGAACCGACGTGCTCCAGCACCACTGTCGCCTCGGCGAACCGGCCCACCTCGACAAAGGTGTGACCGAACGACGGCTGCTCGACACCCTCGCCGACCACCCGCAGCCGCACCGGCTCGCCGAGCACCACGTCGGGGGCCACCCGCAGCAGCAGGGCGTCGGCGGCGGCGCCGTAGGCCAGCGCACTGACCCGGTCGACCGGGGTCAGCACGCTGCCGATCCGCTCGTCGTCACGGCCGACCCGGGTGATGGCGACGCCCTCGGGCAGGTCGCCGTACTCGTGTCGGACCGCGCCGGTCGCGGCCGGCGCCTCGTCCGACGACTCCAGCTCGGCGCGGCTGGCGCCGCGCAGCGACCTGAAGCCGTCGCCGGTCAGACCGCGGAGGCGCTTGAGCGGGGTGAAACGCCACTCCTCCTCCAGGCCGGTGAGGGCCGGGAAGTCGGCGACGTCGTACGAGCGCAGCGCCTGCGACTTGGTGCTGGGCGGCGCGGAAGCCTGGGTAGTCATGTCTTCCTTGGTCTGTCTGTTCCGTGACGACGAGTTGGGGCCGGGTGTGGCGGGCCGAGGTTTCGGCCCGCCACGGGGAGCGGCGGCGTCAGCCGACCGCGCCCTCCATCTGAAGCTCGATCAGGCGGTTGAGCTCCAGGGCGTACTCCATCGGGAGCTCCTTGGCGATCGGCTCGATGAAGCCGCGCACGATCATGGCCATCGCCTCGTCCTCGCTCAGGCCCCGGCTCATCAGGTAGAAGAGCTGGTCGTCGCTGATCTTGGAGACGGTCGCCTCGTGCCCCATCGACACGTCGTCCTCACGGATGTCGACGTACGGGTAGGTGTCCGAGCGGGAGATGGTGTCGACCAGCAGCGCGTCGCACTTGACCGTGCTGCGGCTGTGGTGCGAACCCTCCAGCACCTGCACCAGACCCCGGTACGAGGTGCGGCCGCCGCCACGGGCGATCGACTTCGACACGATGGTCGAGGAGGTGTGCGGCGCGGCGTGCACCATCTTGGCGCCGGCGTCCTGGTGCTGACCCTCGCCGGCCATCGCCACCGAGAGCACCTCGCCCTTGGCGTGCTCGCCGGTCATGTAGACCGCCGGGTACTTCATGGTCACCTTGGAGCCGATGTTGCCGTCGACCCACTCCATGGTCGCGCCCTCGTGGCAGACGGCGCGCTTGGTGACCAGGTTGTAGACGTTGTTCGACCAGTTCTGGATGGTCGTGTAGCGGCAGCGCGCGTTCTTCTTGACGATGATCTCCACGACCGCGCTGTGCAGCGAGTCGGAAGAGTAGAGCGGCGCGGTGCAGCCCTCGACGTAGTGCACGTACGCACCCTCGTCGACGATGATCAGCGTCCGCTCGAACTGGCCCATGTTCTCCGTGTTGATCCGGAAGTAGGCCTGCAGCGGGATCTCGACCTGCACGCCCTTCGGCACGTAGATGAACGAGCCACCGGACCACACCGAGGTGTTCAGGGCGGCGAACTTGTTGTCGCCGACCGGGATCACCGTGCCGAAGTACTCCTTGAAGACGTCCTCGTGCTCGCGCAGCGCCGTGTCGGTGTCCAGGAAGAGGACGCCCTGCTCCTCAAGGTCCTCACGGATCTTGTGGTAGACGACCTCCGACTCGTACTGCGCCGCGACACCGGCGACCAGCCGCTGCTTCTCCGCCTCCGGGATGCCCAGCCGGTCGTAGGTGTTCTTGATGTCCTCGGGCAGGTCCTCCCAGCTGGTGGCCTGCTTCTCGGTCGACCGCACGAAGTACTTGATGTTGTCGAAGTCGATCCCGGTAAGGTCCGCGCCCCAGGCCGGCATCGGCTTACGGCCGAACAGCCGCAGGCCCTTCAGCCGCAGGTCGAGCATCCACGCCGGCTCGTTCTTCTTGGCAGAGATGTCCCGCACCACCGCCTCGTTGATGCCGCGCTGGGCGACCGCCCCGGCGGCGTCCGGGTCGGACCAGCCGTACTCGTACCGGCCCAGGGCGGCGAGCTGCTCTTCCTGGGTCAGGGGCTGGACGATCTGCTCGGTCATCTATCTGTCCTCACAGTGGTGACGGGATTACCGGATTGAGCGCGGCCCGGCTGGGTCGGGATGTGCGTGGTGCACACCCCGTCGCCGTGCGCGATGGTGGCCAGACGCTGCACGTGGGTGCCGACCAGACGGGAGATAACCGCGGTCTCGGCCTCGCACAGCTGGGGAAACTCGGCGGCCACGTGCGCCACCGGGCAATGGTGCTGACAGAGCTGGCCGCCGGAGGCGATCGTGGTCGCGTTGGCAGCGTAACCCTCGGCGGTGAGCGCTGCGGCGAGTGCCTCGGCTCGGGCGAGAGGGTCGTCGCCGGCGTCCTCCATGGCCGTCCGACAACGGGACTCGAGAGCGGACACCTGCTCGGTGGCGAACGCCTCGACCGCGTCCGAACCGCCGCTACGGGCGATCCAGCGCAGTGCGGCGGTGGCCATGTTGTCGTAGTGGTGTGTGCCACAGCGGACCCGGGCGGCCTCGGTCAACAGGAACACCTTGGCCGGGCGCCCCCGACCGCGACTGCCCTGGACGGTCTGCTCGCGGGCGTACACGTCACCGTCCGCGAGCATCGCGTCCAGGTGCCGGCGGATCGCCGCCGGGCTGAGCCCGAGCGCCGCGCCGAGCTGCGCGGCGGTGGTGGCACCCTGCTCCAGCAGCAACTGGGTGACCCGATCCCGGGTGGAGATCTCGGACACGGCCGGCCCGGCGAGGCCGGCCGACGTGGTCACGGCGGGCACGGCAACGGGCGCACCGAGGGCCGGTACGGCCGTCGGTTGGTGCCCGGAGAGCGCCGCCGCGTTTTTCACAACGCCAACGTTACGTAATTACCCGGAGGGTCGCAAACCCGGGCCCCGGTGATCCGAACCACCGAGCCGGCAGAGTCGGACGAACCTCGATCACTACGGTGCGTAGGATTTGCGCCGTGAACCGAATCGTCCGTCCGGTCTCCGGCATCCTGCTGCGCCGCCTCGCGCTCGCCTCGATCATCGCGAACGTGGGCATCGTCGTGACCGGCGGGGCCGTCCGGCTGACCGCATCCGGCCTCGGCTGCCCCACCTGGCCCCGGTGCACCGACGATTCCTACGTCACCACGCCCGAGATGGGCGTGTACGGGGTGATCGAGTTCAGCAACCGGATGCTGACCTTCGCGGTGGGTCTGATCGCGCTGGCCACCGTGCTGGCCGTGCTGGCCCACCGGCCCCGCCGACCCGGGCTCCTCGCGCTGGCCGTCGCGGTCTTCCTGGGCATCCCCGCCCAGGCGGTCATCGGTGGCATCACCGTGCTCACCAACCTCAACCCGTGGGTGGTCGGGCTGCACTTCCTCGCCTCGATGGCGGTGATCGCCGCCGCGTACGCCCTCTGGCGACGCGTCGGCGACCCCGACGGCCCGACCGTGGCCGTGGTGCCCACGCCGCTGCGCGCGCTGGCCCGGATCACCACCGGCGTCACCGTCGCCGTGCTGGTCGTCGGCACCTGGGTGACCGGCAGCGGCCCGCACGCCGGCGACCACGGCGCCGCCCGCAACGGCCTGGACCCGGAGACGATCTCCCAGGTGCACGCCGACGGGGTCTTCCTGCTGATCGGTCTCTCGGTGGCGCTGATATTCGCGTTCCGCGCCGTCGGTGCGCAGCGCGCCACCCGGGCCGCGATCATCCTGGTCGCCGTGGAGTTGAGCCAGGGCCTGATCGGCTTCGTGCAGTACTTCACCCACGTGCCGGCGCTCCTGGTCGGCGCGCACATGCTCGGCTCCTGCCTGGTGCTGCTGGCCGCCCTGTCGGTGCAGTGGTCCACCCGGGAACGCCGCCCGGTCGCGCCGGCCGCCCAGGCCACCCCGACCGACGCCGCCGCCCCGGTCCCAGTCACCGCCTGACCGCCCGGCCGCCGG
>NZ_JAKKFF010000410.1 GCF_022229015.1 Micromonospora foliorum
TGGTCGGCAAGGGCATCACCTTCGACACCGGCGGCATCTCGATCAAGCCGGCGCAGGGCATGTGGGAGATGAAGTCCGACATGGCGGGCGCCGCCGCGGTGGGCGCGGCCATGCTGGCGATCGCCGCGCTGAAGCCGACGGTGGCGGTCAGCGCGTACCTGCCGATGGCGGAGAACATGCCGTCGGGCACCAGCTACCGGCCGGGTGACGTCATCACCATGTTCAACGGCAAGCGGGTCGAGGTGCTCAACACCGACGCCGAGGGCCGGATGATCCTGGGCGACGCCATCGCCCGCGCCTGCGCGGACGGCACCGACTACCTGTTCGAGACCTCCACCCTGACCGGCGGCCAGGTCATCGCGCTGGGCAAGCGGGTGGCCGGCGTCATGGGCACCCCGGAGCTGTGCGACCGGGTGAAGGTGGTCGGCGACTCGGTCGGCGAGCCGGCCTGGCCGATGCCGCTGCCCGACGACGTCCGTAAGGGCATGGAGTCGGATGTGGCGGACATCTCGCAGGTCAACGCCGGGATGGACCGGGCCGGTCACATGCTGCAGGGCGGCGTGTTCCTGCGCGAGTTCGTGACCGACGACGTGGCCTGGGCGCACATCGACATCGCCGGGCCGGGTTACCACTCGGGCGAGCCGACCGGCTACTGGACCAAGGGCGGCACCGGCGTCCCGGTCCGCACGCTGGTGCAGCTCGTCGAGGATGTCGCCACCAACGGCTGACGGACACGCGAAGGGGCCCCCTGCTCAGGGGGCCCCTTCGCGTTTCTCAGTGCCGCTCGGGGCGACGTTTGCGTCGCTCGTTGAAGTCGCGCATCCGCTGCGGGTAGCCCATCAGCCGGACGTCGTACACCGGGATGCCCATCCGGTGCGCGAAGCGCCGGGCCCCGTCCGGGCCGTCGATGCGCCGGCGGGTCCACTCCCCGTCGTCGGCGATCAGGATGACCGTCGTCTCCGTCACGGTCGTCCGGGGCTCGATGTACGCCTCGACGCCGCGCCGGCTCCGGATGAAGTTCTCCAGATGCTCCAGATCGCCACGATCGGCGGCACGGTCACGGCTCGGCACAGCCGCCTGTTTGCGGCGCCGGAACAACCCCACCGGATCTCTCCCCCACCGTGCGTCATCGACAACGGTGCCAAGGGTACGTGTCGATGACGTGTCGTTGGGCACCTCAGTACGCACCCTGTGCTCAGTGGTGACAAGATGACCGAGGTGGGGTGTGTCCGTGTTACATCCCCGTGACCCCCGATGCAGCGACGCGACCTGGGAGTTGGACGTGAGCGAGCCGAACGAAGCGACCTTCGACATTGTCATTCTCGGAGGTGGCAGCGGCGGCTACGCGACCGCGCTGCGCGCCGTCCAGCTGGGCCTGAAGGTCGCGCTGGTCGAGAAGGGCAAGCTCGGCGGCACCTGTCTGCACAACGGCTGCATCCCGACGAAGGCGCTGCTGCACGCGGCGGAGATCGCCGACCAGGCCCGCGAGTCGGAGCAGTTCGGCGTGAAGGCCGAGCTGATCGGCATCGACATGGCCGGGGTCAACGCGTACAAGGACGGTGTCATCTCCCGCCTGTACAAGGGCCTGCAGGGCCTGGTGAGCGGTTCGAAGGGCATCACCTTCGTGGCCGGCGCCGGCAAGCTGGTCGGCAAGAACGTGGTCGAGGTGGACGGCAAGCGTTACACCGGCCGCAACATCGTCCTGGCCTCCGGCTCGTACGCGAAGAGCCTGCCCGGCCTGGAGGTCGACGGCGAGCGGATCATCACCAGCGACCACGCCCTCACGATGGACCGGGTGCCGTCGTCGGTGATCGTGCTCGGTGGCGGCGTGATCGGCGTCGAGTTCGCGAGCGTGTGGAAGTCCTTCGGGGTGGACGTGACGATCGTCGAGGCGCTGCCCCGGCTGGTCGCCGCCGAGGACGAGGAGTCGTCGAAGGCGCTGGAGCGGGCGTTCCGCAAGCGGAAGATCAACTTCAAGGTCGGCAAGCCGTTCGAGAAGGTCGAGAAGACCGAGAGCGGCGTCAAGCTGACCATCCAGGGCGGCGAGACCGTCGAGGCGGAGCTGCTGCTGGTCGCCGTCGGTCGCGGCCCGAACACCGCCAACCTCGGGTACGAGGAGCAGGGCGTCAAGATGGACCGCGGCTACGTGCTGACCGACGAGCGGCTGCGCACCAGCGTGCCGAACGTGTACGCGGTCGGCGACATCGTGCCCGGCCTGCAGCTCGCGCACCGGGGCTTCCAGCAGGGCATCTTCGTGGCCGAGGAGATCGCCGGTCAGACCCCGGCCGTGATCGACGAGGTCGGCATCCCGCGCGTCACCTACTGCGACCCGGAGCTGGCGTCGGTGGGTCTCACCGAGGCCAAGGCCAAGGAGCAGTACGGGGCCGACAAGGTCAAGACGTACAACTACAACCTGGGTGGCAACGGCAAGAGCCAGATCCTCAAGACCACCGGCTTCGTGAAGCTGGTCCGGGTCGAGGACGGCCCGGTGGTCGGCGTGCACATGATCGGCGCCCGGGTCGGTGAGCTGATCGGTGAGGCGCAGCTCATCTACAACTGGGAGGCGTACCCGGCGGAGGTCGCCCAGCTCGTGCACGCCCACCCGACCCAGAACGAGGCCCTGGGCGAGGCGCACCTGGCCCTCGCCGGCAAGCCGCTGCACGCGCACGCCTGATCATCCAAACCGCGGCGTCCGGCGACGGGCGAAGATCCCACCAGGGGAATGAAGGAGTCTCAGAAAATGCCGGTATCGGTCACCATGCCCCGGCTCGGCGAGAGCGTCACCGAGGGCACCGTCACTCGCTGGCTCAAGCAGGAGGGCGACACGGTCGAGGTTGACGAGCCCCTGCTCGAGGTCTCGACCGACAAGGTCGACACCGAGATCCCGTCGCCCGCTGCGGGCGTGCTGAGCCGGATCGTGGTCGGCGAGGACGAGACCGCCGAGGTCGGCAGCGAACTGGCCGTCATCGCCGGTGAGGGCGAGTCGACCGGCGGTGGCGAGGCCGCCCCGCAGGAGCAGGCCCCGGCCGAGTCGGTCGAGTCGGTCGAGCCGGCCGCCGAGCCGACGGCCGCCGCCGAGGGCACCGCCGACGAGGTGGCCCAGGACGAGGCCCCGGCCGGGGCGCCGGCTCCGGCCGCCGCCCCGTCGGGCGAGGGCACCGCGGTGAAGATGCCCGCGCTGGGCGAGAGCGTCACCGAGGGTACGGTCACCCGCTGGCTGAAGCAGGTCGGCGAGACCATCGAGGTCGACGAGCCGCTGCTGGAGGTCTCCACCGACAAGGTGGACACCGAGATCCCGTCGCCGGTCGCCGGCACGGTGCTGGAGATCAAGGTCGCCGAGGACGAGACCGCCGCGGTCGGCGCCGACCTGGCGATCATCGGCGTTGCCGGCGCGGCCCCCGCCCCGGCGCAGCCCGAGCCGAAGGCGGAGGCCAAGCCGGAGCCGAAGGCCGAGCCGAAGCCGGAGCCGAAGGTCGAGGAGCCGACCCCCGGCATGTCGTACAACGAGCCCGCCGCGGAGACCGAGAGCTCGGCGCAGCCGGCGAAGACCGAGCAGGCCGCGCAGCCGGCCGCGTCGACCTCGACGCCGCCGCGCCCGTCCGCCCCGGCACCGGGTGCCGGCGAGGAGGCCGCCGGGTACGTGACCCCGCTGGTGCGCAAGCTGGCCAGTGAGCACGGCGTCGACCTGTCCGCGCTCAACGGCACCGGCGTGGGTGGTCGGATCCGCAAGCAGGACGTGCTGGAGGCCGCCGAGAAGGCGAAGGCCGCCAAGGCCGCTCCCGCCGCC
>NZ_JAKKFF010000411.1 GCF_022229015.1 Micromonospora foliorum
GCGCTCGATCCAGGATGTAGTGCCCTCCGGCCGCGACGAGGGGACTCTTTCCAGGATTTAGCGCGATCACCGGCGCCCGGCGCCCGACACGACCGCGATCACCCGCGCCCGGCGCCCCACACGACCGCGATCACCGGCGCTCGGCGCCCGAGGCGACCGCGATCACGGCGGGCGGCGGCGTATCCGCACGGGCTGCCCCGACCCCGAGCAGGTGACGGCACTTGTCGCAGCCGTAGCCCCGGCCGTGACCGCCGATTCCGGGAGATGCGGTCTCGGCACCCGCCTTCCAGTGGTGGCATTGCACCAGAGCCCGTACCTGCCAGGGAATCACTCGGCATACTTGCTTGTTCAAGCAATTAACGATGGGTTCGACGAGAGGTTCAGCCGTCCCACGTCCATGACATCACCGCAAGAACCGGAGGTACCGACATGAAACGTCTCGAAGGGCGCGCCGCACTGGTCACAGGCTCGACGAGCGGAATTGGGCGCGGTGTGGCGGAGGCGATGGCCCGCGAGGGTGCCATCGTCGTCGTGACCGGACTCGGCGCGGAGCAGGGTGCTCAGATCGTCGACGGGATCGTCGCGGAGGGTGGCATCGCCCACTTCGTCGAGGCAGACCTCTCCGCGGGTGGGTCCGAGATCCGCCGCCTCGCACAGGAGGCGACGGCCCTGGCGGGTCGGCCGATCGACATCCTGGTCAACAACGCGGCCTTTCTCGTGCCGCCGCACCCCATGACGGAGTCGACCGAGGAACAGATCGACCTGGTGCTGGAGGTCAACGTCAAGGCCCCGTACCTTCTGACGGCGGCCCTGGTGCCCGGCATGGTGGAGCACGGCGGCGGCTCGGTGATCAACATGGGCTCGATCGGCGGTGTGGATGGAATCAAGTTCACCTCGCTGTACGGCGCCAGCAAGGCAGGCCTGCACTCGCTGACGAGGTCGTGGGCCGCGGAGTTGGCCGCCGACGGCATTCGGGTGAACACCGTCGCCCCCGGACCCACCATCACGGAGTCAAACGAAGACCTCCGCCCCATCCTGGAGAAGCTCGCCGAGAACAACCCGGACAGGCATACGGGCACGGTGCAGGACACCGCCGCGGCGGTGATCTTCCTCGCCAGTGAAGAGGCGTCACACATCCACGGTGTGCTCCTCCCCGTGGACGGCGGGGCCCTCGCGATCTGAGGACCGGCCGGCTCGGCGCGTCGGCGCCGAGCCGGCCCCCCGGCAATTGATCAGGATCGGTCAGGCCTGAGGGACCATCGCGAGGAGGCAGGAACTTACCCCTCTACTTGAGCTGCCCTGCGGTGAGGCCCGCCTGCACCTGGCGCTGGAAGGCCACGTAGACCGCGAGCACCGGAAGCACCGCGATGCTCAGCCCGGCGAAGAGCCGAGCGTAGTCGCCGGCGTAGCCCTGGCTGACCGAGAGCGCGAACAGCCCCTGCGCCAGCATCCACTTGGACTCGTCGCCCTGCAACAGCACCTGCGGCAGCAGGAACTGGTTCCAGTGGCTGAGGAAGTTGAAGATCGCCACGCTGATCATTCCCGGACGGGCCATGGGCAGCATCACCCGGAAGAAGAGCCGGAAGTGACCGCAGCCGTCGACAAGTGCGGCTTCCGCCACCGAGGTCGGCAGGGTCCGGAAGAACGCGGTCAGGAAGAACACCGTGAACGGCAGCGAGTAGGCCGCGTACACGAGGATCAGCCCCAGCCAGGTGTTGAAGAGGCCGGCGTTGCGGACCACGAAGAAGAGCGGCACCAGGGCGAGGAACACCGGGAACATGAGGCCGCCGACGAACAGGTAGTAGACGACCTGGCGGCCACGGAACTCGTACCGGGCGAAGACGTACGCGGCGGTGGCGCCCATCAGCATGGTGAGGCTGACCGAGCCGGTCACCACCACCAGGCTGTTGAGGAAGTACCGGCCGATGTGCGCGCCGGTCCAGGCCCGCGCCCAGTTGTCCAGGTGCAGCGCGCCGGGGAGCCCCCACGGGTCGGCGAGGATCTCGCCGTTGGTCTTGAACGAGCTGATGAACATCCACAGCAGTGGCAGTACGGTGAGCAGGCCCCAGAGCAGCAGGAAGCCGTGCGAGAGGGCGTTGGCCACGCCGAGTTCCCGGCGTACCGGGCGGTCCCGGCTGGCAACCGGGGTCGGGGCGGTCGCGGTGGGCTGGTCCAGAGTGGTCAAGAGTATTCGATCCGTTCGCGCCGGCCGACCCGCAGCGACAGCACCGCCACCGAGAGGGTCAGGAAGAACATCACCACGCCGATCGCGGAGGCGTAGCCGAACTTGGTCTCGCTGCCGAAGGCGGTGTCGTACATCCGGACGCCGATCACGTCGGTGGAGAAGTTCGGCCCGCCGTTGGTCATCAGTTGCACGAGGATGAACCCGTCCAGGGCGAAGATGGCCAGGTAGACCCAGGCGACCTGGACGGTGTCCCAGAGCAGCGGCAGGGTGACCCGGCGCAGGGTGGTGAACCGGGACGCGCCGTCGAGCAGCACCGCCTCGTAGATCTCCTTCGGTACGGCCGACATCGCCGCGCCGAACAGCACCACGTAGAAGCCGACGTTGCTCCAGACCATCACCGCCAGTACGCACCAGAAGGCGGTGGCCGGGTCGCCGAGCCAGGTCGGCGCGGGCAGGCCGACGGCGTGCGCGGCGCTGGTGAGCAGCCCCTGGTTGGGGTGGTACACCTCCTTCCAGAGCAACGCGATGATCACCACGGAGAGCACCTGCGGGAAGAAGTAGACAGTCCGGTAGAGCGCGCTCCCGCGTACGCCGGTCACGCCGGCGCTGCCCTTGCGCCCGCCCATGGCGAGCATGGTGGCGAAGAAGAGCCCGAGCACGATGGTCAGCACCGGCACCAGACCCAGCAGGATCGCGTTGTTCTTCAGCGCGTTCCACACGTAGTCGTCGTGCCAGAGGGTCTTGAAGTTGGCCAGGCCGACCGGGTTGGCGTCCGCCGAGTAGCCGAGCCAGTCGGTGGTGGAGATCTGGAACGCCTGCAGGTACGGCGAGACGACGAAGAACACGTACAACAGCACCGGCGGCACCAGGAACGTGACGATCAGCGGCCACTTGCCATGTTTCACGAGAGGGACCTTTCCGTCGGGGTACGGCCGGTGGGGGCGGACCGCTCCCCCACCGGCCGGGCGGGTCAGGCCGCTCGCTTGTACTTCTTGATCGAGCTGTCCTGGGCGATCGAGTCGGCGCCCTTCTGGCACTGTTCGAGGAACTCCGCGGGGCCGATCCGGCCGCTGAAGAACTCGCCGCACGCGGCGTCGACGAGGTTGCGCTCCAACTTGCGGTAGAAGTTGTTGTAGACCCAGTTGAAGCCGTTGGCGCCGGACGCGTCGAGGGCCTTGACCACGGTGCTCAGCCCGTACGGCAGTTCGACGCCCTCGGTGGCGCCGGCGACCACGGTGAGGCTGGCGACCTTCTTGGTGAAGTCCTGGGCGCCCTTCTTGGAGAGCATGGTCCGGAAGTACTCCAGGCCGCCGGCGACGTTGCGGGCCTTGGCCGGCACCATGAACGGTTCCCCGGCGGTGCCGCGGATCGCCTCGAACGGCAGCTTGTCGCCGCTGCCCAGGCTCGGCGTAGGCCCGATCGTCATGTTGAACCCGGCCGGGGTGACGTCCTTCTGCTCGCTCTCCAGCCAGGAGCCGCAGGAGATGAAGGCGGCCTTGCCCTGGCACCAGGCGGTCTGCGACTGCTTGTGGTCCAGGCCGGGCGAGCCCTCCAGGATGTACTTGTCCTTGACGATCTGGTGCCAGGCGTCGGCGGCGGTCCGCATCGAGTCGGACTTCCAGGCGTTCGGCTCCAGGTTGTCGATGGCGGTCGCCACCGACGGGCCGCCGAGTTTGATCGCGGTGGAGATCAGCGGCCAGCTCATGTAGCGCGGGTGCAGACCGGCGTACGTCCAGGGGGCGATGCCGGCGGCCTTGATCTGCTTGCAGAGCGCGATGTGCTCGTCCCAGGTCTTCGCGTACGACCAGCCGCGGTCGGCGAAGAGCTTGGCGGAGTGCCAGATTCCGTAGGCGGTGTACGTGTAGTTGAGCACCAGGAACTTGCCGTCGTAGGAGCCGACCTCGACCGCGCCGGGCAGCAGGGTGTCCTTGACCGTCTTGCCGGGGATGTCGAGGCTCGGGGCGGCCAGCAGGTCGTCGAGGCCGGCGAGGGCGTTCTGGCTGACCAGGCCGTTGAAGTCGATCTGGCCGGAGCCGGAGTTGTTGACCACGTCCGGCGGGGTGCCGTCGACGAACCGCGGCTGGAGCGTCTTGCTGATCTCCTGGGTGGAGGAGTGCTTGATCTTCGCCTTCGGGTACTTCTCGGTGTACATGGCCTCGTGGGCCTTGGCGTACTCCTCACCGAAGCCGCCGCCGAAGATCACCACCTCGAGTGGGGCGTCCTCCTTCACGCCGAGCGGGTTCTGCGCGCTCTTGGTGCCCTGGTAGGTCTCGGCATCGTTCTTGTCACCGCCACCGCCGGTGGCGCAGCCGGACAGCAGGCCGGCGGCGGGGGTGGCCAGGAGGCCGGCGGCGACGCTGCGCCGCAGGATGTCACGCCTGTTCATGGGTTCTCCTCGGGTCGGGTCGGGCGGATCGCCGGTCTGTGGGGGGAGGCGTCCGTCGCGCGAGGGGCGGTAGTTCTCTTCAGTTCATGCTCTGTTGCTGAAGAATTTCTACGACAGCCGGGCTCGGACTTCAAGTCCTGACGGTCGAACCGTTATCACCACCAGCCGCCGCCGGGTCGCCTAGCCTGAGGCGATGCGCCGTCTGCGCCAGCTGGCCGAGCGCACCCCGGCTGGGCGGGAGCGGTACGTCGACCTGCTCCGCGCGCTCGCCATCACCATGGTCGTTTTCGGACACTGGAGCGTCACGGTGATCGGGCGCGACGCCGCCGGGCAGGCCACCGGGCACTCCGCGCTCGGCGACCTGCGCTGGGCGTACCCGCTGACCTGGCTGGCCCAGGTGATGCCGGTCTTCTTCCTGGTCGGGGGCTACGCCAACGCGGCCTCGCTGACCCGGCTGCGGGCCCGCGGCGGCGACGCCGCCGGCTGGCTGATCGACCGCAGTGCCCGCCTGGTCCGCCCCACCAGCACGCTGCTGCTGGTGCTCACCGCCACCGCGGCGGTCGCCTGGCTGCGCGGCGTCGACCCGACCCACATCCGCGAGGTGTTCTGGTTCGCCACCATCCCGCTCTGGTTCCTGGTCGCCTACCTGGCGGTGGTCGCGCTCACCCCACCGATGTACGCGCTGCACCGCCGCCTCGGCCTGGCCGTACCGCTGGTGCTCGTCGCCCTGGTCGGCCTCGGCGACCTCGGCCGGCTGAACGGGCCGGAGGAGCTGAGCTACGGCAACTACCTCTTCGGTTGGCTCGCCGTCCACCAGCTCGGCTTCGCCTGGCACGACGCCCGCGCCACGCCGCCGCCCGCCGGTCCAGCCACGCCACGACCAACGAAGGCGGGTCCAACCGCGCCACCACCCGCCCAGACCGACGCTGCCGGGCCGTCGACTCCCGACCGTCCGGGGGTACGCCGACGGCGGCTGCCCACCTCCCGCCGGGCCGGCCTGGTCTTCCTGACGGGCGGGCTGGGCGCGGTCCTGCTGCTCACCGTGCTCGGCCCCTGGCCGGTGGCCATGCTCAAGGTGCCCGACGAACGGCTCGACAACGCCGCGCCGCCCAGCCTCGCGTTGCTGGCCGTCGCCGCCGGCCAGCTCGGGGTGATCCTGCTGCTGCGCGGCCCGGCCGAGCGGCTGCTGAGCCGCACCGGGCCGTGGCAGCTGGTGATCGGGGTCAACCTGGTGGTGCTGACCGTCTTCCTCTGGCACCTGACCGCCGCGATCCTCCTGATCGGGTTGCTCGACGCGGTCGGGACGCTGCCCACCCCGGCGGTCGACACGGCCGCCTGGTGGGCCTGGCGGGCGCCCTGGTTGCTGCTGCTCAGCGCCGTCCTGGTGGTGCTGGTCGCCATCTTCGGGCCGGTGGAGGCGCGCAGCGGCCGGCACCGTGCCGGGCGGCGAACCCCTCGGAGCACCCCGGCCCGGGCGGCGTCGGCGGTGGCCGGCTACGCCGCCGTGGTGGCCGCGCTGCTTGTCAACAGCACCACACCGCAACACGCCCCGGAGCCGCTCGGCACGCCCGTCCCGGCGCTGGTGGCGTACCTGGCCGGGGCGGGCGTGCTGCGACTGCTCAGGTCTGGGTGGGGAACCCGAGGTTGACCCCGCCGTGCCGCGGATCCAACCAGCGGCTGGTGACGACCTTGCCCCGGGTGAAGAAGCGCACCCCGTCCTCGCCGTGGGCGTGCAGGTCACCGAAGAGGGACGACTTCCAGCCGCCGAACGAGTGGTACGCCATCGGCACCGGGATGGGCACGTTGATCCCGACCATGCCCACCTCCACCTCGTGCTGGTAGCGCCGGGCCGCCCCGCCGTCGTTGGTGAAGATCGCCGTGCCGTTGCCGTACGGGCTGGCGTTGACCAGGTCCACCGCCTCGTCGTACGAGGCGACCCGGACCACGCTCAGCACCGGCCCGAAGATCTCGTCGGTGTAGATCGACATCTCCGGGGTCACCCGGTCGAACAGCGTCGGGCCGAGCCAGAAACCGTCCGGGTCGCCGTCCGGCGTCACGTCCCGCCCGTCCACCACCGGCACGGCGCCGGCGGCGACACCGGCGTCCACGTAGGAGCGCACCTTCGCCGCGTGCGCGGCGGTCACCAGCGGACCCATGTCGCAGCCCCGTCGGCCGTCGCCGGTGCGCAGCCCGGTCACCCGTTGGGCGATCCGCTCGACCAGCGCGTCCGCCACCGGCTCCACCGCCACCAGCACCGAGATGGCCATGCACCGCTCCCCCGCCGAGCCGAACCCGGCGTTGACCGCCGCGTCGGCGGCCAGGTCCAGGTCGGCGTCCGGGAGCACCACCATGTGGTTCTTCGCCCCGCCGAGCGCCTGCACCCGCTTGCCGGCGGCCGTTCCGCGCTGGTAGACGTACCGGGCGATCGGGGTGGAGCCGACGAACGACACCGCCCGCACCTCCGGGTGCTCCAGCAACGCGTCGACCGCCTCCTTGTCGCCGTTGACCACGTTGAGCACCCCGTCGGGCAGGCCCGCCTCGGCGAACCACTCGGCCAGCAGCAGCGCCGCGCTCGGGTCCTTCTCGCTCGGCTTGAGCACCACCGCGTTGCCGCAGGCCACCGCCACCGGCACGAACCACAGCGGCACCATCACCGGGAAGTTGAACGGGGAGATCACCGCGACCACCCCGAGCGGCTGCCGGATCGTGTACGAGTCGACCTCGGTGGACACGTTCTCGCTGAACGCGCCGCGCAACGCCGACGGCAGGCCGCACGCGTACTCGATGACCTCCAGGCCGCGCTGCACCTCGCCGGCGGCGTCGGCGAGCACCTTGCCGTGCTCGGCGGTGATCACCTCGGCGAGCCGGTCCCGCCTGGCGTGCACCAACTCCCGGAAGGCGAACAGCACCGCGGAACGTCGCGCCAGCGACGCGTCCCGCCAGGCCCGCGCCGCGCGGGCGGCGGCCTGCACCGCGACGTCGACGTCCGCGGTCGAGGCCAGCTCGACCTCGGCGGTACGCCGACCGGTCGCCGGGTCGAACACGTCGCCGCGCCGCTCCGACGCGCCGCCGACCCGCTTGCCGTCGACGAAGTGACCGATGCTCATGCCGCCGCCCCCGCCGTGGTGCGGATCGCGTCGACGAGGATCGCCAGGCCCTCCCGGGCCTCATCCTCGGTCAGCGTCAACGGTGGACCCATCCGCAGCACGTTGCCGTAGAGACCGCCCTTGCCGGCCAGCAGGCCACCGTCCCGGGCGGCTTCGAAGACCCGGTTGGTCAGCGCCGGGTCCGGCTCACTGGTGCCCGGCCGGACGAACTCGACGCCGAGCATCAGCCCCTTTCCGCGTACCTCGGCGACGCAGTCGAGCCCGCCCACGGCGGACCGCAGGCCGTCGGCGAGGATCGCGCCGACGCGGGCCGCGTTCGCCTGCAGGTCGTGCTCCAGGAGGTAGTCGAGCACCGCGTTGCCGGCCGCCGTGGAGATCGGGTTGCCGCCGAAGGTGGAGAAGCTGATGGCCGGCACCGATTCCAGCACCTCGGCCCGGCCGACCACCCCGGCGAGAGCGAAGCCGTTGCCGATGCCCTTGGCGAAGGTGAGCAGGTCCGGGGTGATGCCGTGCGCCTGGTAACCCCAGAAGTGCTCCCCGGTACGCCCCCAGCCGGTCTGCACCTCGTCGGCGATGAACAGGATGCCGTGCTCGTCGAGGACCTTCTTCCAACCGGCGAAGAGCCCGTCCGGCGGGTACACGAAGCCGCCCACGCCCTGGATCGGCTCGGCGATCAGCGCGGCCACGTCACCGGCGGTCTGGGTGGCCAGCACCTCGCGCAGGTCCTCCACCGCCGCGTCGACCTGCTCGTCGGCGCTGAGCCGGGCCAGCAGGCCGCGCACCCGGTCACCGGAGTGCAGCCAGGCCACCTGGAGCGGGTTGAGGCCGCTGGCCGACCAGTTGCGGTTGCCGGTGACGCCCATCGCCGCGTACGACCGGCCGTGGTAGCTGTTGCGCACGGCCAGGATCTGGTGCGAGCGGCGGTGGTTGGTGGCGACCAGCAGCGCCGCCTCGTTCGCCTCGGTGCCGGAGTTGGTGAAGAACACCCGGGCGTCCGGGATGCCGGAGCGCTGGGCGATCTTCTCGGCCAGCTCCACCTGTTGCCGGATCAGGTAGAGGGTCGAGGTGTGCGCGATGCCTGTGGCGAGCTGGCGCTCGACGGCCTCCCGGATCTCCGGGATGTCGTACCCGATCATGTTGGTCAGCACGCCGCCGAAGAAGTCCAGGTAGCTGCGCCCCTGCGCGTCGGTGACCCGGCGGCCCGCGCCGGAGACCAGCTCGATCGGCTCGGCGTAGTACAACGGCATCCAGGACGGGAGTACGGCCCGGTGCCGGGCCAGCAGGTCGTCGGTCATCGTGGCAACCCTTCAGCGGCGTTCGTGGATACCGCACGCTCCCACCGCCGGCCAATGCGAACAACTGTCAGCCTGTAGCGCAAGGACGTCCCCACCTGACAGCACGTCAACGATTTCCACGGCAAGGGTTGGCCTCGACCCATGATTTCCGCAGCACTCATGGGAAAAGACCACTCGATCCGCAGCCTGGCCGCCCACCGCTACCCTGGGTCGGTCCACTGTCGCCGGGGAGGCAAAACGTGCGCATCGAAGAGACGATCGCCGAGCTGGAGCGCGTCGCCGCCCGCGAGGTGGGTCGGGGCAGCGAGGCGCTGGCCGAGCCCGCGGCGGGCGGACTGCTGGCCGCCGCCCGGTCGCT
>NZ_JAKKFF010000412.1 GCF_022229015.1 Micromonospora foliorum
GCTGGGGCAGGGCCCGTCAGATGCGTCGACTGATCGCGACGTCCCCGCCGCGACCCAGGGGGGGGGCGCCGTCCGCGCGGGGCGCGCATATCCGAGCGGCGATGGCGCCCCCGGCCCGGACCAGGCCCGCCGCGCCGATCACCCCGCTCGCCGGGTCGCGGTTCGGGTCGCGCAACCGGGCCTCGTCGATCTGCCCGTCGTCGTCGGCGGCCAGGGCCTCGCGCAGGCCGGCCCGGCGCAGCGCGGCGGGGGCCCGCTCCTCGCCGCGGCCAGCGCCGGAGGAGTCCAGCGGCGCGTCCACCATCATCCAGCGCACGTCCGCAGCGTACCGGCGCGGTCCGCCGTCCCGGCCGCATTCTGTGGCGAGGCTGGGAGTACGCCGATGTGCCCTCGACGGCGTCAGCGACCGGCGTACGGTGATGGACAAGTCCGGCTTTCTGGGTCAAAAGCCTCATCGGTGTATGCCCGGGACGCCGGTGTCGAGGCGGCGAGGGCAAGGAGCGATCGGTGGAACATCTGGCCTACCTGGACGCGGGGTCCGGCAGCCTGATCGTGCAGGCGGTCGTCGGCGGGGTGGCTGGCGCCGCGGTCGCCGCGAAGCTCTACTGGCGACGACTGGTCGACCGGTTCCGCCGGCAGCCCACCGACCAGCGCTGAGCGGGCCAGGCCCCACGATGGCGATCTCACCCACCGGGGTACGGCCCGAGCCGGCCTCCTTCCGTGACCCGGCCAACCGGGTCTTCCACGTCGGCGACGAGGTGCTGCGCGGGCTGGACCCCCAGGCCGCCGAGCACTGGCGGGCACTGACCGGCAGCACGTTCTTCCCGGCGCTCGTCGCCGCGCGCAAGGTCTGCGCCACCGAGGACGCCCCGCCGACCCTGGTGCCCGCCACGGCCGGCACGCCGTGGGCCGCCGTGCTGCGCCACGAGCGCATCCCGTTCGTCTCCCACCCGTACGAGTGGTCGTTCAGCATGCTGCGCGACGCCGCCCTGCTGCACCTGGAGATCCTGAACGCCGCGCTCCGCGAGGGCTTCACCACCAAGGACGGCTCGGCGTACAACCTCCAGTGGCGTGGCGCCGCACCGGTCTTCATCGACATCGGCTCCTTCGAGCCGGTCCGCGACGGCGAACCGTGGGCCGGCTACCGGCAGTTCTGCCAGACCGTGCTCTACCCGCTGATGCTCACCGCCCACCTGGGCGTCGACTTCCAGCCGTGGCTGCGCGCCCGGGTCGACGGTATCGAGGCCGACGAGCTGCGGCCGCTCTTCAACGGGGCCCGCCGGCTGCGCCCCGGCGTGCTGACCCACCTGCACCTGCACGGGGCCATGCAGCAGCGTAACGCCGCCGCCAGCACCAGCGAGGTACGCGACCAACTGCGCGCCGCCGGGTTCTCCCGGGAGTTGCTGCTCGCCACCGTGCGCGGCATCGAGAAACTGGTCCGCAAGCTGGACCGCCGCCCGCCCGAGAGCCACTGGTCGGACTACCAACGCACCTGCGGCTACTCGGCCCGCGACCGGGTGGCGAAGGAGCAGTTCGTGGCCACCTCGGTGGCCGCCGGCACCCGCCCCCGCCTGGTGCTCGACCTCGGCGCCAACGACGGCCGGTACTCCCGGCTGGCGGCCGGTCACGCCGACTACGTGGTCGCCGTCGAGCAGGACCCGGCCGTCGTCGACGAGCTGTACCGACGGCTGCGCTCCGAGGGTCAGCGTCGCATCCTGCCGCTGGTGCTGGACCTGGCCGACCCCTCACCAGGTGGCGGCTGGCGGGGCGTCGAGCGGGCCGGCTTCGCCGAGCGGGCGTCCGCCGACGTGGTGCTCGCCCTGGCCGTGGTGCACCACCTGGCGATCGGGCGCAACGTGCCGCTGCCGGAGGTCATCGACTGGCTGGCCGGGCTGACCGCGCCGGGCGGCGCGGTGGTGGTGGAGTTCGTCCACCCGGAGGACCCGATGGCGACCCGGCTGCTGGCCAACAAGCCCGCCGGTCTGTTCCCGGACTACCGACGCGACACCTTCGAGACGCTGCTCGCCGCCCGGGGACGGATCGCCGACCGGCTGGAACTGCCCTCCGGCACCCGCACGCTCTACCGGACGGTGATGGGTGGCTGAACCGCGGTGGGAGCGCGGCTGGCGCGGCGAGCTGGGTCGACTGCTGGAAATCGTCGCGCTGGTCGGTCTCGTGGTCACCCAGCCACTGCTGGACGTGCTCGGTCGCAGCCCCGACTTCTTCCTCTTCCACCGCGCCGACCCGGCCCAGATCCTGCTGCTGGTCGCCCTGGTGACGGTGCTCCCCACAGTCGCGGTGGCGCTGCTCGGCGCGCTCAGCCGACTCGCCGGCCGGACCGCCCGCGCCATCACCCACACCGGGCTGGTCGGGCTGCTGGTCGCCGCCCTCGCCGTGCAGGTGGGTCGGCACGTGACGCCGCTTCGGGGCGTACCCCTGCTGCTGGTGGCCCTGCTGGCCGGAGCCGCCGGCGCGGCCGCACGCCGGC